>CADBUF010000070.1 GCA_902797795.1 uncultured Erysipelotrichaceae bacterium
TAAAATCTCTAGTTTTTAAAAAAGCAAAGCTTTTGCTTCTTTTTGTCGTATCTTTTTATAAAAATTTATAAGATAATAGTTGTATAGGTATATCCCATTTCGATTAAGTTCGTCTTATAATCTTCGAACGCACTTTCAGCGAGTGCAACAGATGTAAAGGTTGCTGTAAAATCAACTTCCTTCCAACCATCTAAATCCGCAACTTGCAAGATGCTATAGATAACACCGGAATCAGTAATAACTGGGTATTCAAGATTAGGGAATAAGGAAGAAATAGTCTCACTTGGGAAAGTTGTTTGTTCACTTGGATCATCTTTGTGAGCAGTAACTTCCATAGAGACAATCTTATTACCGAAAGATTCAACAGGAGTCACTCTAATATCAATAACTTCATCAGTGATGATCGTAGCATTACCATCAGTTTTGGATTTCATTCCATCTTTACAAGATAATAAAGAAGCACAATATAAAGAAGCACAGTTAGATGGATCCATACTTCCAGTTAGATAGATATCAATCCAAACTTTTTCACCAAAGTCTTCAATCTCAACAGAACTGAAAGCAAATGAAGGAGTAGGGAAAGTGAATTCACCAATTTCTTTAATGGCTTCACTAATGTCTTCGCTTGGCCAGATAACTTCTTCACTAGGAATAACAAAATCGGTTCCATTAGTGGTAGTTATATCAATGTATAAGTTGCCACTAAGTTCATAGATGACAATATTAAATTGTCCATTTGGCGATAAACATTGACCAATACTATATTTTGGGCTTTCTCCATTTAGAGTAAATCCGTTATTAAGGAGAATAGAAATATAAGTAGCAATAGCTTGACTTGTATCAGCGTCTTTTGGCATTAATAAACAAATTTCTAAATCACCTTGATAAAGATATACATCAGTTCCATATGATTCAATAAATGCAGGAACAGAATCAGTAATACCGTTATATTCCAAAATGGATTTAATGTTTTTTTCTGGGAATCTAGCGTCAGCAAAAGTAATAGTGACTGAACCACTAGTGGCGTAATATGTCGTAATCGCGATTTCATGATTTGGTGACATATAAATCGTGTCACTATAATAATCTAGACCGTATTCAGTATAACCAGCGTTTAAAAGAGTCTCTTTATAGCTAGCTACTCCACTTGTTTCTGTACCTGTTTTTACGGAAACAAGGACCATGTAGCCCATGTAATCTTCAATGACAGAGAATCCATTATTTGCGCCTTCATATTCTGGAATAGAGTCAATGAAACCTTCTCCTAAAATATGAGCGATTTCTTCTCTTGGCCACCCAGTTTCTGGGATTGGATCAAATGCATAATATAAAGTGAATTTAACAGAACTCTCATTCTCGTAATATTCGATATCATATTTGCCATAACATACATCAGGAATAAGTTTTCTAATCGTGTAATTTTTATCACTGTTTTCTGTTACTTCGTAACCACTACTTTCTAAATTAGTTATATAAGTATCAAAAGTAGTTCTACTAACGTTATAGACTTCAACGAAAGCAGTAATTAATTCATACATTTCATGTTCATAGTAATAATCATTTTTCACATTATTTCTATATAGATAAAAGCTTCCTTCAAGAGGAACAACACCAAAATTTTCTAAATCGTATTTGGTGTAGAAATCATTAATTTGGTTAGCTGGCCAATAAGGAATAGGGGCAAGATGAATGTCTAATGATTTAATACCACTGTCGTATAAATAATAAAGTGCGTATTGTTCATCAGGAGAAACAGCGACATAGAAAGTGTCATCATATTTTTCTTCTAAAACGTTCCAATAAGCATTAGTAAGAATCTCGCTATAACCACCGTCATCGAGATTACTATCTAAATAACAATAAATAGCAAGTTCTGAATCATCAATTTCATAATATTTAGCCTCAATAGCAGGTGGGACTTCTTTTGAATAGAATGATAATTCTGCGTAATCGCTAATAAATTCACTTGGGAAAGAATATACATATGGATCATATGCTTCTAAATAGAATGTTCCTTCTCCTATAGAGGAAGGGACACCAGTGTTATTTTCCGCATATAGTAAAAATTCAACACATCTCACTCCTAAAGATGTATCAAATTCACCAAACCCTTTATAAACGCTACCTTCTTGGAGGTTATTAATTCTTGAGATATCTTTAACCTCAAAATCGTCACTTAATTTCAAAGCATATGTAGAAAGTTCGTTATTTTGAACATCTCCACCATTTAAAATGACTTTATTTTCTTCTTCATTAAAGGTTACAGTCGTCTCATCTTTATAACGTGGGAAAACATAATCATGAAGATGAGTGGACATAACTAAAGCTTCTTCTTCACTCCATGTAGGTGTTGGTTCTGGAGTTGGGGTAGGAATAGGTGTAACTGGGGTACTATCTCCACTACCTCCACTAGATCCACAAGAAACCATAACTACTGTTAGTAAAGAAATAAATAGAGAACTAATCAATTTATTTTTCATAAGTCGTTCCTCCTTTGAGGTTATCTAAAATATAAAAAAATTGATCAATAAAATCAACTTTTTATCTAATGTAAAAATGATAAATTAGATTCCGACATAGTGGCTTGTAACTACCCAGGCCGCTAAAATGAGAAGGATTATTCCTCCAATAATCATTGTGATTTCATATTTTCCTTTAAAGAGTTTAGCGATTGCGCTTCCAAGGAAAAGGCCAATTAAACAAATCACAAAAGTAATAACAATAATAATAGCAGCGTGAAGCCACACAGTAGCGTTATTACTATATCCTGCATGAAGAGTAACACCTACCGCCATCGCATCAATCGCAGTAGCTATACCCATAATAAGCACTTCTTTAAGCGAGAAATGTTTTCTTTCTTTTTGTTCGCTTTCTTTTCTAGTTTCAAGAATTCCTTCAAGTAGCATCTTTCCACCAATGAAGACTAATAAACCGAAAGAGATCCATGTAATCGTTGTTGAAAAGATTTGTCCTGCTCTAACCCCACTTGATTCACCGACGATATATTCAATAAACTCAATAAAGAAATAACCAATTAGAGGCATGATGCCTTGCATTAAGCCAAAAACACCCGCAATAAAGAATGATTTCTTCTTATTGATATCTTCATAAACAAGACTGTCAGTTACACTGACAGCAAAAGCGTCCATTGCTAGAGCAACACCAAATAAGATAATTTGAGAAATAATTAATAAAGTCATCCTCACTATTATAATTGTTATTCTTAATAAGTGATAACTAACTTGTTATTGTGATAAACTTTATTTAATTGGAGAGAAGATAATGATGAAAAAGATTGGAATATTAGGAAGTGGTACTTGGGGTACCGCTTTAGCAAACATGCTCGTTAAGATGGGGCATAATGTTACTTTATGGAGTAAATTTGAAAAGGATTCAATTCTTTTAAAAGAAACACACACTCATCCTAATCTTCCTGGCTCGATCATTTCTAGTGATATCAATTTTGTGACCGACATTTCTAAAGCCTGCTTAGATATGGATTTTGTTATCTTTGCTACTCCTTCTATTTATATTCGTGAAACTGCAAATGTTACCAAGCCATTTTTAAATGACAAACAAGTAATCATCACTGTCTCTAAAGGAATTGAAAAGGATACCCTCTTTACGATGAGTGAAATTTTAGAAGATGTTTTAGGTTCTTCGTTTAATGTTGTCGCTTTAAGCGGTCCAACCCACGCAGAAGAAGTTGCTAAAGGATTGCCAACTTTAATTGTTTCTAGCTGCAAAGATAAAAAAATAGCAAAGCTTGTACAAGAAGAAGTGAGCAATAATGTTTTAAGAGTTTACACAAATACCGATATTAAAGGTGTGGAATTATGTGGCGCTTTAAAAAATATTATTGCCTTAGCTGCTGGTATGTCTGAAGGATTAGGATATGGAGATAACGCTAAAGCCGCAATTATCACAAGGGGCTTAGCAGAAATTACTCGTATAGGTTTAGCTATGGGCTGCACTGAACAAACTTTTTCTGGTTTAAGTGGTATCGGTGATATTGTTGTTACCGCAACAAGTACAAATAGTAGAAACCATAACGCTGGTGTTCTTATTGGACAAGGTTATTCCTTAAAAGAAACATTAGAAAAAGTTGGAATGGTTGTTGAAGGTATCAACGCCTTAGAGGCTGCTAAAGAACTTGAAAAGAAATATCAAGTTGAACTACCAATTATCGATGTAGTTTATCGTATTGTGAAAGATGATATTCCTGTCACAATGGCGATTCCATTATTATTTGGAAGAGAAAAAATAAGCGAGATCTGAGCGATTCTCGCTTTTAATTTATTCCAATTCAAACGCTCCGGTATATAGGTTATAGTAGACACCTTTTTGTTTGATTAAATCATCGTGAGTTCCACGTTCAATAATGTGACCATGATCAAGAACCATAATCGCATCACTATTTTGAACAGTGGACAATCGATGGGCAATCACAAAGACGGTTCTACCTTCCATTAATTGGTCTGTACCTTTTTGCACCAATCTTTCAGTACGAGTATCAATTGAAGAAGTTGCTTCATCTAAAATCATAACAGGAGCATCTGCTACTGCTGCTCTAGCAATAGAGAGGAGCTGTCTTTGACCTTGCGAGAGATTACTGCCATCTCCAGAAAGCATGGTGTCATATCCTTCAGGTAGTCGACTAATGAAATCATGAGCGTTAGCAATTTTTGCGGCTTCGATACATTCTTCATCAGTTGCGTCTAATCGACCATAACGGATATTCTCCATTACTGTTCCTGAGAACAAGTTAGTGTCTTGTAAAACAATACCTAATGAACGACGTAAATCAGCTTTTTTAATTTTATTAATATTGATTCCATCATAACGGATTTTCCCATCCGCAATATCATAGAAACGATTAATCAGATTAGTAATTGTGGTTTTGCCTGCTCCAGTAGCGCCTACAAAGGCAATTTTTTGTCCTGGATGAGCATAGATAGAAACATCTTCAAGAACAAGACGTTTACCATCATAAGAGAAATCAACTTTATCTAAAACGATATCGCCTTTAAGTTCACGATATTCAATGGTTCCATCTTTGTGGCGATATTTCCAAGCATAATTTCTAGTATGTTCATCAGTTTCTTCGAAACTACCATCTTCATTATATTTAATGTTACATAAATAGACATAGCCTTCATCTTTTTCTGCTTTTTCATCCATTAACTCCAAACAGCGAGATGCACCCGCCATACCCATAACAATGAAAATAATTTGTTGTGAGAATTGGTTAACGTTATTGGCGAACATTCTGCTCATCATTAAGAAGAGGGCAATCATTCCCGCGAATCGAGCAGGGTCACCTTTAATTGGTTCATATCCACTGAAGGATAGATTCTTCCATCCAAAGACATAGATAAAGGCACCCATAAGTCCGCATAAAATATATAGGAAGTTGCCTATGTTACCCATAACCGGCATCATCACGTTACCATGAATGTTCGCGGTTGTTGCATAATCACGTAGTTCTTCATTTAAAGTGTCAAATTCCTCAGCGCTCTTTTGTTCATGAGTGAATACTTTGATGACTTTAAGTCCTTTAATACTTTCTTCAATTGAACCTTCAACTTGTCCTAATGCGGCTTGTTGTTTAATAAAGTATTTTGAGGATTTTCCTCCAAGTCCTTTAACAACACCAACCATAATGATGAAACCAACAACAACGACTAAAGTCATCCAAACTGATGTTGATAACATAATGAAGAAGACAAAGATTGAAACTAAACCTGTCTGAATTAAACTTGGCAAAGCTTGAGAGATGAATTGTCTAATCGTATCAATATCATTTGTGTATAAAGACATGATTGATCCATGAGCGTGCGTATCAAAATATTTGATTGGTAAATCTTCCATATGGGAGAACATTGCTTTACGGAAGTCATTCATAAACTTTTGAGTGACAATCGCCATTGTGCGATTCCAAGTCCAGCTAGCAAGAATACCAACTAAATAAATAGAACCTAAAATGATTAATAAATAAGATACATTACTATAAATAGTAAAACCAAATGTTGATGAGATTGGATAGACATCCACAAATGGGTTGAATGAATCCTTTCCTGCTTGAGTCAAAGCATTAGTAGCAAGGGATACAAAAACAGAGGATGATAAATTTCCAAATACATTAAACACTAAACAAATAAGTGAGACGATAAGTTGAGCAGGATAGAGTTTGAATAAACGTTTGAGAAGAGTTTTCATCGTACCTTTTCTCGCTCTTCCTCTTTCTCTAATACGAACTGGTGGCATTATTTATCACCTCCAACTCTATTTTGTGTGTAGTACACTTCTTGATAAATATGATTATTTTTCAATAATTCTTCATGGGTGCCGATGGCATCAACATGACCATTATCCAAGATGATGATTTGATCAGCGTCCTCAATAGAACTAATACGCTGAGCAATAACGATTTTTGTCATTTCTGGTAAATCATTCTTTAATCCTCTTCTAATTAAACGGTCAGTTTTTGTGTCAACCGCACTAGTAGAATCATCCAAAATCATAATCTTTGGATTTTTAAGGATGGCACGAGCAATACAAAGACGTTGTTTTTGTCCGCCTGAGAAGTTTGCTCCACCTTGTTCAACTTTTGATTGAAGTCCTTCAGGTTTAGCCTTAACTATTTCTTCGGCTTGAGCAATACGACATGCTTTCCACATATCTTCTTCACTTGCGTTAAGATTTCCCCATTTCAAATTGGATTCAATTGTTCCTGAGAAAAGGAAATTCTTTTGAAGGACAACCGCGACATTATCTCTTAAAGTTTCAAGGTCATATTCTTTGACATTATGACCTGCAACAAGAACCTCTCCTTCACTAACATCATATAGACGAGAAATGAGGTTGATGACCGATGTTTTTCCAGAACCAGTAGAACCTAAAATTCCGATAAATTGGCCACTTTTGATGTGAATATCAATATTATTTAACGCATTTCTTTCAGCGTTTTTCTTGTATTTGAATGAAACATTATTGAAGTCAACATCACCATTTACAACGTTATTAAGAGAGACGGGAGGATTAACAATTGTTGGCTCTTCTTCAAGGACTTCTGAGATACGTTTGATGGACTCAATTGACATGGCAATCATCACCATAATCATAGAAATCATCATCAGGGACATAAGGATTTGGATACCATATGTGATAAGGGCGCTTAATTGCCCTAAAGTTAATTGTCCACCTACCCAGTCACCAACTATATGACCAGTAGCGGGGTCAATCTTGGTTTCAAAATGTCCTGATTTATAAATAAGTAATGAACCTAAACCAATAATTAAAATATTACTAACATGGATAGCCGTATTCATTAAAGGATTATTAAGAGCAACAATCTTTTCTGCTTTGACAAAGTCGGTAGTAATTGCGTCACTAGCTTTGGCAAATTTTTCTTTTTCGAAGTCTTCTCTAACATATGATTTAACAACTCGAATACCAGAGACGTTCTCTTGAATGGATTCGTTGAGTTTGTCATATCGTTTAAAGATGGACATAAATAATTTCATCGCATGTCTGATAATCAAAAGTAATCCGAAGGCTACAATTGGAATTAATCCCACAAAGATAAAACCCATCATTCCTCCACCAACGAAAGTCATAACAGCGGAGAAAATGAGCATTAATGGAGCTCTAATAACAATACGAATCATCATTTGGAACGCCATCTGAACATTATTAATATCAGTGGTCATTCTAGTAACTAAACTACTCGTAGAGAATTTATCAATGTTCTCAAAAGAGAAATTAGTCAACTTTTTATACAAGTCGCTACGTAAATTAGCAGCCATTCCAACAGAAGCTTTAGAAGCATATATTCCTCCAAAAATACCACAAAGTAGTGAAATAATGGCCATCCCTAATAACATTAGAGCTAGATAAAACACTGGTATAGAGCCATCACTTGTATGGAAAAAATCACCAGAGTTATTGAGAAGTTTAATTTCATCAACGAATAAACCCATGATAAATGGCATAGCGCATTCCATTGCTGCTTCACCAATCATAAATAAAGGAGTTATAAGAGCGTATTTCTTATATTCCCTCACACTTTTTAAAATTAGTTTTATCTTTTTTAACATGACGTCACCTTCTTATCTTAATAACATTTCCATGATTACTTCACTATGTGGACACACGAATTTCTTATATCCTATATGAATGCGATTAAACGCAATTCCTTTTATCAAACTAAGGATAGAGATAGAAAGTTCAGCACTGGAATAATCATTGAAATCGCCTTCTAACTTACCTCTATTAATTAAATCTTCAATTGTAGAGTAAATAAATGTATGACCTTGTTCATTTTTCTTAACAACCTTTAAACTCTTTTGAAGATGGATATTTAACAATAAATATAATTCTTTTACCTTTTCATCATTAGGAGACTTAAGAACCTTAAGAACAGTATCGAGTAAATCATGTATAACAAACTTGGCTTTTTGATCGAAATTAATACACTCCACCATTGTTTTACAACTTGGATAAACAATCTGTTCAATAACACCTTGATAGAGTTCTTCTTTTGATTTGTAGTAGTGATATAGCAAACCATGGCTACAATGAGCGTCCTTAGTCACTTCATCAAGATTGACCGCGTCATACCCTTTTAAAACAAAAAGATTTAAAGCACTCCTCAAGATTGTATCTTTTCTTTCGTTACGAATTTGTTCAAATTGTTCTTTTGATTTTGGCATATTTTTTAATTGACTAGTCTGTCAACGAACATAATACCTGTATACGCACGTACTTGCAACAAAAAACATTAAAAAATATAATTAAATGAAGAAAATAAGAATATGAAAAATTTTGTACTAATTTCACCAAACTTCCCAGAAACATATTGGCAATTCGCTAGAGCTCTTCGAAATGTCGGTTTTAGGGTCCTCGGAATTGGGGATGCTTCATATGGGGAACTCAAACAAGAACTCAAAGATTCCCTTCATGAATATTATAGAGTTAATAATCTCGATAATTTCGATGAAGAGAAAGAGGCTGTAGGTTATTTTGAAAGAAAATATGGCCATATCGATTTTTTAGAAAGCAATAATGAATATTGGCTAAGAAAAGACTCAATTTTAAGAGATCTATTTTCAATTGATACCGGTTTAAAATCATTCGAATTAGACCAATATCAAAGGAAAAGTTTGATGAAAGAGAGTTTCAAAAAAGCTGGTGTTAAAGTTGCACCTTATATCCTTGTAAATGATTTAGAAAGCTTAAAAAAGTTTGCTGAAGAAAATGGCTTCCCTCTCTTTGTTAAACCTGATATTGGGGTCGGCGCTGAAGAAAGCTTTAAATTATCAAATATGCAAGAATTAGAGGATTTTTTCGCAAAAAAACACGAAAATTGTCAATATATATGCGAAAGATTTGTCTCTGGAGATATCGTCACTTTTGATGGTATAGCAGATATTAATAGCGAGGTAGTTTTCTTTGCGTCATTAGAATGCCCACCATCGATTAGCGATATCCTTCATGAAGGTAGTGAAATGTTCTATTATTCAAATCCTTTCATTAGCAAAGAGTTTGAAGAAATAGGAAGAAAAACAGTAAAATCATTTGGACTTAAAAATAGATGTTTCCATATTGAATTTTTCCGAGTTACTAAAGCAATACAGGGTTTTGCAAATGTTGGAGATATCGTTGGATTAGAGGTTAATATTAGAACTCCTGGTGGTTACACACCTGATATGCATAATTTTGCAAATTCTGTAAACATGTATCAAATATATGCAAACACTGTTGCTGATTTCAATCCTCGTCCTATTTGTGATCCTAAATTCTATTGTGCTACTGCTTCTAGAAGAGATGGTGTTCAATATTTTTATTCAGATGAAGATGTTTTAAGAACATACGAAAAAGAAATTTGTGGCTCTGGAAGATATCCAAAAGTACTCGCGGGTGTTATGGGTGACAAATTTTTTATGGCGAAATTTACAAATTTAAAAGAGTTAGAAGTATTTAAAGAATATGTGAATAGAAGAAATATGCCTTCCGAACATAAAGCAAGTGGTTCTATGTTCAACAAAGAAGGAAATTCTAATGACAATATTTGTGATACTCATATTGATGGAGCGTAATAATGTCCTACCTAGAATATAAACCAGCAATATGGGACAAGATTTTTGTTAATGAAAAGGCAAACCTTCATTTTCATTTGCCCCAATATAAATTTAATGTTGAACATATTGGAGCAACATCAGTTCCTAATTGTCGCTCCTTTAGAAACGTTGATATTATGATTTCTTTGCACGACTTCAAAGACATTCATACGGTAGCGTTATTATTAGCAACCAAGGAATATAAAATCATCAAAGAAAGATCAACTCCTGACTGCATGGTTTTAGCAAAAACTCATAAATATCAAAAGGTTGGAGTAACAATAAGAATTGTTCAATACGCTGGAAGATGGTTTAATCGTTGTCATGCTTTCTTAACTTTGTTAAGAGAAAGTTATGATCGCGTTATAAAATATAACAATTTCAGGGAAGAACTATTTGTCAAAGTTAATGGTAATATAGCTCAATACAACCAAATTAAAGGTAACTACATCAATTCAATTATTGATGACAATTTTAAATTCGAATAAGATGCACGGAATAATAATCACAAATCAAGAATTAGGACATAATGTCTATAAATTAAAAAGATTAACCGAGGAAGGAAAGAAACTCGGTATTTCTTTGTCACATTATGTTAATGATGGAACATTGGCGATTATTGAAAATGGTAATACTATTATTAATCTTCCTAAATGTGACTTCATCATCTATTTAGATAAAGACATATATCTAGCTAGAATACTTGAAAAAGCAGGTCACCGTTTATTCAACAAAGCAGATTTTATCAAAATATGTGATGACAAGATGCTTACTAACATTATGTGTGCTAATGCGAACATAAGAATGCCGAAGACAATCGCGGGACCACTATTCTATTCTCAAGAATTAAAAGAAGAGAATATGGAATTCTTAAAAACTGTAGGAACGAAATTAGGATTCCCATTAGTGTTTAAGAAGGTATATGGTTCATTAGGTACAGGTGTATTTTTAGTCAATAACGCGAAAGAACTTGCTTCTTTATATACTAAATATTGTCGTGAACCACTCCAATTTCAAGAATATATTTCTTCTAGTTATGGCAGGTCTATAAGAGTGTTAGTAATTGATGGAAAAATCGTTGGAGCCTTCCAAAGATTTAACGAAAATGATTTTAGAAGTAATTTCGGTCAAACTGCATCAAGCAAAGAATTTAATCTAAATGCCAAATTCATAAAAGAGACAAACAACATTATTGATTTGTTTAATATCGAATACGCTGGAATCGACTTCTTATTTGGAGAAGACGACGAACCAGTATTATGTGAAATAAATTCTAACGCCTTCTTTGAAGAATTTGAAAAAATCACTAAAATAAACGTTGCTAAACTATTTATGGAAATGGTTGAAAGAAAAATTAATAATGAACAAAAATAAAAAACGTTTTGAACACAGATCGAAAGATTATACAAATATTAGAGAGTATCCAGTTAATAAAAACTCAGAACTTTTAGAATTTCTTTTAGAAACATTGAAAGGCCAGTCTCGTAATTCGATTAAATCTCTTTTAACTAATCATCGCGTTTCAGTTGATGGAGCGCCTATATCTCAATATAACTTTAAATTGGTTAAAGGCGACACTGTTATAATCTCTAAAACACCTATTCATAAAAAGACACGTAGCAATCTACCAATTATCTTTGAAAACGAAGAAATGATTGTTATCAATAAACCATCAGGGCTCTTATCTATAGCTAGCGATAAAGAAAAAGGTTCAACCGCTTATCGTATGTTAACCGATTACGTTCAACAAAAGGACAAACATAATAGAATCTTTGTTGTTCACAGATTAGACGAAGACACCTCAGGAGTCTTAATGGCGGCTAAAAACCCAAAATTGCAGAAAGCCTTACAAGATAATTGGAATGATTTGGTTAAATCACGTGGCTATTATGCGATTGTCGAAGGAAACTTAAAAGAGAAAAGTGGCACTATCAAATCATATCTAAAGAAGAATAGTCAGAATATGATGTATTCCTCAAAAAAAGAGGGAGATGGTCAATTCTCAATTACTCATTACAAAGTAATAATGGAGTCCGATAAATATTCACTACTAGATGTTCATATTGATTCAGGAAGAAAGAACCAAATCCGTGTTCACTTAGGAGATTTAGGACATCACGTTATTGGCGATGATAAATATGGAAATCCATCAAATCCAATTGGAAGGCTTGGACTACATGCTTATGAATTAAAACTTATTCATCCTTTTACAAATAAAGAATTAAAATTCACAGCCCCAACCCCAAAAGAATTTAAGACTTTATTCCCAAACTTTAACAAATAATACCCTTAGGGTATTTTTGTTTATTTTTTACTATCTAGATATACTTATTGCTTTTCAAAAATATTTATATTTTTCATTCAAATAAAAACATTAGATTAGTATAATTGAGATACTATGAAGAATAAGTATTTAAAGTCATTTTTAAATAGCGCGATATCAATCATTCCAATTCTAGCGATTGTTTATTCGCTTTCTTTTATTCTTCAAGCAAATAAAATGCAAGGTCTTACCAATACCGAATATGTTATGTTAGCCTTCGGTGGCTTTGGAATGATTGTTGGTTTATCTTTCTTCCAAATCGGTTGTCAAAACAGTTTGATCACTATTGGCGAATATATGGGCGCCTCTTTATCAAAGCAGAAGAAATTGATTATTGTTATCATCTTTTCTTTCCTTCTTGGAGCGCTTGTTACTTGTGCCGAACCAAGCATTTTAATCATGTCTAAGCAGATATCCCCGGACAACAATATTGACTTTGTTTTTGTTTTCTCAATTGCCGCTGGTGTTGGGATATTTGTTGTCGTAGGAATTATCAGAATAGTTATCAAAAAATCATTAAATATTTGGTTTTTGTCGTTTTATTTGATAGTTTTTATGCTTATTTGCATATTACAAGTTAATCCACAAAACCATCCATATTTACCATTTGTTTTTGACGCAGGGGGTGTGACTACTGGTAGTGCCACTGTTCCATTTATTCTTGCTTTAGGAGCAGGAGTAGCTATGACTCGTGGTGGTAGAAAAAGTAGCGATGGTTCGTTTGGTTTAGTTGGTCTAGCCTCAATTGGTCCAATCATCACCATGATAATCAATATTCTTGTTCGTCCTGAAGGATTACCTGTCTATTCTGTTGGTGTGGTTGAACAAACTGTTACCGATGGAATTGATTGGGTATATTTTGAAAACAAGATTTTGAATTCACTTCTTCCTAGCGGGAACTCTTTCGGTTCAATTATTGAAGTCTTATTAGCTTTAGCGCCAATTCTAATCATCTTCTTTGCGTATGAACTGATTTACATAAAGCTTTCTGTTAAAAAAGTTCTTCATCTACTTATTGGGATTATCATTACCTTCTTTGGATTAACTGTGTTTTTAACCGCGGTTGGATCGGCAATGAGTCCAATTGGTTTGAAGCTTGGTTTATATATTGCTGGATTACAAGATTGGATACTCATCTTATTAGGATTTGGAATCGGGTGTGTCACCATTTTATGCGAACCTGCGGTACATGTTTTAACCACCCAAATAGAAGCTGTTAGTAATGGGGAACTTAAAAAACGCACTGTATTAATAGCTTTATCTATCGGTGTTGGTCTAGCGATATGTTTATCGGTCATTAGAGTCTTATATCAAGTTCCAATAATGTATTTCATTATTCCTGGATATTTATTATCTCTTTTACTAATGTTCTGTGTTCCAGAATTATACACTGCTGTAGCTTTTGACTCTGGTGGTACCGCAAGCGGACCAATGGCGGTCTCCTTTGTTTTCCCACTAGTAATTGGTATTTATAGTATTCGATATAACGTCACAGCCTCTACTGAATTCTATTCATACGCCTTTGGCGTTGTCGCTTTAGTCGCATTAATGCCAATTTTAGCAATACAGATTTTAGGTACTACAAGTTCGATTAAGAATCTTTACTACATGCATGCCATCAGAAATCAAGTCTCTGACGCTCGTAATAATGAAATTATTCATTTTAATTAAGGAGTAGATAATACGTAGTTTATGGAAGAAAAGAAAAAGAAAGTTGATAAGAAAAAGCCCTCTCCAAAAAAGGTTAATAAAGAACCTCGTTTTGAAGAGCGACTAGACATCAAAAAACTTCTTTTATATACGATTATAGTGCCTAGAGGACAATCTGATAACATTGCTAGATTATTAAAAACAAATAAGAGTAGCGCTCAATTCTTCCAAATCGGAGAAGGTACTGCTAGTAGTAGAATTAGAGAAATATTAGATATTGATGACACTGACAAAGATATTATTTACACAATAGTTAGCGAAGAAGCCGCTAAGGAAATCAAAAAAGAATTAGATGTCTTCTTCTTGGTTAATAAGAAAAATCGCGGAATTGCTTACACCATCCCATTAACGACATTAATGGGAGTCAAAATGTATAAATTCTTTACTCAAACTGTAAGGGGGTAATTTTATGGCAGACAAAAATAATCATGAATTAATTGTTGTGATCGTCAATGATGGTCACTCTGACCAAGTGATGGACGCTGCAAAAGAAGCAGGAGCAAAAGGTGGAACAATTCTTCACGCTCGTGGAAGTGGGACAAAAGATATTGAGAAAAAATATAACATTATGATTACTCCTAGAAAAGAAATGCTCTATATTTTAGTGAACAGCAAAATACGTGATGCAGTTATTACTGCTATCAATAATAAATGCGGATTAGAGACTCCTGGACAAGGAATTATATTCTCTTTACCAGTCAATAATGTTTCTGGTCTTAAACTTGAATAGAAGGTTAGATATTTAACAAATTTTAAAAATGAATATAATATCTATATAAATAATTAGAGGGGAAATTATTATGCCAGTTAAAAAAGCAAAGCCAGCAGGAAAGAAACCTGCAGTGAAAAAAGCAGTCCCAAGCAAGGCCCCAGCAAAGAAAGCTGCGCCTGCTAGTAAGCCTGCTACAAAAGCTAATCCAGCAAAGAAAGCTGCTCCAGCTAAAAAACCAGCGAAGAAAGAAGAAGTTGGCTACAGAACTTATCACCTCGTTAAGAGAAGTGATGGCAAATGGGAAGTCAAATTTGCTGGTGGACAAAAGGCAATCAAATTGTTTGATACCCAAAAGGAAGCTTTGGAATATTCTAAAAAGATGGCCGCTAATCAAGATGGCTCAGTCTTAATTCACAATTCCAAAGGTTCTAATAAAGGTCGTATCCAAAAGAAAAGATAACTAAAAAAATAGCGATGGAAATCAAATCCATCGCTTTTCTTTCGCTTTAATAATAATTATTCTGCTTCTTGCGCTCTTTTTACATGAGCTTCATATTTTTTTCTTTCAGCAGTATTTAATATCTTTTTACGCATTCTGTAGGTTGTAGGCGTGATTTCTACTAATTCATCAGAATTAATATAATCTAAACATGCCTCCAAAGATAACTTTCGAGGTGATTTAAGTACAACTGTATTGTCTTTATTAGAACTTCTAACATTCGTTAAGTTTTTCTTTTGTGTAACATTAACCGCCAAATCAAAGTCGTAGCGGTGTTCTCCTACTATCATTCCTTCATATACTTCAGTTCCTGGAAGAATAAACATTGTTCCTCTTTCTTCAGTATGTTCAATAGCGTAAGGAGTCGCTTGTCCTGCTTCAACGGAAACAAGAACGCCAATATTTCTTTCTCCAATACCAGAGGTAGTAATTGGACGATATTCTTTATAGGTGTGAGATAAAATTCCATAACCTTTTGTTAAAGTCATGAAATGTGTCATATAGCCGAGCAATCCACGGCTTGGAATAACATAGTTAAGAATTGTGACTGTCTCTTTAGGATCCATATTAACAAGCTCTCCACCACGTTCACCAATAGTAGTCATGATATCTCCAACATATTCATTTGGAACATCAATTAATAAATCTTCATATGGTTCACATTTTTGACCATTAATTTCTTTAATAATAACTTGAGGTTTACTAACTTCTAATTCAAAACCTTCTCTTCTCATGTTTTCAATCAAAATTGAAAGATGCAATTCACCTCTGCCGGAAACAATCCAACTTTCAGTATTAACAATTCTTTCAACACGTAAAGCAACATCTTTCTGTGTTTCTCTAAATAAACGTTCTTCTATTTTTCTTGCGGTAAGAAGTTTCCCGTCCCTTCCACTTAAAGGAGATGAATTGGTACCGAAAGTCATTTGCAAGGTTGGTTCATCTAAACGAATTAAAGGAAGTGGATCAACGTGTCCAACTTGACAAATTGTTTCACCAACGTTAATATCCGCTAATCCGGCAACCGCGACAATATCACCAGCATGAGCTTCATCAATTTCTAATCTTTTGAGACCTTGGAAACCAAATAATTTAAGAACTCTAAAATTATTAGTTTCACCATTTAAGCGCGATACCGTCACGTTATCGTTAACTTTTATCGTGCCTCTTTTAATAGTGCCAATACCAATACGGCCAACAAAATCATTATAATCAAGTAACGCGATTTGAAGTTGAAGAGGTGAATCTTTATCCATATTTGGAGCAGGAATTTGATCAATGATTGTTTGTAAAACAGCGTCCATTCCACTGACTTGAGTCATAGGATCTGGATCATATGATGATGTTCCTTTAAGAGCGCTGGTGTAGACAGTTTTGAAATCTAAAAATTCATCAGGAGCACCTAATTCAATAAATAGATTAAGCACTTCATCAAGTGTCTTTTCAACATCAATATTCGCTCTATCAATTTTATTGATAACAACGATTGGTTTAACATGAGCTTCAAGAGCTTTCTTTAATACAAATCTAGTTTGTGGCATTGTTCCTTCAAAGGCATCCACTAAAAGTAAGCAGCCATCCACCATATTCATAATACGCTCCACTTCACCGCCAAAATCAGCGTGACCTGGAGTGTCTAAAATATTAATTTTTGTGTCGTTATAAATAATAGAGGTGGTCTTAGCTAAAATAGTAATTCCTCTTTCACGTTCAATGTCATTTGAATCCATCGCACGATCAGATAATTCTTCATTACTTCTAAATGTGGAGGAAGATTTTAAAAGTTGATCAACAAGAGTAGTTTTTCCGTGGTCAACGTGAGCGATAATTGCAATGTTTCTAACTTCCATATTTATCCTCCTAATAAAAAATCTTTTCTATTTTAAGAAAAGAGGACATATTAATTCAATAAAAACTTTTTATTTTATTAATTCCTTAATGCGATTCTTGCGGATATTATATAATTCCGAAGCGGTTTCAATAGCGGCTTTTTTATCCATTCCCTTAGAGAGAAAATAATTAACTTTTAAGATGATTTCATCATCAGTAAATTCTTCTTTTTTATCATTACCTGAGACCACTATTACCATTTCTCCCTTAAGGGAGTTAATATCGATATTTTTAAATTCTGATAAGTAACCATATAACTTTTCTTCATTAATTTTAGTTAGTTCTCTTTGTAAAGAAATATAACGATCACCAAAGACTTCTAAAAGTAAATTTAAAGTCTTCTCAATACGATGAGGACTTTCATAAAACACGATGGTCTCTTTTTTGTTTTTGAGCTCTTCTAATTCTTCCTTAGCTTCATTTGGTTTACTAGACAAGAAACCATGAAAATAAAAATGTGTAGTATCAATTCCCGAACTTGTTAAAGCATTGATAAAAGCACACCCTCCAGAAATAACAGACACCGCAATATCATTTTCAATGCAAAGTTTTGCTAATAAATACCCAGGATCAGAAATACCAGGATATCCAGCGTCACTCATATAAGCAACTTTTTTACCTTTTTTAATTTCGTCGATTAGTTTTCGAGAAGCTTCTATCTCATTGTGTTCACGTAATGATATAGCTGGTTTAGAAATATTGAATCTATGTAATAAATCAAGAGTGTTTCTTGTATCTTCGGCGGCAATCAAGTCCATTTCTTTAACTAAGTCAATCGCGCGACTTGAAAACTCGCCTAAATTCCCAATAGGGGTAGCTATTAAATATAAAATAGGTGCTTCATTATTAAATGATTTAATTCTTTTCATTTTCTTCTAATTTTTGAGGTTTTGGTTTGAACCCAGTTTGAGTTTTAAAATCTTCTAATGAGAGGAACATTGTATCTTCCTCACTATCGATTTTGATCATTTTAGAAACCACATTAACTGAAGTAACTGTGAATTCAACTTTATTGATAAATACTTTATATCCTAGAGGTGGGAAGTCTTTTTTGAGTTCGGTATAAGCTTCATCTTCATATTTCAAACAGCAAAGAAGTTTGCCACAGTGTCCAGAGAGTTTAGGAATGTTGATAGCAAGCATTTGATTTTTCGCTCTAATAATTGAAATGCCATCAAATTCATTTAAGAAAGTAGCACAGCAAAGTGGGAGCCCACATAAGCCAATACCACCAACAAGTTTTGCTTTGTCTCTACTACCAATTTGACGGAGTTCAATGCGGGTGTGAAATTTACTTGCAAGTACCTTTAATAGTTCACGGAAATCTACTCTTTCATCAGCAACGTAAGAAAAGATAACTTTGCTCTTATCAAGAGTGTATTCACAAGAAATTAAATTCATGTCAATTGCTAACTTTTTTACTTCATTTTTGCAGATTTCTAACGCAAATTGTGCATCTTTTAAATTTATTTCATGTAATTTGAGATCAACATCAGTGGCTTTTCTTAGGATTGGTTTTAACTCTAATGGTGAGCGATATTGGTCGATTGGAATTGGGTCAAAAAAAATCTCCCCAAGTTCTGGTCCATGTGTTGTTTCAACAACCACTTTATCGCCTTTAACGAGATCTAAATCTTTATAACCAAAAAAGTAAGCGTGATTAGAATAATGAAACCTCACACCAACGTAGTGACTATATTTATTTGCTAAAAAATTATCTTCCATCATGTTGCTCCTTTACGAGTTTGAATATTAAGTGGTCTATTAATAGGCCAATATTGACATTTAAGTTAACCGTGTTTCTTGCTTTTAATATTTCTACTAATGAATCCTCAATATGAGGAAGTTTATTAGATAGATTAGTAAGTATTGTAGCATAAGTAGATAAACTTATGCCCCTATTTGCTTTGATATTTAAAATATCTTCAAATGCTTCTGAGAGCAAATCAACAAAAAATCTTAATTCTTCTTTACTTTTAATAAGGGGAATAAGATTCTTTTGAGAATAGTAGATAACATCCTTATAGTTACCTACTTCCATTATTTCGAGTAGACCCACTAATCCTTTTTTTGCTTCAAAGTAGTTATCACTTTCTTCTTTATCGGTTAAGAAATTGGCAATTAGTTCACTGTCGTTATAAAAATACGACAACAATTCAGCGTCTTCAGGGTTGACCATCAAAGACTTAGCTTCTTCAATTACCTTTTTACGAGGAACACTTTTAAAATTTAATGTCTGGCATCTACTTACTATGGTTGGTAAAACATTATTCACATTGTTGGTGGTTAAAAAAGCATAAACTTCACTATCGGGTTCTTCTAAAAATTTGAGCATTGAATTAACTGCTTCGCTAGTCATGTTTTCAACAAGATTAATGATATAGATCATTATGCCTTTGGTTTCAAATGCAGTTTTTTCAAATCTAGATTCAATATTTAAGACATCTTCTTTTTTAATTGTCCCTTTAGCGCCATCAAGTTTAATAATGTCTGGATAATTATCACTTTCAATTCTTAAACAGGTAATACAGTTATCACACGCTAAAGGAGAAGGATCATCACACAATATTGATTTTGCTAAATATTGTGCACTTTCATATAAAGGAATACCGGGATTTCCAACAATTAAATATGCATGAGAAAGGGTGTGGTTCTTAAACGAATTTAAAAACGTCGTATAGACAATTGGTTGGTTTTCTTTAAGGTATTTGCCTATTTGCATAGTCTATTTAAGATGGTATCGAGAGTGTTCTTAGCGACTTCTTCTTTTGATTTAGAAGCATCGATGATCACAAATCTTTCTGGGTATCGTTTTGCAAGTTCAAGGAATGTATCTCTGACTTTGTGATGGAAATCTAATTTCTCTAGATCAAGTCTATTGACTTCACGATTTGCGTTACTAGCAATTCTTTTTAAACCTTCTTCTGGTTTGATATCAAAAAGAAGAGTTAAATCAGGCCAAGTATTTTCAGTGGCAAATAAATTGATATTAAGAACATTTTCTACACCTAAGCCTCTTGCTCCACCTTGATAGGCTAAAGAAGAATCTAAATAACGATCACAAATAACAATTTTGCCTTCTTTTAAAGCAGGCCAAACTTTTTCTACGAGATGTTGTCTTCTACTAGCGGCGTATAAAAGAGCTTCGGTTCTAGGATCCATCGCAGTATTCTTTTTATCTAAAATAACATTACGTATTTCTTCAGCAATAGGAGTGCCGCCTGGTTCTCTAGTTCTAACTATTTCATAACCTTTTTCTTGCAAAGCTTTAACAGCAGCTTCAACCGCGGTTGTTTTTCCTGATCCCTCAGGCCCTTCGAGTGTAATAAACATATCGATACCCCTTAAATCTTATGTCGTCCTTCAAGGGCTTTAGATAAAGTTAGAGGATCAACATAATCAAGATTGCCTCCAATTTGTAGCCCATAAGCTAGACGAGTAACATTGACGTTATAATTTTGTAAAAGTTTATTTAAATAAGCGGATGTAGTTTCTCCATCCACAGTCGGATTAGTGGCAATAATAATTTCTTTGAAATTGGATTTTTCAACTCGTGATAAAAGTGAATCGATATTTAATCCTTCAACATCCATTCCTTTAGAGATAGAAAGTTCTCCATTTAAAACATGGTATTGACCGTTGAAGCAATTACTTTTTTCAATCGACATCACATCTTTAGGATAACAAACCACCATCAAGGTGCTCTCGTCACGATTTTTATCATCGCAAATATAGCAACCATCAATATCTGTTATCATTCCACAGATAGGGCAAAAGTGAATTTTACTTTTTAATTCGCTTATTGATTTTGCAATATCTTGGAGATCATCATCAGAAAAATCTAAAAGAGAATACGCCATACGTTCCGCACTCTTTTTGCCTACTCCAGGTAGTTTATATAAGTTTTCAATTAGATTATCTAATGACTTTAAATTGTCCATATTAGAATCCTATGATTCCGCTCTTGCCTGTAATTCTTTCTTCTATTTCTTCAAATTCTTTATCGATTTGTTCAAATAGTTCATTAATACCAGAGACAATTAATTCTTCCACCATCTCTTTATTTTCTGGTTCAAATCCATCGGCCTCAATATTAATTGATTTAATCTCTTTGCTTCCAAGAACGATAATTTCAACTAAGCCAGCTTTGTTGGTTTTGAATTCTTTTTCATATAAAGCATCTTTGGCTTTTTGAAGTTCTCTTTGCATCTTTTGTGCTTGGATCATCATTTGTTGCATGTTCATAAGTTTATTCTCCTATAAATTCAATTGTGACATCTTTGGCTTTTGGTAATTTACCAATTTGGAAAAGATTCATATATAAAGATTGAAGTTCAATTGATTTATTTCTACTCACACCATAGACAAACATTTTCTTCTTGAATACTTGTTCCATAATTGTTTGTAATTCTGCTTGGTTATCCTTGAGATTAACCTTGTCCACTAGTTTTGGCATTTCGTAAGCAAGAACAACCATATTATTAGAAGCCACTAGTGGGCGACCATCTAATAGCAATGTTGCTGCTTTCCCTAAGGTTGGATGAGTGGATAGTTTTTTAATGTTTTTCCATTCCTCAATCAATTTACCTTTGATTTCTTTTTTAGAAAGGACCATGACATTAACCATCATGTTGTCATCAATTTCAAAGTTCTCTTCACCTTCTGCTTCTTTTGGGAAAATTACAGAATCAACAATTTTAATATCCGAATCGTACTCGATATTTACTGGTTCTTCTTTAATTGTTTCATTTATTGGTTTTGGTTCTTCTTTTTTAACTACAACAGGAGTTTCTTTAACAGGCTTAACCTCTTGATTTAGAGGCTTTCTTATATCGTAATCACTCTTTTTTGTTTCTTCTTGTTTAGGTATATATGTTTCTTTAACAGGTTTTGAATCAAGCGAAGTCATCTTAATTAATGTGATTTCAAAAATTGGATTAATAGATGTAACGTTTTTATAGTTTTTAACTGTTTCCATCAAAATATCAATCATCTTTAAAGCATCAATATTAGAAATTGTTTTACCTAATTCGATTGCTTCATCTTCTTTTAGACATTCTAAATATTGTCCATTATAGGAAGAATTAAAAATAACTAAGTCTTTATAAATTAATAGGAGATCTTCAGTGAGTCGTTTGATATCTGTTCCTTTTGTGATGTAGTTATTTAAACGCGCTAAAACGTCACTCATATCATGCTTGGCAATGGAATTGATTAATTTGATTTTTTCTTCTTTGCTTTCAAGAGCGAAGATATCTAAAACATCTTTTTCGTTTAATGTGTTACCACTATAAGCGAGAACTTTCTCTAATATTGAAAGAGCGTCTCTCATTCCCCCATCAGCAAGATTAACAATAATGTTAATAGCGTCTTCATTATATTCAACACCCTCTTTTTCTAAGATGTCTCTTAATCTTCCTTTGATATCTTCCTCGCTAACTTTGTTAAAATCATATCTTTGACATCTACTTAAAATAGTAGGAAGAATTTTATGAGGTTCAGTAGTCGCTAAAATGAAAATTACGTGTTCTGGTGGTTCTTCAAGAGTTTTAAGTAAGGCATTAAACGCACCAGTTGATAACATATGGACTTCATCAATAATGTAAACCTTATATTTACCAAGAATTGTTCCATATTTGACTTTGTCAATAAGCTCACGAATTTCATCAACACCATTATTACTAGCGGCGTCTAATTCCAAAACATCTGGATGGCTTCCTTCAGTAATTGCTACACAATTTTTGCATACATTACATTGGCAGCCAACTCCTTGTTCACAGTTAAGTGCCTTGGCAAATAATTTTGCCATTGTGGTTTTTCCGGTTCCACGAGGACCAGCAAAAAGATATGCATGCGCTATTTTTCCAGTAGCTAATGCATTTTTTAATGTTCTAACAATGTGTTCTTGTCCTGCAACTTCTTCAAATGTTTGAGGACGATAAGTTCTATATAATGCTTTATACGCCATAAATGTACCTGAAAATAAGTATACATTAGAGTTAATTATGTTTGAAGAATTAATATTAATATTAACGATTATTTCTTGTCTCTTTGTAATGTCTTCATATTATGTTATAATCTTCCAGGCAAAGAGGTAGTTATGGAATCAAGCATGTACCAAAGGCTATTAGTGGCCAGCAAAAGACTAAATGAGATTGATCAAGAATTACTTGATGAGAACACAATGAAAGATATCAAGCATTTTCGTGAGATTTCCAAAGAAAGAGCGGTTTTAGACCCACAAGTGGAAGCTTTTAATAAATACTTAAAAGCGGAATCTGATTTAAAAGACGCGACCGAAATGAGTAACGATACTGATCCAGAATTATCAGAAATGGGTAAAGAAGAAGTTAAAAGACTCACCAAAGAATTAGAAGATTTAGAAATAGAATTAAAAGAACTTCTTTTACCAAAAGATCCTAACGATGATAAAAACATTATTGTTGAAATTAGAGGAGCTGCTGGAGGAGATGAAGCAAACATCTTTGCTGGTGACTTATTTAGAATGTATACAAGATATGCCGAAAACCAAGGCTGGAAGATTCAAATGATGGATGAATATCCATCTGAGGCCGGTGGATTTTCACAAGTATCATTTATGATTAAAGGAAAGATGGTGTATTCCAAACTTAAGTTTGAAAGTGGAGCCCATCGCGTTCAAAGAGTGCCAAAAACAGAAGCAAGCGGAAGAATTCATACCTCCACTGCAACTGTTTTAGTAATGCCTGAAGCCGAAGAAATCGATGTTGAAATTAATCCAAATGATTTACAAGTTGATACATACCATTCTCAAGGCGCTGGTGGACAAAATGTTAATAAAACAGAATCCGCTGTTCGTATTACTCATATTCCAACCGGTATTGTAGTTGCTTGCCAAACTGAGAAATCACAAATCCAAAATAGAGAAATTGCGATGCAGATGTTAAGAGCAAAGATGTATTCGACCATGCTTGAAAAACAACAAGAAGAAATTGGTAATGAAAGAAGATTAAAAATTGGCACAGGCGAAAGAAGTGAAAAAATCAGAACCTATAACTATCCTCAAAATAGAGTAACCGATCATCGAATTGGTTTTACAATTCAACAATTAGATAGAGTAATGGAAGGTGAGCTTGATTCTATTATTGAAGCTTTAGTCCATTATGACCAATCTCAAAAAATAGCAGGTGAGAATTAATGACTTACCGTGAACTATATTTCGAATTACAAAAAAAGACAAATAAATATTTAAATTTACAAGCAATAAAAGTGCTACTTGAAAAAGATGGCAATTTTAGTGATTTTTTTAACCTCATTAAGCATTTTGATGATGATGTTAAAGATGAAAAGAAAATTTTGGAAAATGTCGATAGAGTAAAAGGGGGCGAACCTCTTCAATATGTAACTGGGTACGCCTATTTTGTTAATTCAAATTATATAGTAAATAAGGACGTACTAATCCCACGGCAAGAAACAGAAGAACTCGCTGTTGGTTTATTAAAAATGATTGTTAAACTATTCGGAAAAAATCCGGAAATAAAGATCATTGATATTGGAACAGGTTCTGGTGTTCTTGGTATATATTTAAAAGAATATTTTCCAGAATCAAAAGTAATTTGCACTGATATTAGTGAAAATTGCTTAAAAATTTGCAATAAAAATGCAGCACTACATAATGTTAAAATTGAAACTAGACAAGGAAATATTCTTGATCCGATAAAGGATATAAATGATATCTCAGTTATCGTAAGTAATCCACCTTACATCAAAGACGAATCAACAGTTGATTCTCAAACTTTAAAGTATGAACCACATCTTGCTCTATTTGCCTCTCCTCAAGAAAAGTTTTACGAAGAAATTTTAAAAGCAATTGATTTAAATTTGCTTTCTAATAGATTTATAATCGCTTTTGAAATTGAAGAAAACATGGAAAATACATTAACCCACATACTTGAAAGTAAATATAAAGGTGTAATATATAAATTCGAGAAAGATATTTGTGGAAAAACTAGATTTCTATATATAGTAAAAGATGAAGGTATAGTTAATGCTTAAAAAAGAATACAAGATTGCTAAAGAAGTATTAGATAATTCTGGAATTATCGCTTTTCCTACTGAAACCGTTATGGGTTTGGGCGTCTATTTTAATGATTACGAGGCTTATAAGTTTTTAAACAAAGTAAAAGAAAGACCAGAAGATAAACCATACACACTTATGCTTTCATCTACAGATGAGATATCAAAATATGCCTATGTAGATAAAAGAGCGCAGAAAATTATTAACCGTTTTATGCCTGGTGAAATAACTATCCTTTTAAAGAGTAAAGGAATAGTGCCATCATACGTTACTCACAATACAGGTGTTATAGGTATACGCGTACCAAATCATAAATTATTATTAGAATTTTTATCTTATTTAAAAACTCCATTACTTGTGCCAAGTGCAAATAAAAGTGGGGAAAAACCTGCTATGACTATTGAAGAAGTAAAAGAAATATTCCACGATGATGTAGGATTTGTTTTTAATGGACGAGCTTTAGGTGGTGTTCCTTCAACTTTAGTTGACCTCACAAATAAAGAAGTTAAAATTTATAGAGAGGGAAACATTAAAGCTTCAGATATATTAAGTGCTTTAAAGGAGTGATGTTTATGTTAAAAATTGCAGTTGGAAGTGATCATGGCGGACTAGAATATAAAAACGCTATTAAAGAGCATTTAGAAAAAGAAGGTTATATTGTAATTGATGTTGGAACATATACAAAAGATAGCTGCCACTATCCTATTTTTGGTGCTGAAGTAGCTAAAAAAGTTTCTAACAAGGAATGTGATTTCGGCGTAGTTGTTTGCACTTCAGGCGAAGGAATTTCAATGGCGGCAAACAAAATTAAGGGTGTTAGATGCGGTATTGCCTATAACGATGATGTAGCTAGATTAATGAGACAGCATAATAACGCTAACGTAATATCTTTTGGGCAAGCGTTTATGGAACTCAACGATGTAATCAGGAGAGTAGATATATTTCTAAATACAAAGTTTGAAGGCGGTAGGCATCAAACAAGGGTCGATTTAATATCAGAATTAGAATAAGTTACTCTTATAAAAATTGGTCATTGCTTTATTGGGCGATGACTTTTTTTTATTTTTTCGAAAAATTTTTCGATATAACGACTATTAAATATATGAGAGGACTTTTTATGAAATATCGTCAAAGACATGAACTCTAATAGTGTATTAATTATTAATCCAAAATCTATATCAGAAAGGAGAATAAATGAGCAAGAAAAAGATTTATAACAAGCACTTAGAAGAAGGACGTTTTTATATACATAGCGATGGTCATGGAGGTCATCCAGCTCTCCTTTATAAGAAGAGTGACAAGAAAAATGTTTATTTTGTCATTGTTTTCACATCATCACCAGGCCCAAAAAGAAAACAGCTTAAACACAGTATTGAACCAATTAAGATAAAATTTTCTTTTGTGCATAATACGCCAAAAATTAGTTCTAGGCGTGAACTAGGTAGAAAACCTATGAATGGATTAAAGATAGATAAAGAAGACAAGCCTCTTATCGAAACCATAAAAAGAAAAAAATGATTCACAAGACCGTTTAACGATCTCTACGTGCGAATCACTATATATATTTAATCAAAAGAAAGGAGATGATGCAATATAGAAACTTATAAATGTCCTATTTGTGGAAACACCGATATTCATTCGATAGGAATATTAAATGGCAAGCCATATTGTCGTAGATGCATTTCTTTTAAAGGTGAAGAAGTAGAACATAAACCATCTTATCCAAAGAAAGCACCTATATATCTAGAATATGAACTATCTCCAGAGCAAAAAGAATTATCGGATAAGTTAGTTGAGAACTATAAGAAAGGAATTGATAGTCTAGTTTATGCGGTGTGCGGATCTGGAAAAACAGAGATCATTCTTAAATGTATTCAATATTGTATTAATTGTGGAGATAAAGTAGCGTTTGCAGTACCTCGAAAAGATGTATGTATTGAATTATCAAATAGGTTAAAAACTATTTTTAATAAAAATAAAGTAATCTCCTTATTTGGAGGACATACAAAAGAAACAAAAGGAGACATAATTATTCTCACCACACATCAACTATATCGATATAAGAGCTATTTTGACTTAATCATTCTAGATGAAATAGATGCATTCCCATTTAAAGGAGACAAAATACTTGAAGCAATGTTTTATTCATCTTTAAAAGGACATTATATAATGATGA
This sequence comes from uncultured Erysipelotrichaceae bacterium, assembly GCA_902797795.1. GTDB lineage: Bacteria > Bacillota_I > Bacilli_A > RFN20 > CAG-826 > UBA2450. The sequence goes on from CADBUF010000070.1 coordinate 27,488, forward strand.
GTGCCACCCCTTCTAAAGATGTAATAAATCATTTTGAAAAACCGGGTAAAGATATATTGAAATTAGATATTAGATTTCATCATAAACCATTACCAGTTCCTAAGTTTATAAAAGGACCAACCATACTGCTCTTTATTCGTATGTTATTTCTACTAAAGAGATATACAAAAGAAGGAAAAAGAGTCTTTATATTTGTACCTACAATATCAGAATGCGAGCAGTTGTTTTTATATGTTCATCTATTATTTAAAAATGGTAATTATGTTCATTCAAAAAGGCGAAATCGAAGTGAGATAATCGATGCTTTCCGTAATAAAGTTTATGACTATTTAGTAACAACATCAGTTTTAGAAAGAGGAGTAACAATGCCCAATTTGCAGGTAATAATCTATAAAAGTCATGAAAAAATTTATGATAAAGGAACATTAATTCAAATTTCAGGAAGAGTAGGAAGAAAGCAAAACGCTCCCTATGGTGACGTGATTTTTTTGGCAAATAAAATAACAAAAGAAATGGAGGAATGTGTCAGTGAAATTAATAGAAGCAACAAAGTACTGCAAGATATGTTTCAATCAAATTAAAGACAATTCATTTTACTCTTTGTTGCACAAAGACAATTTGCTCTGCGAAAAGTGTTTTTCCTCTTTAAAAGCAAGATTTATAAATTTTAAAATTGGCAATATAAATTCTATAGCTATATATGATTATGATGACACCATCAAAAAACTCATTTATACATTTAAAGGATGTTATGATTACGAACTCAAAGATGTCTTTTTAAATAGATATCTTACTTATTTAAGAATCAAATATGCTGGATACGTTCTTGTACCAATTCCTTCTAGTGAAATCGACGATCAAAAAAGAGGGTTTAATCACGTTAAGGAAATGTTTAGTGCTCTTAAACTCCCATATATTGATGTTCTAAGAAAAAATAATAATGAAAAACAATCGGCTAAAAGCAGTAAAGATAGGTTAAATATCGATAATATTTTAGTTGAACAAAATATCAACATTCTTTATGGGAAAAAAGTGCTGATAATCGATGATATTTACACAACAGGAGCAACAATGTTCAAGGCAATTCAACTAGTGAAAAAAGCTAATCCAAAAGTTATCAAAGTGTTAGTAGTAGCAAAGACCATTGATTTAAAAAAAAGGTAGTCAAAAAATGAGAATAGTTAATATTGAGCAAAATGTATTAGCGTTGACTAATACAAAAATGATATATTTATTATCGAACGCAAATTTATTCTTTTTAAAAAAGAAAAATAACGGAGGCACATCATATGGGATTATTCGATAAATTGGCTATCAAAAAATATGGCCGCATCGCGGATAAAGTCATTGCATTAGAAGAGACAATGAAAAGTCTTTCGGATGACGATTTAAGAGCTAAGACTGATTACTTTAAAGAACTTCTTAGAAATGGAAAAACTTTGGATGATATTAAAGTCGAAGCTTTTGCAGTCGCTAGAGAAGCCGCTAGAAGAACTATTGGTGAATTCCCATACAAAGTACAAATCATCGGATCTCTCGCTCTTCACGCTGGTGATGTTGCCGAAATGAAAACTGGTGAAGGTAAAACCTTAACAGCAACAATGGCAGTTTATTTAAACGCCTTAGCGGGTAGAGGTGTCCACGTAGTCACCGTTAACGAATATCTTAGTGAACGTGACGCTAACTGGATGGGCCAAATATATCGATTCTTAGGTTTAACTGTTGGAGTTAACCTTAGAGCGAAAACAACAAGCGAAAAAAGAGAAGCATATCTTTGTGATATAACATACACCACTAACTCCGAATTAGGCTTTGATTATCTTAGAGACAACATGGCCAATTCCATGGAAGGTCGTGTTTTAAGAGGACTTGATTTCTGTATTGTTGATGAAGCTGACTCAATCTTAATTGATGAATCTCGTACACCGCTTATTATTTCAGGTGGTGCTAGAGCAAGCGCATCACAATACACAGTTGCTGATCGTTTTGTAAAATCACTTAGAAAAAATGTTGATTATGAAATCGACGTTAAAGACAAAACAGTTAACTTAACTGACTCTGGTAACGCGAAGGCCGATCAGATGTTTGGAATTAAAAATCTTTATGATCCTCAATATGCTGACTTAGTGCATAGAATCCATAACGCCTTAAAAGCTAACTACATTATGGCTAGAGACGTTGATTATTTAGTGGATGCCGAAGGACAAGTACAAATTATCGACCAATTTACTGGACGTGTTCTCCCAGGAAGAGAATGGTCTGATGGTCTTCATCAAGCTGTTCAAGCTAAAGAAAATGTTGAAATCAAACAAGAGACAGTGACAATGGCCACTATTACATATCAAAACTTCTTCCGTCTATATAAGAAGATGGCAGGTATGACAGGTACTGCTAAAACCGAAGAAGAAGAATTCCGTAAAATTTATAACATGCGCGTTGTTTGTGTACCTACAAATAAGCCTGTAATCCGTATAGACGCACTCGATTATGTCTATGCACACAAAGGGCCAAAACTAGCCGCATTAATCAAGGAAGTTAAAGAAAGACATGAAAAGGGACAACCAATTTTAATTGGTACTGTCTCAGTTGAATCATCTGAAGAAGTAAGTAAGTTGCTCACAGAAGCGGGCTTAAAACATGAAATGTTAAACGCCAAAAACCACGCTCGTGAAGCTGAAATCATTAAGGACGCTGGTAAAAAAGGCGCTATTACTCTTGCTACCAACATGGCAGGTCGTGGTACCGATATCAAAATTGATGATGAAGTCAGAGCGTTAGGTGGTTTGTGTGTTTTTGGCACAGAAAGACATGAATCAAGACGTATTGATAATCAATTAAGAGGTCGTGCTGGCCGTCAAGGTGATCCAGGATTCTCCAGATTCTATGTTTCTTTCGATGACGAACTATTAGTGAGATTCGCTGCTGATAATATGCGTAAATTCATTGAAAAGAATTTTGGTGATGAAGCTTTAGAGGCTCGTATGGTCACTAATGTTATTACAAGCGCTCAAAAACGTATTGAAGGACAAAACTTTGACACTCGTAAATCATTGCTTGATTACGATGATGTTTTAGCCAAACAACGTCAAATTGTCTATGACAAACGCGATAGAATCATTGAAGGAAAAGATATTAGTGATATCGTTGATGATATCTTTAGAACCACTGGCACATTCTTAGCAAGTAAAGCAGTGCCAGAAGGAAATACTGATAAAGTTATTTCTGGCGATTTATTAGTTAAAGAAGTTGAACCAAGATTCTTACCACAAGGTTCCCTTAAAGCCGCATTATATGATGAATCATATGTAGATGATGTTGGACCAGATCTAGGTGAAGTTTTATATGACCGTTATCTTGAAAAGAGAAAAGAATGGCCTGAAGAACTCCAAGGACAAGTTGAAAGAAACTTTATTTTAAGATGTATTGATCAAAACTGGACCAAACATATCGACGCAATGGCGAGATTACGTGAGGGTATCCATTTAAGAAGCTACGCTAACATAAACCCACTTCAAGATTATGTTAACGAAGGCTATAAAATGTTTAGAGAATGCTTAGATATTGCAAGTGTTGATGCTGTTTTGAATTTGCTTAATGTCAAAATAGAAAAGAAACCAGTTGAAGAAACTCCAAAAGATACAACTGTTGTCGATGTTGAAGCCGAAAAGAAAGAAGAAAATAAATAATGAAAGACCTAGTTAGTCTGAAACAAGAACTGGGTGCTGTTGGCGAGAGAATCCGTCAACTCGGGTATTCTCTTTGACCTCGCAAAATTAGATAAAGAGATTAAAGAACTCCAGTCAATTAGTGAAAAAGAGGATTTTTGGAACGATCAAAAGTCTGCTTTAGAGACAATAAACGAACTAAACTCCAAAAGAGGAGCGTTTGAAAAATATAACACTCTATTAAATAACTTCAAAGACATTGAGGAACTTTTAGAATTAGCAGACGAAGAACTTTTAGAGTCATTAAACGATTCTATTGATGAGTTAAAAACCTTAGTGGCTGAATTTGAAGTAGAGAGATTATTTAATGGTGAATTCGATAATCTTAACGCAATCTTAGAAATTCATCCTGGTGCAGGTGGAACCGAAGCTCAAGATTGGGCTGATATGTTATATCGAATGTATGTTTTATTTGCAGAAAGTCATAAATTCAAAATGCAACTTATCTCTTATGAACCAGGAGAAGAAGCAGGACTAAAATCAGTAACCATTAAAATCAGTGGTAAACATGTCTATGGACTTTTAAAAAGCGAAAAAGGGGTCCACAGATTAGTAAGAATATCTCCTTTTGACGCGAACAAAAGAAGACATACATCATTTGCCTCAGTGAACGTTATTCCTGAATTCTTAGATAATTCAATTAATATTGAAATAAATGATTCTGATTTAAAGATAGATACTTATAGAAGCGGAGGCGCTGGTGGGCAAAATGTCAACAAAGTTGAAACCGCAGTTAGAATTACCCACTTACCTACCGGTATCGTTGTTTCTTGTCAAGTTGAAAGAAGTCAATTATCTAATAAAGAAACCGCTATGGCGATGTTAAAAAGTAAGTTATATCTTTTAGAAGTAGAAAAAAGAAATAACGAATTAAATTCAATTGTTGGAGAAAAGAAAAATATCGAATGGGGATCACAAATACGTTCATATGTATTTTGCCCATATACATTAGTTAAAGATAATCGAACAGGGCATGAAGAAGTAGACGTTAACGCCGTTATGAATGGTAAAATAGACGACTTCTTATATGCTTATTTACAAATGGAGGCCAAAAACAATGTCTAAAAAATTAACAAAACAATTGATGAATTACACTTTAGTAATTATCGGAACTATTTTATTAGCTTTTGGTGCAGTTATTTTCTATTCGAAAGTTGAATTAGTTGCCGGTGGTGTTTCTGGTATTGCCATTATCATTCAACACTTTGTAAAAAATGTATACATCTATGATTATCTAGTCGCCGCTTTCATAGTTCTTTTCTGGATTTTAGGACTGGTCTTTATTGGAAAAGACTTTGCCTTAAAAACATTACTATCATCTTTAGTTTATATAGGGGCTACTTTCCTTTTCTCAAGAGTAGGTTTCTTTAATAATTTAGCCGAACATTTTGCGGGTGTGAATACCGCTAACCAAGTTTTAATTAATGGTTCACAATTCACTATCGTATATACAGACGCTCAAGTTGGTAACTACATGCTTTGTGGCTTGTTTGGAGGCGTGTTTGTTGGAGGAGGAGTTGCCTTAACATTCTTAGGTGGAGGATCCACCGGTGGAGTTGATGTAATTCAAGTCGCATTAAACAAATATTTCCATATCAAAGAATCAATATCATCTTTTGTTATTGACGCCTTCATCATTATTATCGGTATGGCTGTAATGCAATTATGGGTTCCAGCATTATGCGGTATTCTCTCATGTTTTGTTAGCGCTGTGCTTATTGAAGTGGTCTATATTCGTAACCAAACAAGTTACCAAGTTGATATCATTTCTGAAAAGTGGAAAGAAATAAATCAATTCGCTCAAATTGAGTTAGATAGAGGCACCACTATCATCCACGCTGAAGGCGGATATAAAGGTGACAAGAGAGTAATTCTAAGAGTTGTTTTTAACAAGAATCAATACGAAAAATTAAAAGATTATATTGCTCAAATTGATCCAACTGCGTTCGTTACTTTTACTCAAACAAATGCAGTCTATGGAGAAGGATTCAGAAGCAATAAAAAATCTATCAAAATTAGAAAAAAATAGTCATTTTGCATGAAAAATATCGATTATTCACATAAATTTGAAATAGTTTCTAAGTTCAAACCAACAGGTGATCAACCCACTGCCATAAAGGATTTAGTTGATGGCTTAAACGCTGGTAAAAGGCTACAAGTTTTACTAGGGGCAACTGGAACTGGAAAAACTTTTACAATGGCTAATATCATTGAAAGAGTTCAACGTCCCGCTCTTGTTTTAGTGCATAACAAAACTTTAGCAGGACAACTATATTCAGAATTCAAAGAATTGTTTCCCAATAACCGTGTTGAATATTTCGTTTCTAATTTTGACTTCTATCAACCAGAAGCCTACATTCCAAAAAGCGACACTTATATTGATAAAACAGCTTTAATGAATGATGAGATTGAAATGTTACGAACTAGCGCTATTAACTCGGTGTTAGAAAGAAGGGACACAATTGTAGTTGCATCAGTTGCCTCTATTTATGGATTAACTGATCCTGATGAATATCGTAACTTAGTGTTTGAAATACGTGTCGGAGAAGAGATTAATCGTCAAGACTTTTATAAAGCACTAGTAGATGCACAATATAAAAGAAACAATTTAGACACTCCACCAGGTAGTTTTAGAGTAAGAGGGGATATCATTGAAATAGTCCCTGCTAATATGACTGATAATACAGTTATTAGACTCGACACCTTTGGTGATGAAATAGAAAAAATATATGAAGTAGATTTACTCACCGGAGAAATTAAGCATTCATATCATACATACCCAATTTTCCCTGCCTATGATCACGCTTCCACTCGAGAAAGAATTAAAGAAGCGTGCGTATCGATCAAAGCCGAATTAATTGAACGCCTTCAATATTTTAGAAAAGAAGGAAAATTATTAGAAGCTGAGCGATTAGAAATGCGCACGAATCAAGACGTGGAAAACATGGAAGAATTTGGTATGTGTCCAGGAATTGAAAACTACTCTAGACATATTGATAAACGTAAACAAGGACAAAGACCTTTCTGCTTAATTGACTATTTCCCAAAAGATTTTCTTTTATTTGTTGATGAATCACACGTTTCACTCCCTCAAATAAGAGGAATGTATAACGGCGATAGAAGTCGAAAAGAAACGCTTGTAGAATATGGCTTCCGCCTCCCAAGCGCCTTGGATAATCGACCACTAAATTTTGAGGAATTTGAAGATTTAATGCCTCAAACTATTTGTACTTCCGCTACACCCGGAGATTATGAACTCAATCATACCGACGCTAAGATAGCAGAACAAATTATACGTCCAACAGGTCTATTAGATCCTGAAATTGAAGTAAGACCAACTAGAGGACAAATAGACGACATCCTTTTTGAAATTAAGGAAAGGATTACCCGTAACGAAAGAGTGATGATTGTCACTCTCACAGTTAAAATGGCGGAAGACCTCTCTTTATATTTAAAAGAAAGAGGAATCAAAGTTGTCTATTTACATCACGAAACCAAAACGTTAGAAAGAAGCGAAATCATTTATCAATTACGTAAAGGTAAATATGACGTTTTGGTGGGTATTAATCTTCTTAGAGAAGGCTTAGATATTCCAGAAGTCTCTTTAGTGACCATATTAGACGCTGATAAAGAAGGATTTTTACGTTCGACACGAAGCTTAATTCAAGTAATCGGAAGAGCGAGTAGAAACGCTCAAGGGAAAGTTATCATGTACGCTGATAACATGACCGATTCTATGAAAAATGCGATTGATGAAACAAATAGAAGAAGAAATATTCAAAAAGCATATAACGATGAATATGGAATCGTTCCAAAAACTATCATTAAAGAAATTAGGCCACCTATTCATAACGCCGACGATGAAATTAGCGAAATGGTTAAACTTTCTAAACATGGAACAAGGAGTCAATTAACAGCAAAAATTAAGGAGCTGGAGAAGCAAATGCGACAAGCAGCAAAAGAATTTGATTTTGAGCGTGCCGCCGAGCTTCGTGATATTATATTGGAGATGAAAGCAGAACTTAATTAAATTTAAGTTTTATAAAAGTTTATTTTGTTTAAATAATGTTATGAAAATTTTATTAGTAGAAGACTCACAACAATTAAATAAGGCCTTGGCTACGGTGTTAAAACGTAGCAATTATATTGTTGACTCCGTCTATGACGGAGAAGAGGCCGTTGATTACCTTAAAGAATATAAATACGACTGTGTAATTTTAGACATCATGCTTCCAAAGAAAAACGGACTTGAGGTTTTAAAATGGGCAAGAGAAAGCAAAATAGAAACTCCAATTATTTTATTAACCGCCAAATCAACCACGATTGATAAAATCAATGGTTTAGATTTAGGGGCTGACGATTATCTTGCTAAACCATTTGTTGTTGAAGAACTATTAGCAAGAATCCGTGCTTTGATGAGAAGAAAACCATCATACACAGAAGAGAGTAATCTTAAATTTGGCGATTTAGTTTTGGAATTAGATAGTTCAACATTATCAAATGGTGATGAAAAAGTGCTATTGATGAATAAAGAATTTCAAATTATGAATATGCTAATGAGCAGTGGTTCAAAGATTATTTCTTTAGACACAATTACTAAAAATGCATGGGATATAGACGCTTATTCAACAAGCGAAAATGTTTGGGTGTTTATCTCTTATTTAAGAAAGAAATTAGAATCGATTCACTCAAAAGTTAAAATTAAATCAATTAGGTATCAAGGTTATTATTTAGATTATAAAGATGATTAAAAAATTAAAGATTAAGTTCATTTTATTATCAATGGTGTCTGTCTTATTTGTGTTATCAGTAACCATTGCTGTCATCAATATTAGCAACTACAATTCTGTTGAAAAAGATGGAAGAAAGGCGCTTTCTTTAGTCTTATCGCGTGGTGTTAATGATAACGGTAAATACCAAAGTGAAGGGGCTCCACCTCCTCCATTAGAGTTAATGACTGAACATTATTTTGTTGTTGGATTTAACGCTGATGGATCAATTTTTGACTCTGACTTTGTTCATATTTTTACAATTACTAAAGAATATGGAGAAGGTATTGCCAAAAATGTCTTATACGAAGGTAAGGGTAGCGGAAAAATTGATAACTTTAGATATCAAACTAGCACCTCCAATGGCATCACCTATGTTGCCTTTGTCGATTTAACTGATGAATTTGCTTATTTTCATCGTTTTTTAATCACTTCCACAACAATTGCTTCTGGATGTTATATCTTACTTTTCTTATTAATTCTTCTTGCATCTAAACTTGCCTTCCTTACAAGCGAAGAGTCATATAGAAAGCAAAAATCATTCATCACCAATGCTTCTCATGAATTAAAAACTCCTCTTACCATCATTTCTACTGATATTGAAATCATTGAAATGGATTATGGTAAAAACGAATGGACCGAATCGATTCGAGACCAAATTAACCGTTTGAGCTCAATGACTACTCAACTTGTCACTCTTTCTAGATTGGATGAAGGGGATGTTAATAGTTATCCTTTCTCAGAATTTAATCTTTCTAGTGTGGCTAAAGAGTGCGTGGATTCTTTCACTCCTTCACTTGAAAAGGACGGATTTAAATTAATTAGTAATATAGAAGGTGACATAAATTATAAAGGTAATAAATATCTTCTTAATGAAATATTTTATATCTTCTTAGATAATGCGCATAAGTACGCGAAAAGCGGAGGAGAAATAGAAGTAGATGTCGCTAAAATAGATAAGAAAGTATCTATAGTTTTCAAAAACGATATTGCCGATAGTGACAATATCAACACAAAATTAATATTTGACCGTTTCTATCGTTCTGAAAATCAAACTAAACCCGGCTCTGGAATCGGTTTAAGTATTGCAAATGAAATCATCAAGCTTCATAAAGGCAAAGTGAGTGCCTCTATTGAAAATAATAAGATTATCTTTTCAATTCTTTTTTAGGTTTATTTTAGTTTATTAAATTATAATTTTTTCACTTTAGGAGGAAAAAATATGAAAAAGAGAAGAGTACTAAGTTGCTTAGCAGTGTCATTTTTACTTGCTGGATGCGGCGCTAATGCAAATAGTGATCCACAACCAACAGGCAGCTCTCAAGTTGAAATTTTATTAACATCAATTAGTTTTGTTAACGAAGATGAAGTTGTTAAATCATATAGATATGGCGAATCTTTCGTCAAACCAGAAATATTAGCAACATATAGCAATGGCTTAACAGTAAATGTTACCGAATCGGTCTCAGTCAGTGGATTCAATTCTCGTAAATTAGGGGAACAATCAGTAACACTCTCTTATGAAGGCAAATATCTTACTTATTCAGTAACGATTTATAATCTTTTAAAAGAGATTTCAATAAGTGGACAAATCACCTCTTTTGAAGTTGGTGATGACTTTGCTTTTGGTGGTATTGTTCACGCGATTTATGATGATGGAACAGTCTATAACGTAACAGGAAGCGCTCTATTTAATGGCTATGATATGTCAGTAAGTGGTACTCAAACAGTTTTCGTTAGTTATGATGGTTTCTCTGCAAGTTATGAAATAACAATTAATGAAAAAAGCGAAAAAGTTGTTCAATCGATCTCACTAAGTAATTTAATTGAAGAATATAAAGTTGGTGATGACTTTGTTAGACCAACAGTCACTGCTACTTTTGATGATGAATCAACACTTGATGTTAGTGACGCAGCCTCTATTAGTGGCTATGACCTATCCAAAGTAGGAACTTATGAAGTAGTCGTTTCATATAAAGGACAAAGCGCATCTTATAGCGTTACCGTCAAAGAAAAAGAAGGTAATGTCGATGATCTTGATCCAGACAATGATGAAATTGAAGGCGATTTCTCTATCACCACTAAAGATGGTGGGGAAGTCACCGTTGAAGATAATGTTTACACAATTACAACCGCAGGAACATATTCTCTTAAAGGCAAACTCACCAATGGACAAATTGTTGTAGACGCTACAGATGCAGAAGTTGAATTGTCTTTAGAAGGTGTTTCAATTTCTAATAGTAATGATTCACCTATTTACATTAAAACAGCCGATTCAATCGATATCAGCGCGAAAAAGAACACAAAGAACTATGTTTATGACAATAGATCAACACCTTCAAGCGACGAAGATGTAAAAGGAGCTGGTATTTATTGCGAAGATGGTGATTTAAAAATCAAAGGTAAGGGAACATTAGTAGTTACTTCCTTAGCTAATAATGGTATCCACGGAAAAGATGATGTAACCATTAAAAACGCAACATTAATTGTTAGAGCCGTTAATAACGGTATTAGAGGCAATGACAGTGTTTCTATTGAAGAGACACCTACTATTGATATCATCTGTGGTAATGATGGTATTAAAACCTCAAGCTCTGATATTTCTAGCAAAGAAAAACAAAGAGGAACCGTCAGTATTACAGGCGGCACCATTCAAATTAATTCCTACGCTGATGGAATTGATGCAGCATATGACGCAGTCATTGCCGATACTATAGTAGAAGAAAGTGATGGAACCACAAGTGTAATATCTCCAGTTATTGACATTTACACTAACATCTACTCTTCATATTCAGTTACCGATTTAAGTGAAGGCGCTCTTGAAGCTAACATCCTTAGAGCATGGGGTCCAGAACCTAGTAGCGAAGGTAATACCGCTAAAGCAGCAGATTCCGCTAAAGGTATCAAGGCGTGCAATTTGATCGATATCTCTGGTGGGACAACATATGTCAAAGCATACGATGATGGAATCCATGGAAATAAATATTCCGATGATGAATTAATCAGCCTTGAAAATGGCGAAAACGCAACAGGAGACGTCTCAATTAGTGGCGGAGTTGTTACTTTAAATGTTAGCGACGATGGAGTTCACGCTGATGGAACACTCAATCTATCTGGTGGCGAAGTCACTGTTGAAGGATCTTATGAAGGATTAGAAGGAACAGTCATTATTGTTACTGGTGGTAAGGCCACGGTTAATGCTACTAATGATGGAATTAACGCCTCTAACTCTCACAGCAACGATTCTTGTTCTATCAATATTAGTGGCGGATATTTAGATGTTACAGTCGATTCAAATGGAGACCATGACGGAATTGATAGTAACGGTACAATCACTATCAGTGGCGGTACAGTAGTTACTAGAGGTCCAAATAGTCAAAATATGTCACCAATTGACGCTGATGGAACAATCAAAGTTGAAGGCGGAACCGTCGTTGTTATTGGAAGAAACATGTCTTCTGGTAATGGAGGATGGTATGCTCCTGGTGGCGGTCCTGGTGGAGGAGGCGGATTCCCTGGTAGCAGTTCTATAACTGTTGGAAGTGGAGTTACAACCACAAACGCAACCACTGGTGGATCTAAAGGTAACCACACTATTACATTTGCCAATTCAAACGAAGTAATCAGCTACTATAATAGCTATACCTATAGCAATTATGTGACCGTTTATAGTGTTAATGGAACAGCAACTGTTAAATAATCATTGAATTAATTATTTCAATTAATTAAAATATTTCACAGCGAAAGGAGAAAGAACTATGCTAGGTTGGTACGATTGGGTATTACTTGGTGTCAGCGTAATCATTATCGTCTTGTGCTTGTTACAAGGTGGTAAATCAGAAGGTGCTTCTGGTGCGATTACTGGTGGCGGTCTTAACGTTTTCGTTAAAACGAAAGAAAGAGGAGCAGAAAAAGTTATTTCCATCCTCACACTTATTACTGTAGCGATCTTCTTCTTAATCGCTATATTAATCAAAATCCTTAACGGACAAGGTTGATAGTTAAATCAAATAAAAAGACTCGAGTTGATAAATTCGAGTCTTTCTTTTTTATAATTTGATACAAGTTATGGTTGCACCATTTTCGTTTACTTCATCGAAATAGATAGCCCAACCAAGTTTAATTCGAGTATTTAATTTTTCTTTTAATGGGAATTGGTTTTTATAGGTGCCCATGGTGAAATAATCGCCAGTACCAAATAAATCATCATTTGTTAAACTAAATTCATCACGATCATCTTTATAGACACCACCATCTTTAGTGTTAAATTCATAACCTTTTCTAATAACAGTTAATTGTCTATAGGCACTTGAACCCGCTAAATCAACAGCTCTATCGCCGCCAGAATTACTTGTCGCATGAACAACGTTTCCTTTTGATGGTAAACCTGTAGTACCACCAGTATTAGTGGAATATAAACGGGAATCAACATGCCATAATCTAATTCCATAAGAATCAGGCCCAGCATTACGATTCTTTAATGCGTAGTCGGTATCAAATTTATTCAATCCATTTGGAGAATAAAATTCAATCATTAAAAAATTATGGAATGGGGTACCAAATGTATTAGCGTTTGAACTCAAGGCAATAACTTCTCCACCTTCTTCCATTGGTTTAAGGTGAATCTTCACTGTTTCTTGAGGATGATACGCTTTTGCCCACCCTAAAGCATAACGACTATATGGATCATGGCCTCCAACATTTTCATCTTGCATCGAGAATGATAAAGCAGGTGAAGAGGCACCAGAATAATCATAATAATCATTTAATCCAAAGATGTGCCCCATTTCATGGATAAAAGTATGAGCATCAATATTACAATGTCTAGTATCTCCACTGGCATAAGAGCTACCACTTCTACTAATAGCGGCATCTTTAGAATACATGAAATCATAACTAGACCAGAAAAATGCATTAACAGTAGGGTTAAAGGTGCTAGAAGCAGATAACGTCCAAGAAGTATAAGCCCATAAATTACTAGCATCGTTATTTCCTAATGCTGCTTGATCAGGGGCGCCATAAACCATCATCACGCCATCTAAATAACCATCTTTATCAGTGTCAAAAGATGAAAGAGTATCAACATCTAAATATGATTTATACCAATCAATTGCCTTTTTTAACAAGGATTCAGTTCTGTAATCGTTATCAACATAATAATGTTCACTACTATAGCCACATTCATACCAAGGGGTAACTACACCTTCAAGATGAACGGTGCCAAAGGAATCGGCGTCGTAATAACTACTAACAGAGTGCCAACCTGTATCTTCTTCATTTCCAAAGAAAGCGGTTTTTATGTCATCTTTAACGTTATCAGGATAAAGAATATAATCGCTAGAATCAGTGAACCAAATTGGAATAACTAAAAGTTTTGGATTACCAGTAGAAGGGCAAACACTTAGTCCATAATATGAGTTTTTAGCGAAATCTTGATAAGTAATACTAGATTTCTTACCAGAGAACTCACTAACTTCTAAATCATCATAAGTGTGATCATATTCATCATAGATAAGGTTATCTATTGGTTTTGGATTTTCCTCTTCTTGAGGTTTGCCTTCTTCTTGACTTGGTTTAGAAGGAATAAAAGTACCACCACTAGAAGAGGTATTTTGAAAGCCACACCCAGCAACACTAAGTGCGTTAACTAATATGAAAGCAAATAGTAAACCTTTGTTCTTTTTCATGGCGATATTTTATACCCCTAATTCCTTAAATGAAACAAATCTAAGTTTTATTTAAGTGAATTGATTAAACCACCAATACCTTGTTCTTTCAATATTTTTATGTAATCACCTAATAAATTTACTATGAGTTCGTCTAAGGCATTCATTGATCTCATTTCAATATCAGCGTTGTCATCATAAAGACGATAACCGGTATCTTGATATCTTTTTAAACCAGTAATTTCATTGGTCATTTCATATATAACACTTTGGTAATCTTCTTTAACCGAAGCGACATTTTCAAGTTCTTGCTTAACGTCTTTAACTCCGTTATAGGCAAAAACTTCTACTCCGGTTCCTTTACCAATTGTATATAAATTACCAAAAACAGAAATAGCGGTGTCGCATAACGTATGAGACATGCTACCAGGAGTGTCACTATTCATGTTGATATTCATCATCATAAGACCATCATAATTGAGATGTTTTTTCACTAAAGTGAAAAATTCCACTGTTGTCATATGAAATGGAGCGCTTATTGATGTGTAGGCATCAACTAAAATAATGTCGTATTTATCATTTGTTCTTGCTAAAAAATTTCTTCCATCATCACATATAACATTTACAGTTGGATTCATGTGGAAATATTCATAAGAAAGATCGATGATTTTTTGATCGATTTCAATCGCAGTAATATGACAATTTGAGTTCATATAGTTTTTCATCATTGTGGCGTATGTTCCAGTTCCATTACCAAGAATTAAAATCTCAGGATTGTCTTTGACTAAATATTTGCTACTTAAAAGATAGTCATAATACATTCCAGTTAAAGAATCATCATCTTTAATCATTGATTGAACACCAAATAGAATGTTGGTACTTAGATATGTAGCGTTATCCTGACGATAAACTTTCAAATAATTATAAGTGGATTCTGTTTCTTTAATCGTTCCTTTTTCTTCCCACAAGGTGAATGAAGCATTAATAGAAAAGATCATTCCCACAATAAAAGTAGCGGAATATATACAAGTTAACACGATAGAGCGTATGAACCTGCGCTTTTCTTTTTTGCCATCTTTAGTTGAAGTGACTTCCACTTCTTCTTTTCTTGGTTTGTTTTTATAGATTTCAATGAACGAAGTTATCACATAAAGTAAGCCAACTAAAGCGATTAATCCACCAAAGAGAACAAAGGAATTGCTTGTTCCGATAAATGGAATAGTTAAAAAGGTTGGCAAGAAAGTACCTAATATAGAACCAACAGTGTTCAAAGCTTCTAATAAGCCAATGACTTTACCGCTAACTTTTTCTCCCATCGCATATTTAATCAAGCTAGGAGTAACTTTGCCTAAAAATAGTAAAGGAGGAACAAAAAGAATGATGCATGAGAATAACGCCGCCCAAATTACAAGGTTATGAGTTATAAAAAGAGCAAAGAGAACACTAACACCAACAATTACATATTTGCCAAGGAAAGGAATAAGAATGATATAAACACCTGCAAAAGATAATTCTAAATACAATCTTAGATATGATGGTTTTTTATCAGCCTGTTTTCCACCCCAATAGTTCCCAACTGCCATAGCAATCATAATGACGCCAATAATAAGAGTCCAAACGACTTGGCTAGAAGAAAAATATACAGAGATGAGTCTTGACGCACTCATTTCAATTCCCATAAGACATAGTCCAACAAGAGCCTCTGTAATGAAATAATAAGTTTTACTGTGAATAAATAGCGGTTTCTTTTCCATAACTGCTCCTCATTGTATAATTATAATTGTTTTTACAAAGTAACTTTGACGATAATAGTTATTGATGTAATAATCATATCATTCGATTATATCGAATAAAACAAATATTTGCTATCTCCTAACTTAATTAAATTTGCTATCATATTTGTGATGACAGACAAAGTATATCGAAACGGACATAGAGCCGCACTATTTGGACTAGTAGTAGCAATATTAACTTTAGTTGGTGGAGCAGTTGTAATCCCAATTGTAGTTTTTGCTAGAAACTTACCAGTTTTTAAAACCCACAACATTTCCGTTATGCCAAGAACCTTAATTGGTGATTATTATTTAAAAGGTAATACGTATAATTACAGCACCTATGATGATGGCATAATTACCATCACCTCAGATAAAGGACATGCGAGTTTAGGTAATATTGATGGGACTTCCTACTTGTATTCGCTTAAAACTGACGAATTAACCACACTAACCTTTAACCTCTTTATAGGTGAAAAAAATATTTATCGATTAGACAATTTTAATGTTTATAGATGTGATTCAACCGGAACAATCATCACAAAAATTAGTCCGTCCGAATTACGCCTTGTAGGAACATATATGAATATCGCTCTTGAATACGATTTTGATAGTGATGTCTATATCTATGGCGTCGATATAACTTACACAGTTAGAGAAAAATAAAAGATGACTCAGTCATCTTTTTTATAGTGATAATGATTTATAGAAGATGAAATTATTTTCGCCGTCTATATATCCAACTTCTTTGCCGTTGATTATGATTGATCCATCATCATCTACATATCCGATTTTCTTTGGAGGAAAAGATATTTCTCCCTCGTCAGATATTTCTGCAAACTTTCTTCCATTTATATAAAGGACGTTTTCGCCGATATACCCAACTAGTTTTTCGTCTATATAGATATTTTTACCAAACGAATCAATTATTAGCATATCTCTTCGTCTTTTTTGAAAACGTATGGTCCAATAAACTTGTTATCAGAAATTTTAACGTTTTCAAGAGTGGAATTCATGATGTGATTGTCATTTCCCATATTAACATTTGTTAATGAAGTGTTTGGGCCAAGCCAGTTTGCTTCACCAATCTTACAAGGACCTAAAATAGAAGTATTTGGTCTAATAATTGTGTCTCTACCAATTACAGCGTCAGGAGAAATATAAGCTGTATCTGGATCTTCAATAGAAACACCAGAAAGCATTAGTTTACGGTTTACTCTTTTTCGAATAACTTTAGCAGCATAGCTTAATTGGAAACGATCGCTAACACAGAAGATATCTTGAGCATCTTCTAAAACATAAGCTTCAACTCGATATCCATCACGATTAAATAATTTCACAAGTTCGGAAAGATAGAATTCTTTTTTAGCATTACTATTCGATAACTTAGGAAGGTACTCTTGTAATAACCTGTTATTAATAATATAAATACCAGCGTTAACTTCGCCTATTTCTCTTTCTTCAGCGTTACAGTCTTTATCTTCACGGATATCTAATAAACGATAACTGCCTTTTTCTCTAATAACACGGCCGTATCCTGTAGGATTTTCAAATACAGAAGTACAGATAGTTAAAGCGTTATCGCCTTTTTCATGTTTGTGATAAATCTTTTGAAGAGTTTTGGTTGTTAATAATGGGGTATCTCCACCTACAACAATAATATCTCCGTCTTTATCAGCAAGTTCTTTAACTTGCATTAAAGCGTGCCCGGTTCCAAGAATTTCTTTTTGCCAAACAACTTTTGAATAATCTTTAACACACGCTTCAGTAGCTTTTCCACCAAAACCAACAACCGTGTATAAATCTTTTAAACCTAACTGTATAACAGCGTCAACCACATAGTTAATAAGTGGTTTTCCTAAAATTGGATAAGCAACTTTTGAATGGTTTGGGTCACGGCTTTCCATACGGGAGCCTCTTCCAGCGCCTAATATAACTGCATATTTATCTTTCATTCTTTTCTTCTCCTTACTAATTTATAACTTTTGTTACTTCAACGAAGTAATGATCATCTAATTCTTTTGCCACTTTCTTTATAAGTGATGAGTCTGTAGAAAGAGCGAAAACAGTAGAACCTGATCCACTCATGAGAACAATTTTAAAACCTCGGTCAAATAGTGTTTGTTTAATCTGCTGTATCTCTGGCACTAGTTTAATCGCAGCTTCTTCTAAGGAATTACCAATAGAGGCCGCTAATAAATCATCATCACCTTCTTTAAGGGCTTTGATGACATCATCAACTTTGACATGTTTATATGGAAGTGAATCTGCAATTGCAAAAACTTCTTTTGTTGAACAACCAATATTTGGTTTAACTAATAAAACATGGTAATTGTTCTTAACTTCAATTGGATGCAATTCTTCTCCAATTCCATTACATCTAGATGGAACGCAAGGAATAAAGAAAGGGATATCAGCACCTAGAGGTGTAGCAAGTTCAATAAGCTCTTGCTCACTCGCATTAAGTTTTAGCATCTCGTTAACTGCTTTTAAAGTAAATGCAGCGTTACTACTTCCACCACCTAAGCCAGCTTGCATAGGAATGTTTTTATGAATATAAACTCTAAATTTAGTAGTGAAACCATATTTCTTCGCTAAAGACTCAATCGCACTTGTTGCTAAATTATAATGGACAAGCCCATTAGAAAAGTCGTCAACAGTAACAAAGTTATCATTACTTTTATATAAAGGTTCAATAATAATTGAGTCATGAAGTTCAATAGGAAGCATAACGGAGTCTAATTCATGATATCCGTTACTTTTCTTACTAACTACATCAAGAGAAATATTAATTTTTGCAAAACTTTTAATCGATTTAACCATATTGATACACCTACATTATATATTATTTACTTAAGTTAAATAATCGATACATTTCTAAATATTCATTTGGAGAGATATTTTCGGGTCTTTTATTTCCCTCTATCCCTAACTTATTTAAAACTTCATTAATTTTATCAACGTCATTAGAGTAGTTCTTTAAATTGTTAAAAATAGTTTTTCTACGATTAAGGAATAACGTTTTACACATTTTATATACACCTAAAATTATTTCCCTATCGCAAACAGGTCGATAAGAAAAGACAAACACACAAGAATCACATTTAGGGGCGGGGTAGAATGATCCTGGTTTAACAGTTAATAGTTTTTTACTCTCGCCCAATAAGTGGAGCATAACTCCTAGCGGTCCATATTTTTCTCCACTAATTTCAAAGAATCTCGCAAAGGCTTCGCTTTGACACATCAACACCATTTTAGAAGCTTCGCTGTTAAGTAAAAGAAAAGCAACTAATTCAGTAGTGATGTTATAAGGGAGATTTCCAATGATTTTATTATATTTAGATACATCGATTTTTCTTACATCGTTCAAAATATAATTAACATCTTCCTTATAAAATATTTTAAGAAAATCAATCATCCGAGAATCAATATCACAGACATCTAAATCACACTTCCCCACCATAAAATGAGTTAGAGATCCTAGGCCTGGGCCAATTTCTAAAACTTTATCTTCTTTATTTAATTCAAGAGCAGCAACAATACGTTCAGATATCAAAGGCTCAATAAGAAAATTTTGGCCATAGTCCTTATCTGGTCTAACATTACATTTATTTACTAACTCGTTGATATTTGTTCTATTAATTTCCACGAATATTGTCCTCTACTTCTCCTGGTGAAATATTTAAAATGTTAAGCTGATTTTCAAGCGATTTAATGTTCCCACTAATTAACCTATATTTATTTATAAGCTTTTCTTTATATTTACATGGTTCTTCACTTAAAGAGATAATGTTAACTAAGTCATATGAGTGTCTTGTTATCTCATAGTCACAAGCAAAAGGCTTTAACGCTTCAATAACTGCTTCTTTACTCGATTCTGCAACACCCGACTTTTTATAATTATTTCTAACAATTTTCTCACTTTTTGCTTCAAAAACATTATTAATTTCGTTTTTTATTCTATTTCTGATTTGCTCTCCAGCAACATCGTTATCAGTAAAAATTATGAGTTTTCTAACCTTTGAAGCTTCTTTTAAAAAAATAATTTTTTCTTCGCTTAAATCATAACCATTTGTAATAAAAAAGTAGGTATTAATAAATGAAGACAAATAACTTACATCCGATTTACCTTCAACAACTAAAACAGCATCGATATTAATCTTCTTCATTGATATTAAACACTCTTAATGAGTTTTTATAAATAACGTCTTCTAAATGCTTTTTAGACATCTTTTTTAGTCTTGAAATTTCATCTAAAACCAAACAAATATATTTCGGTTCATTCTTTTCTCCTCTATGTGGATGAGGAGTTAAATATGGAGCATCTGTTTCAATCACCAATTTTTCTAAAGGTACTTCTTCTGCAACTTCTTTTGGCGTTTTTGCGTTAGTAAAAGTTACAGTTCCTCCTAAAGAAATTAATAATCCTAAATCAATAACTTCATACATCGTTTCGACGCTTCCAGAATAACAATGCATGATGCCTCCATAAATTGGGGTATGCTCTTTTAAAATCTTTACACAGTCTTCGGTGCTTTCTCTATTATGAATAGAAATTGGTAAATGATGGTTATTAGCAAAATCAATTTGCTTGATAAACCATTCTTTTTGTTTTTCTCTTTGTTCGCAATCTTTAATCCAGTGATAATCTAATCCAATTTCCCCAATCGCCACTACTTTTTTATTAGATACTAGCGACATGGTTTTGTTATATTCTTCATCACTAACATTAAATATTTCTGTTGGGTGATAGCCAATTGCGGCGTAGCATTCTACAAATCTATTAGCGATATCCACTGCCAACTTACTACTTGGGCCATCATAACCGACAACTAAAAATTTCTTTACCCCGGTCTTTTTAGCGTTTTCAATCACTTCATCGATTCGAGGATAAAGGTTCTCATCATTTAAATGGCAATGAGTATCAAAGATCATTTTATTTTCCAACACAGAAACGAGAGAATATCTCCTTTGATATATCTCTTTGATTATATTCACCTAAAATTTCTAACACAGAATTATAGGCATCATGTAAAGAAACACTTACGAGATCAATTGGTAAATTATTTAAGGCATCTTCTTTAGCTTTTAAGAGGCTTTCTTTCGTGTTTTTTAGCAAACCTAATTGTCTAACGTTATTTAAAGATGGAGTTTTATAAGTTTGTTCACTTAAACCTAGTTTAGCGTATATCGCATCTTTTAAAGGTTTGATGTTATTATTAAGCGCAGAAATTGAAATTGCATTATCGAACTTTTTATCACTCTTATCTATTTTGTTATAAACAATGATATGAGGGGTTTCTTTAACGTATTCCAAGATATTTTTATCATCTTCATCTAATTCAGTTGAAGCATCTAAAAGAACAATGACCAAGTCAGCTTCTTTAATTGTGTCTTTAGATTTGTTAACTCCGATGATTTCAACTTTATCAGTAGATTCTCTAATTCCAGCAGTGTCTAATAAATGAAGAACGACACCATTAAGATTGATTTCACCTTCAACTATATCTCTAGTGGTTCCTGCTATATCAGTAACAATCGCCTTATTTTCACCTAGCAAGGCATTAAGTAAAGAAGATTTACCAACATTTGGTTTTCCAACCAACGCCACTTTAATTCCTTCTTTAATAATTAATCCTTTTTCACCTTCATTAACAAGTTTATCGATGATAGGAGTAAGCTCATCTACTAGAGTAATTACGTGTTCTTTATTAGCTACTTCAATATCTTCATATTCTGGATAATCAATATTGACTTCAATTAAAGACAAAACATCTGCGATTCTTTCTCTTAGAGGGACAATTAATTTAGAAGTATCTCCTTTTAAAGAAAGAAGTGAGAGTTCTTTTGCTTCTTTTGTGGTTGCATTAATCACATCATTAATGGCTTCTGCTTGAATTAAATCAATGCGATTATTAAGGAACGCTCTTGAAGAATATTCACCATTAGTAGCAAGTCGAGCCCCTTTAGATAAAAGAAGTTGAATAATTTCATTAGCGATTAATGTTGAACCATGACAAATAATCTCAACAAGGTCTTCCCCTGTAAATGATTTTGGTCCTTTATAAATTGCTAAAACAACTTCATCAACAACATTATCGTTATCAACAATCTTTCCAACTAACAATGTGCGTTTATCAATGTTACGAATATCTTTATTGAAGCACTTAGAAACAATATCAAAAGCATCTCCTCCAGATACACGAATAATGTGGAGAGCGCTTTTAAGCGGGGCTGTAGCAAGAGCAACAATTGTTTCTAACATATTATCTCCTAAAAAGCACCCAAAGGGTGCATTTAGTTTTTATTCTTCTGAATTATCTTTCTTCTCTTCAACATAGATAATTTGAACTTGTCTATGACTACCTTCACCAATGGATTCGGTTTTGATATTTCTCCAACCGTTTAGAGCGTTATGAATAGCTCTTCTTTCATCCGCTGGCATTGGATCAAAGGTATAAGTAGTCTTGCTTCTTTGAACATCTTTAGCGGTCTTACGAGCAAGTCTTTCAAGTTTAGAATATTTATTATCTTTGTAGCCATTAATATCAAGTAAGATTCTAAATCTTCTATGAAAGTGATTGTTTGCGGCTAATTTCACAAGTTCATTCAAAGCTTGAAGAGTAACACCATTCTTTCCAATTAAAATTGGATTATGAGTGCTATCTAATGTAATGCGAATGATATCATCATCTAATTTTGATTTGACTGAGCTTTCAATGCCTAAGGCATCAGTAGCATTTAATAAGTAATCTTCAGCGTATCTGATGACATCAGAAAGATCATAAACTTCGATTTGAACTTTTTTTGAAATAAAACCAACTGTTTTACCGGTATCAATATAGATTAATTCGTCTTTAGGAACGCCGGTATCTTTGGAAGCTTTTTCAAGAGCTTCTTCAACGTTTTTTCCTGTATATATTTCCATAAAATATAACTCCTATTTTTTCTTGGCGCTTCTATTAGTAAGTACAGTAGTAAGGATTGTTTGAAGGATGGTGAAAACTGCACCAACAAACCAGTAGATACCCATTGCACTAACAAGTGAGAATCCCATGAATATAATTAAGGCGAGCATAACATAGGTAAAGATCTTCATTGTTCTATTTTGAGATTTTTGAGCAGGGTTCTTTCCTAATTTAGCTACTTTTTTAGCCTTTGCTTTTTGAATCCATTGAGGTAAAAGCATACTAATGGTTTGAGTTCCTGCCATTAATAAGAAGAGAATGAAGGCAGTTACTGCAGAGTAATTACCAGCAGGACCCCAGTTAGAGCCGATAAAGAGGATATCTTTGATACCTAAATCAAGTCTCATTCCTAATAGTGTGCCGTTAGTAATTGCGCTCGCGCCACTTAAAGCACCCCAAACACAAATGAAGATTGGGAATTGGAGAATCATTATAAGAATACTGGTAAATGGATTAACTTTATTCTTCTTATACAAACGATTCATTTCTTCAGCCATACGCTGCTTTTCAGCATATGACGTATTTGCGTTCGGATATTTGTTTTGAATCTTTTGAATTTCAGGCTGTAATTCTGTCATCTTTGCCGTGCTCTTGGTTTGCTTAAATGTGATTAATAACATTAATGAACGAATAATAAGAGTGACAAAGACGATTCCCCAGAAAGCACTCCATCCAGAAGAGGCAACACCTCTAAAGCCGGAAACAATGTTATCAATTAACCAACCCATTGGCCAAACAAGGAGGCCTTCAAAGAATCCTTTAGACCAAGCATAACCCCAACTCTTCGCGTTGATATAGACACCTTCGGTGCTATAACCGTAAGTTCCATATTTATCTTCTTTTGTTGTTAAACAAGTACGATAAACACTAGCTTTGCTATAAACAGCAGAAGTATAGGCGGCGATAAAATCGTATTTAGGACATTTGTCAGACTCCACAACCGCTCTTACACGAGCATCGAGACTATCAAAGTTGTCCCACATTTTTCCGTTTTCACCAGAAATGTATTTCAAGAAACAGTATTTTTCACACACACGATCAAATTGAGCGTGAGCGTAACTCTTTTCACCATTTGGATAATCAGCAATATCAATAGTGAGATCAGTGCTATTGATTGTTTGAGCATAATAGAAGAGGACATCTTCTAAAAAATATCGGTCATAAAGTCTAAAATACTCTACTGTGTTTTGGTTAACAGAGGAAAAACCATTTTCTCTAACTGCAGAAATAACTTCGTTTAAAGTACTAACACGAAGATATTGTCCTTTTGTTTCATCAGCAAAGTGGAAACACGCAGTAGCAGTAACCCACTCCGCAACGACTGGTTTACAGTGTTTGAGCGTTACTTTCCACCCATTTCTATTGAATTCAAGATCAGGGGCGGTCTCATCTGCTTCATAATATGTGATACCTGGATCAAAGGCGCACATGATACGTGCAGTGTCGACAGGAGAACAGAAAGATTGAGTACAGCTGGTTAAAGCAACAACACCAAGGAAAAGTGTTGCACCTAACCCAATTTTTGTTCTTTTTTTCATTTAGTAATTCCTATCTTACTTAACAAGATGTTAAGTATAATTTTGTTGTTCTCGAAGGATGAATTCAAAAATTCTTCTTTTACCACGATTACAACATCGATTGTGTGAGATGAATAATCGATTAACGAGTCACACATAGCTCGTGTTTGTCTTTTGATACGGTTACGCGTTACAGCGTTACCAATTCGTTTTGAGACACTAAGCCCTATTCGGCAAACAGAAAGTTCGTTAGGTAGGTAATGAACTATATAGGGGGTCTCTTTGAGAGTTCTACCTTTTCTAACCGCATTTACAAATTCTTCATTTCTTTTGATACGGTTAATTACTTTCATTTCTAAAAACCCTCAAATGGATAAAGTGAAATACTAAAAATTAGGCAGCTAAGCGTTTGCGGCCTTTAGCTCTTCTTCTAGCTAAAACATTTCTTCCGTTAGCGGATTTCATTCTAGCTCTGAAGCCAGCTTTGTGAGCATGCTTCACTTTACTTGGTTGATATGTTCTTTTCATGATACGTATTCCTCCAATTTTACGCATTAAAGATTATAAATGTATTTATAAAGAATTGTCAAAGAATTGTGTGCGTATAAGCACAAAAGTGTAGACACTGACCAGAATGAAAAACAGCAAATTGTGAAATCCACAAAATTAAAATTATTTAAGAAATATGACTTTTAGCCAAAAAAAGTTATCCACATAAAAATATGGTAATCAAATATAAAAAAGTAGGGTAATAAGAATGAACAATGTTCATTCATATAGATTTCTTTAAACTACATTAAAAATTATCCACTTTTGTACACACTTTCCACACACTTTCCACATTCAATCCACATTTCAAAATTGTGGAAAACTCTTTTAAAACACTATAGTAATTTTTTCCCATAAAGAGTATGTGGAAAACTAAAATTGCCCAATTTTTCAATTAAAAATAACGCGCGGATAAAGTATAATTTTTTCACACTCTTGGGGGTACTTGATATGGTTATGACGGTTACTGAAATGACAAAATTATGGACTAACGTGTTGAAGTTAGTTCAAACAAGAATTAACGATGCTCATACCTTTGAAACATTCTTCTCAAATTCCTATATTTATGACCGTCAAGGTAACAAATTATATGTCGTAGTCCACAATCAAGTTAGCAAAGTTGTCATCCCAACAAAATATGGTGATCTTGTTTTAGATTGTTTAAACGATGTTCAAGATGAGAATTATGAAATCGAATATATCATCGAAGAAGATATAGAGAAAAACAGAAAAGAATCAAGTGCTGCTCCAGTATCTAGAGATAAAGAAGATGTGAGCTTTGATAACAATAAAATTAATCCTGAGCTAAAATTTTCTAATTTCGTCGTTGGTGAATTTAACAAAGACGCCCATAAAGCAGCGTTATATGTTGCTAGAAACGGTGGAACGCTTTTTAATCCACTTTTTATCTATTCAAATTCTGGTCTAGGCAAAACCCATTTGTTACACGCAATTGGAAACGACATCAAAGAGAACAGAATGCCAAATGCAAAAATACTTTATATCTCAGCGTATGACTTTGTTGAAAAATACATAAAATATGTCAGAGCAGAAAAAGACGCCAAGATGATAAAAGACTTCTTTAAAGGCGTTGATGTGCTTCTTTTTGACGATGTTCAATTTTTGGCAGAGAAGGTTAAAACTGAAGAGATGTTCTTCTACGTTTACCAAGACTTAATCAATAACGGAAAACGCATCATCATCACTTCAGATAGACAGCCTAACGAATTGAAGGGTTTAGAAGATAGACTCATCACCAGATTCACCCAAGGCTTAACAGTGAAAATTAATGATCCAGACATCGATACTTGTGTTGAAATTCTCAAACAAAAAATTGTCGGTTCTGGTATGAAAATTGAAAAATTTGACGCAAATGTTATATATTTTCTAGCAGAAAAATTTTCTCGTAATGTTAGAGAACTTGAGGGAGCACTCAATTCTTTAATGTTCTCTTGCCTCAATTTATTAGACGAACAAAAGATTACAATGGATGTTGCAATCAAGGCTGTTTCCTCGATTAAAGGTGGCAAAAAAATCGCTACTCAACTTAATGAACAAAAGATTGTAAATGTTGTTGCGGATTACTATAATTTGACTCCTTCACAAATCACAGGGAAGGATAGAAATGGTCAGATAGTTTTAGCTCGACACATCGCTATGTATTTGATTAGAAAACACTTAGATGTTCCTTTAAAGAAAATTGGCGAGATGTTCGGTGGCAAAGATCATACAACTGTTATGAACGCACTTACCAAGGTGGATAAAGAGTTGAAAACTAATATACAATTACAAGACGCTATAAACGACTTAGAAAAGAGAATATCTAAATAATTTATTTAAAAAATAAATGTTAGAGTATTAAACACTATGTTAGAATAAATTAAAGGCTTGCGCTAAGGAGTTATCCACATATCCACAGGCGTAATAATAATTATTAATAATTAAATATAATAAAAAAGAAGGTAAATCTAAATGAGATTTGTAATTAAACGAGACGAATTCCTAAAAGCTTTGCTTATAGCAGGTAGAGCGGTTAACTCCAAAAATAGTGCTGTACCAGTATTAGCGAATTTAAAATTAGAACTTAGCGATAACGGTTTAGCTATTACAGGTAGTAATTATGAACTAACTATTAAAACCACTGTTCCATTTTCACTAAATGATGAAGAAATCATTAGAAATGTTCAAGAAGGAACAACTTTAGTTAATGCCAAAATCATTACAGATATGGCAAGAAAGATTGATGCTGAAGAAATTAATTTTGAAGTAATTGATTCCACTATTGCTGTTATTACAGCAGGTAAAATTAAGTATAACCTAAATTGCATCAAAGCAAATGAATATCCAGATGTTGACTTAGAACCAACAGGCATCCAAATCAATTTAACTAGATTAGAATTCTCATCAATCGTATCTCAAACAGCTTTTGCTGCTTCTTTAAAAGAGCAGCGTCCTATTTTAACTGCTGTTAATTTAGAAGCTTCAAATGGTGTATTAACAGCTACTACTACCGATAGTGCGCGTTTAGCTAGAAAACAAATCCCAGTTTCTACCGATTTACAATTCTCCGCTAATGTTCCGGCTAAAATGATGGTGGAAATCGATCACCTTTTAGAAGGATCAGAATCTTTGAAGATTGCCCTTAGTGATAAAAAAGCTTTATTTAGCTTTGATAACACCGTGATAGCGACACGTTTGATTGCTGGTGAATATCCTAACACTAAAAACATTGTTCCACGCATTACAAACTACTCTTTAGAAGTTAATGCTGCAGATTTCTTAAAAGCTATCGATCGTGTCAATATTCTATCGATTGATAGAGAAAACGTTGTTGACCTATATTTAGATGAAGACACTGTTGAAATCAGCGCCAAATCAACTCAAGTTGGTTCTGCTACTGAAAAAATTGAAACATTCAAATTTGTTGGAAATAACCTACAAATCTCTTTCAATAGTGAATTTGTTTCATCTGCAATTAGGGCTCTTGGAAGCGAAGATGTGACATTCTTGTTTGTTGGGGAAATGAAACCATTTGTTATTAAAAATCCTAACGATGAATCTATCATCCAAATCGTTACTCCTGTGAGAACTTATTAATTAACAAAACAAGCGATTTAAGAGGCGTTCTAGTAGCGCCTTTTATTTTTGTATATTTTTGATTTATCAAACTTCTATTGGCTGTTTTTGCGCCTTAAAAATAGGTATTTATCAACTATATTCAATATATGGAATATTATTATTCCATTTAAACATTATATCGTGTATAATACACATAGAGTGCGTAACCATGGCTAAAAAAGAGATTAAAATCCGTGATGATGAAGAATACATTACCTTAAATGTTCTTCTTAAAATCGCTGATGTCATTCCTACTGGTGGGATGGCCAAGATCTTTTTAGCGGAAAACGATGTATTCGTCAACGGAGAGAAAGAAAACCGTCGAGGTCGAAAATTATATCGAGGCGATATTGTTAAGGCAAATAAAGCGGAATTCTTGATTAA
>CADBUF010000071.1 GCA_902797795.1 uncultured Erysipelotrichaceae bacterium
AAAACAAGGAAAGTCCAAAAAGATTCGTGTTTTCACTTATAAGAACAAGGCTAACGAAAGACGCACTTTAGGTCACCGTCAACCTTATACATGCTTATTAATTGAAAGCATCAACGCTTAATTAACGATGATCAAAATTGTTATTAAAAGGGACGTTTCTTCTCAAAAAATTATTGAAATTGAGGTTAAAGGTCACGCCAATAGTGCTGAGTACGGCAAAGACTTAATTTGTGCCGCAGTATCAGCAATAATGATAGGAGGAGCCAATTCCTTGTTAGATAAGGATTACGACTTCAAAATGGATGAAGGTCATGCTTATATAAAGGCCTTAGATATCCCGAGTGATTATGACGCAGTTGTCTTAAAGACAATTGAGACTCAATTAAAAACAATCGAAGAAAGTGAAAAGAAATACGTCCGAATCGAAAATCTATAAGAAAGGATGAATCACATTATGATGTTTAAACTAAATTTACAACTCTTCGCTTCTAAAAAAGGTGTCGGTTCTACTAAAAACGGACGTGATTCCGCTGGACGTAGGTTAGGTGCTAAAGTTGCAGACGGCCAATGGTGCCATGCTGGTAGCATCATCTATAGACAAAGAGGAACTCGTATCTATCCAGGTGAAAATACCCAAAGAGGTAAGGATGACACAATCTTTGCAACTGCTAATGGTGTTGTCAAATACGAACGCTTAGGAAAAGATCGCAAGCAAGTTAGAGTTATTGCAGATAAATAATCTTGCAAAATGAATAATTAGACCACATTAATTGTGGTCTTTTTATTATATTTTCTATATAATATTAGTGTATGTTTATCGACCGTGCCATTATTGAAGTTAGAAGTGGAAAAGGTGGAGATGGCGCCATCGCTTTTAGAAGAGAAAAATATATTCCTAAAGGTGGACCAGCCGGAGGAAATGGAGGACGTGGTGCTTCAGTTATTCTCCGCGCTAATAGTAAAATCAACACTCTTTTCAATTTTCGACATTCCAAATGCTTCATTGGTTTAGACGGAGAAAAAGGCGGAATTAAAAATCAATACGGACGTCATAGCGATGATGTTTATGTTGATGTCCCTGTTGGTACTGTTGTCTATGAGGAAAAAGATCACAAATTTCTTGGAGACCTTTCTACTGATGGAATGACTTTAAGAGTTGCTAAAGGTGGAAGAGGTGGAAGAGGAAATACGTGTTTTAAAAGTTCCACTAACCGCGTCCCTCGTATCGCAGAAAATGGTGAACCAGGAGAAACTAAACGCTTAATTTTAGAATTAAAATTACTCGCTGATGTTGGTTTAGTAGGATTCCCTAGTGTTGGTAAATCAACACTTCTATCCGTAGTAAGTAGTGCTAGACCCGAAATTGCTGATTATCCATTTACCACAATCATTCCTAATTTAGGAGTTGTTAGTGTTAAAGGCGGAAAAAGCTTCGTAATGGCGGATCTTCCAGGAATCATTGAAGGCGCTCATCAAGGTAAAGGATTGGGCTTACAGTTTTTAAGACATATCGAAAGATGTCGTATCATTGTTCATGTCATTGATATGGGCGAATCTGGTAGAGATCCTTACGAAGATTACAAAATCATCAACAAAGAATTAGAAGAATATGGCTTTGGTTTATCTAAGCGCCCAGTAATTTATGTTGCTAGCAAGATGGACGAAGAAAATAGTGAAGCTAGACTAAAAGTTTTTGAGAAAAAAGCCAAAATCAAATGCATTCCTATTTCTGCATTAACCGAACAAGGGATCGATGATTTATTATATAAATGTATAGAATTATTAGAAATTACACCTCCATTCCCACTTTTCGATGCTGAAGAGCAAGTGATGGAAGGTAAAATTTATACTCTCCCCGAAGAAGAAAAAGAATTTGAAATCAAACATCCAAATCTACACACCTGGGAAATTACTGGTGATAAAATCATCAAATTCTATAGAATGACCAACATTACTACAGATGATGGAATGATGAAATTGCTTACCAAATTAAGAAAATTAAGAATTGACGACAAACTCGAAGAATTAGGAGCTCAAGATGGTGATTCAGTCATTTTGGATGACTTTACATTCGTCTATTACCGTTAATTATGAAACTAAAAGAATATTTAAAAGTTATTGAGAAGTTTGTAAGCGACTATTTAGCTGATACACATATGAGTCAATATGTGCTTGGTCTATCAGGTGGAGTTGATTCATCTTTAGTTGCGGCAATCACTAAATCTGCAGTTGGAAAAGATAAATTAACATGCATCATGATTCCTATTGATTCTCACCCAGATGATTTAAGTGATGCTTTAGACTTAGTCAAGCAATTAGATTTGAATTATTTGATTATCGATGGTTCTAATAGTTTTCACGCAACCGTTGAAGAATTCAAAAAACAAGGTATTGAATTAGATAGAGGTTCTCTTTCTAACCTAAAAGTTAGAATTAGAATGACCATCTTATACGCCTACGCTCAGAAAGTCAGTGGCTTAGTGATTGGCACTGATAACAAAGATGAACGCTATACTGGTTATTTTACAAAATATGGTGATGGTGGAGTTGATTTACTCCCAATTGTTCATCTTGTTAAGCGTGAAGTAGTTGAAGCATGTAAGATTTATGGTGTTAGTGACCGCTTAGCCGAAAGAACTCCTTCTGCTGGTTTATTTGAAGGACAAACAGATGAGTCAGAGATGGGAGTCAAATACGAAGATTTAGATAATTATCTTTTAGGTGGAGAAATCGATGAGAAAAGCAAAGCTAAAATTGAACATCTCCATCGAATTAGCGAGCATAAAAGAGTGGAAATCCCTACTCCAAAGGAGTTTATTAGAGACTAATGAAAACTGATTATGTTCTTTATTCCACTTTAATCGCTTCCGTTATCGGCATTATTTTATTAGTCCTATTTATTTTAATAAATTAGGAGGTAGTTATGATTTGTTTTTTAAGAGGAAAAGTTGTTGAAGTTAATGGTGAGACAGTCACTTTAGATGTTAGAGATGTCGGCTATCAAGTGCTTGTTAGTCATCCTAATGATTTTAAAGTTGACGAAGAGATTCTTGTATATACCTATAACGTCGTAAGAGAAGATGAAAATTATCTTGTTGGCTTTACAACCAAAGAAGAAAAAGAAGTATTTTTATCTTTAATAAAAGTCAAAGGATTAGGACCAAAAACTGTGATTAACGCACTAAGTGCAACTACACCTAGTGAAGTAATTAACGCGATTTCAAGTAATAACGTCGCTTTCTTGAAGAAACTACCTGGATTAGGTGCTAAAGCTGCAGGACAAATCATCCTAGATTTAAAAGGTGAATTAACCGGCACTAAAGGTAATCCAAAACAATATGAAGAAGTTTATGAAGCTCTTAAGACTCTAGGATTTAAAGGAGCAGCAATTGACCGCGTATTAGCGACAATTAACGAACCAGGAGCTACAAACGAAGACATTCTTCGCATCGCTTTAAAGAGGTTAAAATAAATGAGTAGATTACTAGACGCTAAACCTAACGTAAGTGAAGAATCATTTGATTCATCATTAAGACCATTAAGCCTCAAAGAATATGTTGGACAAAGCGATCTTAAGGAGAATCTTAAGGTTTTTATTGGCGCCGCTTTACATCGTAACGAGCCTCTTGATCACGTCCTTTTATATGGCCCTCCAGGACTAGGAAAAACCACATTAGCGCATGTTATTGCCCATGAAATGGGTACAAATATTAAAGTTGTTACTGGAACAACAATTGAAAAAACTGGAGATTTAGCCGCGATATTATCAGAATTAGAACCAGGCGATGTTTTGTTTATCGATGAAATTCATCGTCTTCCTAGAGTAGTTGAAGAATCACTTTATTCAGCGATGGAAGATTTCCGTTTTGATATTGTTATTAATCGCGATTCAAATTCAAAGTCCATCAGTATCAATCTTCCTCCATTTACACTCATAGGCGCTACAACGCGAGCAGGTGATTTAAGCGCTCCTCTAAGAGCAAGATTTGGAATAGTAGAAAAACTTAATTTTTACACCGTCGAAGAAATAAAAGACATCGTTAAGAGAACTTCAAAAGTCCTTAATACTGAGATTGATGAAAAAGGGCAATTAGAGATTGCCAAAAGAAGTCGTGGAACCCCAAGAATCGCTAATAGACTATTTAAACGTGTCCGCGATTTCGCTAACTATAAACATGAAGATAAAGTCACATATGAAGACGCAATTAATGCTTTAAATGCATTAAAAGTTGATTCAATCGGTCTTGATGATGTTGATATTAGGTACTTAAAAACACTAATTGAGAGATTCAAAGGCGGTCCAGTTGGACTAGAATCTTTAGCTAACGCCATTGGAGAAGAAATAATGAATCTAGAAGATGTCTATGAGCCATATTTACTCCAGATAGGTTTTATTGATCGAACCCCTCGAGGAAGGGTGGCAAGGGATAAGGCCTACAAGCATTTAAAAATAGCTTATCAAGTTTCACTACTGTAGTGTATTCCACTACATTTTTTTCTTAGCGCGTACACATAAATGTGTTGCAATATACGCGCGTTTAGAGTATTTTATTACGTGAACGTAAAAGGGTTTACAAACCTCGGAGGTATTATTAATGAGAAGACTATGGGCACACATTGTAATCGTCTTTGCGGCTTTAGTTGCAGTATTTGCGTCAACTCCAGCCTTGTTAAAGAAAGTTACAACCAATTCTGATTTTAGAACAAGTCGTCAATTCACATTCCAATTAAGTGAAAGAGAGCCTGTCGCTGGAGAAGCTGATCCTGCTAAACTCGATGGCGATTCCGCTAAAAATATGGCGGCTGTCATGGAACAAAGATTAAGAACATACGGTGTCGATTCTTATAAAATCGCTTACGGTGGCAATTCTGAAAAATCAGACATCATTACTATCAGTTTCTACGCTGAAAGTGAAACAAAATATAACAACGTTGTTAATTATTTAACATTTAACGGTTCTTTTGCTTTCATGAACAAAGCTGCTGAAGGCAAAGAAAGTGAAGCTGTCGTTGTTACTGAATCTGAATTTAGAAATGGTAACGCTTATTTAAAAGATGCATCTGTCAACGAATTCCCAACCATCATCCTTCCAGTTAAAACCTCCTCCGAAAGCTGGAAAAACCTTGTTGATTACGCAAAAGATAATCCAGATACATCTGAAGAAAATGGTGGACCAATCGTCTACTTAATGCGTGATTATTTAGCTGGAGACACTCCTCAAACTCTCGAAGAAAGTAATAAATGGAGTCAAAAAGTCTTCATCCCATTTAACTATGAAACTGCTTTTGACAATACCAATAACTGGTTCACATACCAAGTTGGTTATAGTGACACTAATGGAAACGGATTAGCTGATCCAGATGAAATTAGAAGCTCATTTGATAACGCTAACTACTTATTGAATTTATTCAATAGTGAAGCTCTTGATTTTGATGTTACCTGTTTAAGAGGATTATCAGTCGAAACTAGAGTTGTAATTCCTGAAGCAGTTGAAAAGATTACAGACAAAGCTAAACTCGTCTGGAATGCTACTTTAACCGCAGTTGTTGCAGCTATTGCAATTATTGCTTTATTACTCGTTGTTTTCTATCGCTTAGGAGCGTTAAGTTCAATTACTACAACTATCTTAACTGTCTTCTTTGCTTTCTTATTCATGATCAATGCTGAAATTGAATATTCTGTCCTTGCTATCGCTGCTTTAGTTGCGGTTGCCATCATCTCCTTATCTTGTGGAGTTATTTACTTAAATAAACTCAAAGAAGACGCTTATAAAGGACACACCTTAAAGAAAGCCAATACTGAAGCTAGCAAAAAGAGCTTATTACCAATCATCGATATTAATATCGTCGGTATTGTCGTTGGTATTATGACTTATCTATTAGGTGGAACTGCCTTCCATCCATTTGGAGCAATTTTAGCCTTTGGTTCATTAGTTTCCTTGCTCATCAATACCTTTGGTTTGAAACTCTTGATGTGGTTACCAACAAACACCACAAAATTAAGTGGCAAATATGGGGCTTTTGGAATTAACAAAGAGAACGTTCCAAATCATATGGCTGAAGAAAAACAAAGATTCTATGGCGCTTACGCTGAAAAAGATTTAACCAAGAGAAAGAAACCAATTGGTATTATCGCTGGCGGTTTATTTGTTGTCGCTTTAGTTGGACTTCTTGTCGGTGTTTCTATCAAAGGTGGAATCGTTAAAGGCGACACCAGTAAAGTTGTCGGACAAGAAATCTATGTCACCAATACTTATGACGCTAAAAAAGAAGAAACTGATAATAAATTAAACAAAAACACCCTTCAAAGCGATGTTCTTGAAAAGATTATGCTCCTCAGTGGATATGATGCAGAAATGCATGAAGTTTATACTCCATTAAAAGAATATGTCACAAATGTTGATGAATATGTTACTTTCACAAGTTCAAAAACTGTCCGTGAGGAGGAAGAAGACATTGATTATGTCACAACATATTATGTTTTAAGTCTCAAAGGTAATATTGATTTATCAACCAAATCATATTACATCCCATTAACTCCTGCTGATACTGAAACTCTTTCAAAGACCCTTCAATATTTCTTAGAAAACACCAATTATGGTGTCTCAATTAAAAATAACGTTACCTACGTTACTGAATCAAATATTGAATGGACAAAAGTTTTAACTGCTTCTGCAGTTGCGGTTGCGATATTAACTGTCTATTTAATGCTTAGATATCGCTTATCTCGTGGATTAGCTTCTATTGTTTTCCCAGTATTAGGCGCAACAATTACTTTAGGCGTTTTAGTCTTACTCAATGTAATTGGTTTATCATTACCATTAACGGTAATTGCCGCTATTCCACTTATGACTATCTTATCTTACGCCTTCATGATTCCAATTATGAATCGTGAAAGAGAAATGGTCATTGATGACAAGAGTAGAGATGTCACTATTGAACATCGTAAAGAATTATCAATCAAATCCTTAGGCATTGCTTTGACTCCAGTTTTAGCTAGTGCCGTCTTAGGAATTTATTTACTCATTAACTTCTTTGGATTTGGTGTCATCGCCTCTTCTTACGTCTATTTAATCGCGATTATCGGTTCGTTAATTGCATTAGGCTTTATTGTTGTTCTATATATGCCAATCGCTAATCTCTTATATGCCTTATTTAAGAAGATTTCCATCGAACGTAAGCCAAGAGAAAGAAAGAACAAAAAATCGAATAAACCAGTTAAGAAATCTGCTGAACCTGAAGAAGCAATCTTCATTGGTATTAACGACTAATCAAAACTAATTTAGCTACACATCTGTGTAGCTTTTTTGCGGCTTTATATGAACAAATCATTATTAGAAAGACTACTTGATTATTATCGCATCAATTATGATGATTATTTAAATTTGGTTAAAGAAACAAATTTAGCCACTTTTAGTGAAGGTCATAATTTTGATAATGTCGATAAGGCTGTTAATCTTGTTAAAGAAGTAATGAATAAGAAAGGCAAAATAATCGTTTATGGTGATTATGACGCGGATGGAGTGATGGGAACAAGCATCTTGGTAAAGATGTTCCAATATCTCGATTATGTTGTTGATTATTATATCCCTAATCGTTATTTAGATGGCTATGGATTAACCGCAAAACACGCGCAAGAATATATCGATAAAGGCTACGATTTAGTCATTACTGTTGATAATGGGATAACTGCTTTTGAAGCGATTGAATTATTACATAATAGTGGTGTTAAGGTCTTAGTTTTAGATCATCATCAAGCAGCAGAGGATTTGCCTCTAGCAGATGCGATTTGTCATCCAATTGTCTCTCATTTTGGTGAAGTATCTTCTAGTGGCGCTTTTACCGCTTTCATTTATTCGATTAATCTATTAGGCCATATTGATAAATATCTCGCCTTATTAGCTTCAATCTCTATTATCAGCGATATGATGCCTCTACTTGAATATAATCGTAATTTATTGCGAAGCATCTTTAAGATATATAAACCAGGAGAATATCTCGCAATTGACCTATTAGCCGACCATGAAGAATTAAATGAAGTAGTGATCGGAATGAAAATTGCTCCTCGAATCAACTCTATAGGAAGAGTAATAGAGGATACTTCAATCAATCAAATCGTCAAATATTTTGTCAGTAATGACGAAGAATTCATTTTAAACTACTATTCCTATATTTTAGAAGTTAATGAAGAGAGAAAAAATTACTCAAAAGTAGAAATTGATCCTTCTAAGATTGACTTAAATAAATCAGCCTTATTAATTAAAGGAGATTATAAAGAAGGAATCATTGGATTAATCGCTAATTCAGTGATGATAAAATATAGTAAACCCACAATTATTTTTGCTAATTCCCTAGACAACACTCTTAAAGGAAGCGCACGTGCTCCAGAAGGTTATGATTTAGTAGAAGCATTTACTGGATTATCTGATTTATTATTAACCGCCGGAGGACACGCTAACGCAGCGGGAGTAACAATAAAAGCAACTGATTTTGAGGTCTTTGAAAAGCGCTTCTGCGACATTATTTCAGAGAAACCAGTCAAAAAGGTGGAACATAATTATATCGACATCAAGATGAATGAACTCTCTTTTGAAAACGAAAGACTAATCAATTCATTTTCACCTTTTGGGGAAAATTGGCCAACCCCATTATTTAGATTAAGGCATATTAAAATTGACACATTATTATATTCCAAAGACCATAAACACATTCTTACAACATTAGGCAATAATTTAAAGCTTGTTTATTTTAATTATCCACAAGAAGAATTAGCGAACAAAAAATTTATTGATGTCATAGGAGTTTTAAGTCTTAAAAACTTCCGCGGGAAAGATTATTTAGAATTTAGTTGTCGCGATTTTATTGACACTGAAAATTAAACTACATTTATATTAGGCCGCATTTAGCAATTTAAGCAAAATTATTTAATGGATAATTTTGTTTTTTTGTTAGTGGACTTTTATTTCTTTAATAAAGTAATAAAGTAGACTAAAATATTTCTAACATGGCTCAAAAAGAGAAAGTTTTAATTAACGGTGGTTATCCACTTCATACCTTCGAGCAGCTTCAAGATGTTTACCAAAATTACATCACGGATGTTAATGATCGAAAAAACATCGAAAGGGCATATGCTTTCATTTTGGAAAAGCACGCTGGTCAATTACGCAAAAGTGGTGAACCATATTATCATCATCTTTTAGAAGTTGCCTATATCTTAGCCTCATTACAAGCTGGTCCTTCGACAATTATCGCTGGTTTATTACATGATGTTGTCGAAGACACCGATGTCAAAATTGAAGAGATTGAAAAACTTTGGGGCAGTGATGTTGCTAAACTAGTTGATTCTTTAACTAAAATCCAAAGATTGAAACTCTCGAAGATTGAAAGTGAAGATTTTGAAGCTGAAGATCATCGAAAAATCTTCATCGGCATGGCTAAAGATATTCGTGTCATCATTATTAAACTTGCTGACCGTTTACATAACATGAGGACGCTTTCCTCTTTAAAACCAGAAAGACAAATTGCCTTATCAAAAGAAACGAAAGAAGTTTTTGTTCCTATCGCTCATCGCTTAGGTTTAGACACGATTAAATGTGAGCTCGCGGACTTATGTTTGAAATATCTCGAGCCTGAAAAATACGACGAAATTGTTAAGCTTCTTTCTCATAAAGAGAAATTGCTTAAAAAATCACTCAACAATTTCCAAAAGAAATTAGCTGATTTGATTTTTGCCCATGGCATTCCTTTTGAAATCTCTTCAAGAGTGAAATCCATCTCTTCAATTTATGAGAAGATGTATGTCAAAGGACACGCTTTTGATGAAATATATGACATCCTTGCTCTTCGCGTTATTTGTGAAACCGAGATGCAATGTTATGAAATATTAGGTCTTATTCACCAAAGCTACTCTCCTGTACCAATGCGTTTTAAAGATTATATTGCGATGCCAAAACCAAACATGTATCAATCATTACATACAACGGTTATTTCTGGTGATGGTAACTTCTACGAAGTACAAATCAGAACTAAAGAGATGGATGAAATTGCTGAGGCTGGTGTTGCTGCTCACTGGGCGTACAAAGAAAGAACCGGCTACAATCCTCAAGAAGAACAGAAAGAAATTGAGAATAGATTACACTGGTTTAGAGACTTTGTCTCTATTAGTAGCGAGGAGCACGAAAACGCTTCTGAATATATTGAGAGTCTAACTCATGATATATTTGAAGCGAATGTTTATGTTTTTACACCTAATGGCAAGGTTATCGAACTTACAAGTGGATCAACCCCAATCGATTTTGCCTATCGCATCCACACAAAAGTAGGTGATAGCGCAGTAGGCGCGCTTGTAAATGGAAGTATGGTCCCACTTAACACTATCTTAAAAACTGGTGATATGGTGGAAATTAAAACGAGCAAAACTTCACCTGGGCCAAGCGAAGGCTGGTTAGAATTTGTTAAAACCAATCTCGCCAGAAGCCAGATTAAAAAATATATTGCCAAAAAGAACGCTGAATTACTTAAAGATGAGAAAATTTCCAAAGGAAAGCAAAGCGCAATCGATGCTTTTAAGGACCGCGACATCAACGAAGAAGAGATGATGAATCTCATCTCTGATGATAAGGTTCTCGAACATTTTGAATGTGAGAGTGTTGATGACTTATTTATCGGAATCTCTAATAGGAAACCAACAACAACCGCTATTATTGATTATCTTGGTATTAAAAAGCCTTTAGTACTTCCTAGTGGAAAAAGCAAAAATAGAGAAGGCGACTCTATTCCTGTCTACTGCAAAGGGGCGGACCGCATCGCTATTTCATTAGCGAGTTGCTGTACTCCGATTCCTGGAGACATGATCAAAGGTTATATTACCAAAGGTAAGGGAATTACTGTTCATCGCTTCAATTGTCCAAATATCGTCAACGAAAAACAACGCACAATCGACGTTTATTGGAAAAAAGATATTGAGTATTCAACTTATCCGGTTGATATCTCATTAGAAGCAAATGATAGAAACAACTTGCTTGTTGATATTATGAACACAATGAGTAGTGCAAAAGTAACAGTTAGTTCTATTCACGCTCAATTACAAGGACATAATCGTTCAATTACGAATGTTAATATGACAATTTATGTCAGTGATTCAAAAAGGTTGAATGATATATTCAACATCTTATTAAACATTAAAGGCGTTTACGATGTTAAACGTGTAATACATTAAGGAGTAACTTCAAATGGAAATTATCAATAACGTTAAAGGAACTCACGATATCTTCGGAGAAGAAACTAATGCTTATGATTATGTCGAATCGATGATGAAGTCGATTGCTGAATTATATGCATTTAATGGAGTTAGACCTCCAGTCCTCGAATCTGACAAAGTCTTTTCTCGTGGAGTCGGTGAATCTAGTGATATTGTTAGAAAGGAAATGTATACATTTCCAGACAAAGGTGGACGCATGCTCACCTTACGTCCAGAATTTACTGCTGGAATCATGAGAATGGTCGTTCAAAATAAGCTATACGCCACAAATGAATTACCACTCAAGTTATATTATTGTGGCCCAGTCTTTAGATATGAAAGACCACAACTTGGTAGATACCGTCAATTCAATCAATTTGGTGTTGAATCAATTGGAAACAATTCTCCAATCAACGACGTTGAAGTTATCGTTTTAGCGTATACCATTCTTTGTTCTTTAGGTCTAGAAGGTGTAAAAATCAAACTCAACACTCTTGGTGATGAAAAAAGTAGAGATAACTACCGTAGTGCGTTAAGAGAATATTTTGCTAGGCACATCGATAACATGTGTGAAGACTGTAAACAACGTTATGAACTCAACCCATTACGTATTCTTGACTGTAAAGTCAAAGAAGATCAAGAAATCGTTAAAGGTGCTCCAAAAATTAACAATTATTTATCTGATGAGAGTAAAGCAATATTTATTCAAGTTAAAGACGCCTTAGATGTTTTAGAAATCCCTTACGAAATTGATGATGGATTAGTTCGTGGATTAGATTATTATTCCGAAACTGTCTTCGAATTCCATTATGTAAGTAAAGCTGGTGTTGATTATGGCGCGGTGGGCGCAGGTGGACATTATGGCAAGCTCATGAAAGAACTTGGTGGTCCTGAATTACCAGGTGTAGGCTTCTCTTTTGGAATTGAAAGAATTGTTTCAGTTTTAAAAGATGATGGTGGTCTAAAAGACATTAAGCAAGAATTAGATGCCTATGTTATGCCACTTAGTGAAGAAGCATTGCTATACGCTCAAGAAGTTGCAATATTACTCCGTAATAGTGGCGGTTATCGAGTTGATGTATGTTTCGATAAAACCAAACTTGCAAACATGTTTAAGCGCGCTGCAAACAAAAATGCAAAATTCGCCATTATCATTGGTGAAGATGAAATTAATAAAGATTCAGTCATCTTAAAAGATCTTGCTAAGCAAGAACAAAAAGAAGTTAAAGTAGATGACCTAATTAATAAATTAGACGAACACTTCGACAAAGAGGAGGAATAGAAATGGAAAGAACATGTTTTAACACTGAACTATCAGAAAAAAACGTTGGTCAAGAAGTTTGCCTTGTAGGCTGGGTTAGCAAAAAAAGAAACCTAGGTTCAATCGTTTTCATCGATTTAAGAGATCGTAGTGGCATCATTCAAATCACTGTTAACGAAGGAGTTACTATTCCTGATGTGAGAAATGAATATGTCATCCAAGTTAAAGGAAAGGTTTCTTTAAAAGAAAAAGCCAATCCAAATCTTAAAACCGGTATGATTGAGATTATTGCTAGTGAGGTTAATGTCATTAACACTGCTAAGACAACTCCGCTTATCATTGCCGATGAGACAGACGCTTTAGAAGATACAAGGCTCAAATACCGTTATCTCGATTTAAGACGTCCAATCATGCAAAAATACATGGATGTTCGTCACACCATCAAAATGGCGGTTCATGAATATCTAAGTAAAGAGCACTTCATAGAAGTGGAAACTCCAATTCTTACATTAAGTACACCTGAAGGAGCGCGAGATTACCTCGTCCCTAGCCGTGTGCATCATGGAAAATTCTACGCTCTTCCTCAATCACCACAAATCTTTAAACAACTTTTAATGATTGGTGGATTTGAAAGATATTATCAAATCGCAAGATGTTTTAGAGATGAAGACCTTAGGGCAGATCGTCAACCAGATTTCACTCAAATCGATATTGAAACTAGTTTCCTTGATCAAAACCAATTCCTCACAATGATGGAAGGATTAATCAAAGAAATCTTTGCTCGCACCATTAATTATGAAGTGAAACTTCCTTTAAGAAGACTTACTTATAAAGAAGCAATGGATAATTACGGTAGTGATAAGCCAGACACTAGATTTGATATCAAATTACATGATGTCAAAGCCATTTTTGCTAAAAGCGAATTTGGTGGTTTTAAAGATGTTGAAACTATTAAAGCAATCGTTGTGCCAGGCGTCAGTGCTTCTACTAGTAGAAAAGTTATTGATGAATTAACTTTAGAAGCCAAGAAGTTCGGATTAGGCGGTTTAAGTGTTATAAAGGTTGAAAATAACGAATTTAGCGGTTCCTTCGTGAAATTCCTTTCCGAAGATGAAAAAGCTGCTCTAAGAAGCGATTTAGCGATTAAAGATAATGATTTATTAATCATCGCTGCTGGTAAATATAATCGTGTATGCCCATTATTAGGTGCATTGCGACTCCGATATGGACGTGAGTTAGGTTTAATTAAACCAGGAACATTCGATTTATTATGGGTAGTGGACTTCCCACTTTTCGAAAGAGATGTGGAAAATGGACAAATCACCTCCACCCATCACCCATTCACACGCCCAAGAGACGAAGATTTGAAATACCTTGATAGTGATCCAACTAAGATTCTTTCATACGCTTATGACATTGTCATAAATGGCTATGAAGCAGGTGGTGGATCATTAAGAATTTATAACCAAGACGTCCAAAAGAAGATTTTCCAAGTGCTCGGATTATCTGATGAAGATATCAAACGTAAATTTGGTTTCTTTGTCGATGCTTTCCAATATGGAACTCCTCCACACGCAGGAATGGCCTTTGGCCTTGATCGATTAACAATGATTTTAGGTGGCACTGACAATATTAGAGATGTCATCGCCTTCCCTAAGAATTTGAACGCTGTTTGCCCAATGAGTGGAGCGCCAAATATTGTTGATCAAGCTCAATTAGATGACCTCGGAATTGCGGTCACCGATTGGGAAAAATAATTAGTTATATACTCTGTATATATAAATACTAAACAAATACTATTTTATTACTAACAAAGGAGATTTATTCATGAAAGACATTCAAGAGTTATCAGTCGCTACAATTAGAAGCTTATGTATCGATATGATTAACAAAGCCAACTCAGGTCATCCAGGAATGGCGTTAGGAAGCGCCCCAATTTTGTATACTTTGTTTACAAAACATTTAGTGGCCGACCCAAAAGATCCTGATTGGATTAATAGAGACCGCTTTGTATTATCTGCTGGACATGCTTCTAGCTTGCTTTATGCGATACTCCACTTAAGTGGATATGAACTTTCTTTAGAAGATTTAAAGAAATTCAGACAACTCGATTCATTAACACCAGGTCATCCAGAATATCGCTGGACCAAAGGCGTTGATGCCACTAGCGGTCCTTTAGGACAAGGTATCGCTCAAGCTGTTGGTATGGCTATTGCCGAAGAATCTATTGCCGCTAATTATAGCGATGGCAAAAAGATTATGAACCATTACACATACGTATTATGTGGGGATGGGTGTTTACAAGAAGGTTTGTCCCAAGAAGCAATTTCCTTTGCTGGTCACCAAAAATTAAATAAATTAATCTTATTCTATGACGCTAATCAAGTTACACTTGATGGTGGTCTTGATTTATCATTCTCTGAAAACGTTAAAGGAAGATTCCTCGCTAGCGAATGGGATGTTTTAGAAGTTAATGATGGTAATGATTTAAAAGCTATTGATGAAGCAATTGCTAAAGCCAAGAAATCAAAAGACAAGCCAACCATGATTATGGTTCACACTGTTATTGGCTTTGGTAGTGCCAAACAAGGAACATCAAAAGTTCACGGTTCTCCTTTAGGAGTTGATGATGGTAAACACGCTAAAGTTGATGTTTATGGATTTGATCATGAAGACTTCTTTGTTCCAGAAGAAGTGAGAAAACATTTCAAAGAAACATTTATAGCTCGTGGAGAAAAAGCTCACGAAGAATATAAGAAAGCCTTTGAAGAATACAAAAAGAAACATGGTCCTGAAGCCGAACGTTTTGAAA
Source organism: uncultured Erysipelotrichaceae bacterium (assembly GCA_902797795.1). Classification (GTDB taxonomy): domain Bacteria; phylum Bacillota_I; class Bacilli_A; order RFN20; family CAG-826; genus UBA2450. The sequence goes on from CADBUF010000071.1 coordinate 15,313, forward strand.
ATTTGAAAAATTTAGACTTATCTAAATACATTCCAGAAGAGTTACCAGATTTCGTCGAAGGTAGTGCGACTAGCACACGTGTTGCAAGCGGAAAGGCACTCAACGCCTATATGCTTGCCTGCCCAATGCTAGTAGGTGGAAGCGCCGACGTGGCAGGAAGCGTTATGACTAAACTTGATGGTGGTGTGAATTTCACTCCTGAACACCGTGAAGGTCATAATATCAACTGGGGTATTAGAGAATTTGCAATGGGATGTATGCAAAATGGTATGCTTCTCCACGGTGGTATTCGTAGTTATGTCGGCTGCTTTGCAGTTTTCTCTGATTATATGAAACCTGCTATTAGAATGGCGGCTCTTTCTCATCTTCCAGGTATCTATTTATTCTCACATGACAGCATAGCTGTTGGTGAAGATGGTCCAACTCATCAACCAATTGAACAATTAGCGATGCTTCGTTCTATTCCAAACGTCAGAGTTCTTAGACCTGCCGATGAAAGAGAAACATATTCTTGTTGGAAACTTGCTCTAAAGAGTACCAAGACTCCAACCGCTTTAATTCTTTCTAGACAAAACTTACCATTACTTGAAAATAGCAATGATGAAGGTGTCGCTAGAGGTGCTTATGTCGTTTCTAAAGAAAAGAAGAAAGCTGATTTAGTCTTAATTGCTACTGGTAGTGAAGTTGCATTAGCAATTGAAGCACAAAAGAAACTTTTAGAAAGAAAGATCGATGTCCGTGTTGTCTCTATGCCTTCATGGGAAATCTTTAGCGAACAAGATAAACAATATAGACGTGAAGTTCTCCTTCTTCCAAGTGAAAGAAGAGTGTCTGTGGAAATGCTTTCAACCTTTGGTTGGGGTAAGTGGGCAAAATACCATATGGGCTTAGATAACTTTGGTACGTCCGCTCCTGCTAAAGATGCGATTAACAAATTTGATTTCACAAGCGATCACCTCGTCGAACTCTGTGAAAAGATATTGAAGTAATATCAACTAACACAAATAGAAAGGAATGGTTTTCCATTTCTTTTTATTTTGCCTTTCCGATATATTTTATATATAATTACTACGCTTATGAGCAAGATATCTAGAACACAATCCAATTACATCATCATGACCGCGATTTATAACGAGTTAACTGATTTCACCTTCGGTGAAGGTGGGATTTATCGTGATGCAGGAGATATCATTGCCTCTATTTGTAACTGTGAAATAAACGAAATCGATCCTTTTATTTATGACTCAGTAATGATGTCGCTTAAAAAATATGGCGAGGCTAAAACTGCCTTTACTCCATATTTAGTTAATTGGAGATGGGAAAGACTTCCATTATTAACTCAATCAATTCTATTAATGAGTTATACTCATTATAAATACATCGAGCCAAATAAGGTTGATAAAAAAGTTGTTATCAATACCGCGGTAGAACTAGCTAAAAAATATATCGACGACGCGCAAGCAAAATTCATTAATGGAATTTTAGACAACGGAGTCTTAGATTAAATGTTAGAAAACACTCCTGTTTTAAGCGTAAGTGATATTAATACTTACGTGAAAGCAATACTTACTGGCGATGAAAGATTAAAATTTATCCGCATTAAGGGGGAAATAAGCAATTTTAAAGCTTACCCAAGCGGTCATTTTTATTTTTCTTTGAAAGACGCTGAATCAGTAATTAGTGCAGTGATGTTTGCTAATTACGCAAAGCGTATTGCTTTTTTTCCTAAAAACGGAGATGAAGTTATTGTCCTTGCTAGTGTTGATGCCTATGTCCCTAGAGGCAGTTATAATCTCAACGTCTATGAAATGGATGAAGTGGGATTAGGCTCTCAACTAGTTGAATTAGAGAAATTAAAAAGAAAACTCCAAGAAGAAGGACTATTTGACGAAAGTCGAAAACGCCCAATCAATATTTATCCAAAAGCGATTGGGGTTATCACCGCACCAAATGGAGCGGCAGTTCGTGATATTGTTACTAATATCAAAAGGCGTTATCCAATTGCTGATATCTATGTTTTTCCTTCTCTTGTACAAGGCGAACAAGCTCCAGCAGAATTACTAAAAGCTTTCAAAAAATCACAAGAATATGATTTAGACACCTTGATTATCGGTCGAGGTGGGGGCGCTAGTGAGGATTTAAGCGCGTTTAACGACGAAAAACTAGTAAGAGCAGTCGCAACTAGTAAAATGCCAATAATCGCCGCTGTAGGTCATGAAATCGATACTACCTTAATCGACTATATTGCCGATAAAAGAGCGTCAACCCCAACAGGAGCAGCAGAATTAGCAACCGTGGATAGAAGAGAAATTGAGAAAGAATTCGCTTATTCGATTCTAACGATGGAACAAGCTCTCACCAACTTGCTAAACGATAAGCATGAAGAAATAGAAGAACTTAAAAGTGATTTAATTAATTCACTGAGCGATAAACTCTCATCTCAAAAGATGGAACTCGATTATTTAAGTAAACAACTTGAATCGCTTAATCCAAAAGCGGTGCTTGCTAGAGGATATTCCATTTCTATTGATGAAAATGGTAAAGCAATTAAATCAATTAAAGATGTATCTAAAGATAAAACGATAAAAACCTTACTTGCTGATGGAGAAATAACAGTCAAAGTAATAGAGATAAAAGGAGAAAAATAATGGAGAAAAAAGAAATTAATTTCGAACAAGAATTAAACCGTTTAAAACAAATTGTTAACGACATTCAACAAAAAGAACTCTCCATTGATGAGAGCTTAAAACTTTATGAAGAAGGACAAAAAATCATTGCTCTTCTTTCTGAAGAGTTAAAAAAAGCCGAAGATAAAGTTGAAAAGGTAATTGAAAATAGTAAATAATATTTACCATGGCCAAAAAAGAAGTTAAACATTTTGACATTAACGATATTAAAAATCCAGAATTCCTCAAAGGATTATCCTATAAGGAGCTAGATATTTTAAGCGAGGACATTCGTCAATATATTATTAATATCACTTCCAAAAATGGTGGACATCTTTCTAGTAATTTAGGAAGTGTCGAATCCACAATCGCGTTATGTAAAAACTTTGACTTTACTAAAGATAAGATTATTTTTGATGTTGGACATCAATCATATACATATAAGATTCTCACTGGTCGTAAACTCGACACGCTTAGACAAAAAGGTGGCATTAGTGGTTTCCAAAAACTCGATGAATCACCATACGATCATTTTGAATGTGGTCATTCCTCGACGAGTATCAGCGCCGCTGCTGGGCTAGCGTTAGCTAGAGATTTAAAAGGCGAAAAATATAATGTCATCGCCTATATTGGTGACTCTTCAATACAAAATGGACTAGCTTTTGAAGGCTTGAATGCTTCGGCAGGATCAAATCATAAAATTATTATCATTTTAAATGATAACGATATGTCCATCTCTAAACCTGTTGGTGGAGTAAGTAAGATGTTTAGAAAATTTTCAACGTCGCTTATTTACCGTAAAACCAAAGGATTCTTCAGAAGAACTTTAAAAGGCCGCTTTGGTCAATGGTTACTTGTTAAATTCACTAGGGTTAAAAATTGGTTTAAACGTAAAGTTATCAATATGACCATATTTGATAACCTTGGCTATTCAGTAATCGGACCAATAGATGGCCATTATATTCGCCAAATTGATCACGCTCTAGCAAAGGCTAAACGACTCAATAAATCTGTAGTTATTCATATCAAAACCATCAAGGGAAAAGGCTATGAATACGCCGAAGAAGATCAAGACGGTGAATGGCATGGTGTTGGTAAATTTAATATTCAAACCGGCGAAATCAATGCCAAAAATGCGATGGTTAGTTGGAGCGCTCAATATAGTGCTTTACTCAAAAACGAAATGTCTATCAACGATAAAATCGTTGCTATTGTTCCTGCAACTGGACACGGTAGTGCATTAGATTCTTTATTCATCTCTTATCCAGAAAGGATGATTGATGTAGGTATTGCCGAAGAACACGCTTTTACTTTTGCAGGTGGATTAGCTGTTAGCGGTTATCATCCATTCATCTCCATATATTCAACTTTCCTACAAAGAGCGTATGATGAAATCTCCCATGATGTTGCGAGAATGAATTTCAATGCGACTATTTTAATTGATAGAGCGGGATTAGTTGGAAATGACGGCGACACTCATCAAGGGATTTATGATGAAGCTTTCCTATATACTATTCCAAATGTTACTATTGCCATGGCAAGTAGAAGTAACGAGGCACTTTCACTTGTGAAAGAATCAACATGTAACCATGGAGTGTTCGCGATTAGATATCCGCGTGAATATTTCTCTAATAAAGTGGATGAAGTGAAAAAAATTCCTTATGGAAGTTGGAAAGTGGAGTTAGAAGGAAAAGATGTAGCAATTGTTTCCGTTGGACCGATGACTTTAAAACTTAAAGAAGCTCTTATTAGAGATAATTTAAACGTTACTCTTATTAATGCGATTTATCTAAAACCAATGGATATTCAAAAAATCAAAGAATTACTAAAATATCCAAAAATCATCATCTATAACGCCTACGCAACTAAGGAAGGATTTGCTAATGCACTTGAATGCGAATTAGTTAATCAAGGCTATAAAGGACAAATTATTGTAAAATGTGTTCCAAGTATCTTTGTTAGACAAGCTACAATCGATGAACAACGCGAAGAATTTGGACTTCAAGTTGACGATATTATTTCTTCAATAAAATAGGGATTAGTTAACATAATCTCTTTTTTATTTTTATAATCTAATTATATAATAATTATATGGCAAGAGTGATTGTACATATTGATTTAAACGCCTTCTTTGTTCGATGCGAAGAAATTAAAGATCCGTCTTTAGAAAATAAAGCAGTTGCGATTGGCCACTTAGGTAGAGGTGGCATTGTTTCAACTTGTTCATATGAAGCGCGTAAATTTGGCGTTCGTAGTGGAATGCCAATGAATAAAGCAGTGCAACTATGTCCACATCTACTCATTATTCATCCTGACTACCATTTCTATGTGGCAATGAGCCATAAATTCTATAACTTTATTTATTCGATTACCAAAAATATCGAGATGGCTTCAATTGATGAATTATTCGCTGATTTTACAGATGTCATAAAAAAAGAAAAGAATGTCGAATTATATTTTAGACATATTCAACAAACACTATATGAATTAACAGGATTAAAATGCTCCATTGGAGTTGGTCCAACTAAGTTTTTAGCAAAGATGGGAAGCGATTATCAAAAACCAATGGGTTTAACCATCATTAGAAAAAAAGACATTGCTAGAATGCTTTATCCTCTTCCAATAGAAGATATGTTTGGTGTAGGTAAAAAAACCGCTCCTAGACTAAAATTTATTGGTGTTAAAACTATTGGTGATTTAGCCAACTCCCTATCTAAAAATGATGAACAAGTATTAAACATACTTGGTAAATTTGCTTTCGAATTAAATGAGTGGTTGAGTGGTAAAGGCAGTGACAAAATTATTACCGAATATGAAGATCCAAAATCAATCGGAAATTCTACTACATTAAAAGAAGACACCAACCAATATGAAACGATTAAATCAACCTTTGAAATCATTGCTGAAGAAGTAAGTGAAAGAGCAAAAAAAGAAAATAAAATTGGAAACACCATACAAATTATGGTGAAAGACACTAACTATAAAGCTCATAACAAATCAATTACTTTTAATAATCACACTAATGATGTAAAGACTATTTTTAATTATGCTATCAAACTATATGAAAATAATTTTTTAGACCTTCCAATTAGAGCGCTAGGAATCACCTTACAAAATCTAATTGATGTTAAAGAGATGAAAGTACAAATGACTTTCTTTGATTATGAACATCACGAAGAAGAGAGTAAGACCAAATTATTAATCAATGATTTAAATAGAAAGATTAAAGGTAAACCTTTAAAAAGAGCGAGTGAGGTAAAAAATAATGGAAATAAATGATGCAATTAGCAATTATTCTCAATTTCTATTAGTGGAAAAAGGATTATCACCTTTAACCGTTAAAGCCTATCAAGATGATTTAAAACAATTCTTTATTTTATTTAACGATAAGAAATATGTTGAAGAATTAGAGGCTGACGATTTAGTGATATTTTTAAACGAGGAATTAAACAAAGGGTATCACGTCTCAACTGCTTTAAGAAGATTATCGTCTATAAAAAACTTTTATGCCTTCTTAAAGAAGGAAGGATTATTTTTAGAAGATCTACCAGAAATTGATCCTCCAAAAAGAGAGAAAAGACTCCCAAGTTGTTTAACAGTGGAAGAAGTTGAAGATTTACTTAACGCTCCAAATATAAAAACCCCATATGGGTTAAGGGATAAAGCAATGTTGGAATTGATGTACGCTAGCGGGCTACGTGTTAGCGAGCTTCTTTCTTTAGAAAGAAAAAACATTAATCTTCAAAAGGGAATTGTTAAAGTATTTGGTAAAGGCGCCAAAGAAAGAAAAGTGCCAATGGGGGATTTTGCCGAAGAATACGTTGTTAAATATCTTAATGAAGCAAGAGAATTACTACACGGCAAAGACTCTAAATACTTATTTTTAAATAAAAATGGAAAGCCATTGAGTCGAGTTTATTTCTTTAAACAGATTAAAAAATACGCTCTTGAAGTAGGGATAGATCGTCCAATCTCTCCACATACTCTTAGGCACTGCTTTGCTACCCATATGTTAGAAGGAGGAGCGCAGTTAAGAACAGTGCAAGAAATGCTCGGCCATTCTAATATTGCAACCACACAAATATATACACATGTATCAAGCAAGAGAATTATTAGTGCATATGATTTGTTTATGAAACAAAAATAATGTAAACTATTAGACGTTGAAAGGAATTATATTATGTCATTTCCATATAAAAGAATTTTTGTAATCGTCGCTGACTCAGCCGGAATTGGTTATGAACCAGACGCCGATAAATTTTTTAATGGTGATAGTAGTGACTGGGGAAGTAATACCTTCGTTCATATCGCAGAAAAAATGCCTAACGGATTAAATATCCCAAATATGAATGCGATTGGTATTGCTGATTTAGCAGATATTCGCGGAACTCACAAAGTGAGTCACCCTCATTCCTATGTTGCTAGAGCAAGAGAAGTTAGTAATGGTAAAGACACAATGACAGGTCACTGGGAAATGATGGGAATTAACACCAAAGTCCCATTCAAAACATTTACAGACACTGGCTTCCCAAAAGAATTAATCGATGAATTAGAAAAGAGAACAGGACACAAAGTTATTGGCAATTGCGCCGCTAGTGGTACCGAGATTCTTGTTAGACTTGGCGAAGAACAAATGAGAGATAATTCTCTCATCGTCTACACATCAAGTGATTCAGTTCTTCAAATTGCTGCTCACGAAGAAGTTACTGGAGTTAAAGAATTATATCGCTGCTGTGAAATCGCTAGAGATATCTGCATGAAACCTGAATGGATGGTGGGAAGAATCATCGCTCGTCCATATTTAGGTACTAATAAGAATAATTTTAAAAGAACAAGTAATCGTCACGACCTCGCTTTAAAACCATCATTACCTACAGTAATGAATGTCTTACAAGAAAACAAATTTGAAACTGATTGCGTTGGTAAAATTAGTGACATCTTTGATGGATATGGAGTTAGCAAGACTCAAAAAACTGTCTCCAATGAAGACGGAATGGATAAGACCATCAAGGAACTCAAGGAATTTGATTTCACCGGATTATGCTTCGTTAACTTAGTGGAATTCGATAGTGAATACGGACATCGACGTGACCCAATTGGTTATGGCGAATGCTTAGAAAGATTTGACAAACGTGTTGGTGAATTCATGAAAAACATGAAAGATGATGATTTATTAATCATCACTGCTGATCACGGTAACGATCCAACTTGGCCAGGAACTGATCACACTAGAGAAAAGATTCCTCTACTCATGTATTCTCCATCCATTAAAAATGGAAGATATCTTGAAGAAAGAGAAAGCTTCGGTGATATTGGCGCAACAGTCTTAGCAAACTTCAACTTAAAAATGCCATCTAATTTAGTTGGTAAACCAATTGAAGAATTGCTCAGCAAAGACAAATAAAAAGTAAGCTTAGGTTAGTCGCCTAAGCTTTTAATTTAAGAATTTTCTTTAATATGTCTAGTAACAAAGTTACTAATAACATGAATATAATAGCGATTAAAGAGAAAGCAAAAGTTGGTACCATCCCTTTATCTGAATTAGTGTAAGCAAGTTTAATTGCTCTTCCTAGACCATAATCTGAAGAGCCAGAAATAACTTCTGCCATAATTTCAATTTTAAAGGCTAAAGCAAAGCTAGATATTAAACCTAAAGAAATGGTGGGTAACGCTAATGGAAATTTCACTTTCACGTTAGCTATAAGTCTAGATGCACCATCAACTTGTGTAGCTTTTAAAATGTATTCATCAATATTTCCGTATCCTGCAACAGTAGCTTCATAGACTATCGGAGCAACAATTAATATCACAATAAATATTGGAGCGTCACTAAGTCCTGCTAAAACAAGGAACAAAAAAGTAAGTGCTGCTGTTGGTATTGCTTTTAAAGCAATAATAGTGGGATTAAAGACATATTTTAGATGTCGATAATTACCAACAATAGAACCTAAAATTATTCCTCCAACTGAAGCTATACCAAAACCAATGAGCATTCTTTTAAATGAACCCCATAATGACTTATAAGTAAATGTGTCTCCTAAATAAACCCACATTTCTTCAATGGTTTCAATGGGGTTAGGAAAGATTGATTGCTTTTGGCCGGCAATAAAATAAATTGCATACCATAAAGCAAAAAATAAAGCGACGCCAAAAAAGGTTAAGAAGTACTTATTTATAAAAAACTTCTTCACTTAATTCACCGATGATTGGACTTGTTAGATTGATGAAATTTTGAATCTCGTCTTTGATATCAATGGCTTTTTTAAAGCCAATACTTAGACTATTGTTATTTTCAATTGTTCTTTTAGCAATTGAAGCAGTGAAACCAAAGAGGTTCTTTTGCTCTAATTCGCTTCCTAAAGATGAAATACGATCACTTACATAACTTGGGTTCGCTAAACCAAGATTAATGCTTGTTTCAAGGGTTGATAAGAAAGCATTAACTTGAGTAGGGTTAGCTCCGTTTTTCACGAAAACAGATGCTTGTGTTAGTGTTTTTCCTCCGCTTTTTTCTTTGAAAACATCTTGCACATTAACGAAAGGATATTTGTTTAAAGAAGTTAAAACTGGTTCAGCGGTAAAAACGTAATCATATTGAACGTTATCAAATATTCCATTATCAGAAATAATCATTTTGGTGTCATCAGCAGAATTAACCGGTCTTACTTCTAATCCTAAATTTCCATAGCAATAGTTAAACACCTTACCAGGGATATCGTTTTCTTGGAAAATAATGATTTTATCACCGGAATTTATAGTTGCATCTAAATCAGTTCCACATGAATAAATGTAGAAGTTACCAAAGGTAACGGTTGCCGCTATCTTATAAGAGGCATTTTGTTTTACTATCTGCATTAACCCTCCATTAGTAGGTGCAACAATGATGTCATATTTATCAGTTGCAAACATTGGAATTAAGCCTTCTTTAGGGTTAGTAGTAGTGGTAAAGGTCTTATCATTAGCGAGGTTAAATAAAGCAATAGCAGGGGCTCCTGTTGGCGCTAAAACATTTAATCCATAAGAATATGATATAGCAGATTGATCAGATCCTTCGTTCCCACAACTCATTACTCCAAATAAAGCGGCAGTCATTAATAAAATAGTTTTTTTCATAATCGTTTTCCTCAATTGCTATTCTATATGAATAAATATATAATAAACGTGATTCAAATCACGAATATGAACAAATTAGTCAATTATTTAACAAAAGAATCATTAAACAATCATGGTTCGATAAGCGCAAAAAAGAATCAAACTTTATTTTTTGAAGGCGATGAATGCCTTAAGGTAGGCATTATTCTCAGTGGAAAAGTTAGCATCATATCTTATTTTGACGAAGGAAAAGAAGTGATCTATAACACATTAGGAAAAGGCGAGATGTTTGGCAGTAACCTTATTTTTTCTAGTTCGCCTTACTATAGAGGCGATGTTGTCGCCATAGAAGAATCGGAAATTGTCTATATAAATAAAGAAGAACTATTAAGCCTGCTTAAAAATGATACCTCAATATTAGAGCTATACCTCAAACAGCAGTCAGACTTTAGTAAGAGGCTTAATTTTAAGATCAAACTATTAACAATAGATAGCGCAAAAGAAAGAATAAAATATTATCTTACATTTAACAAAAACGAAATTGAGTATAAATCAATAACTAAGCTTGCTAAAGAACTATATTTATCAAGAGAAACAACGAGCAGAACTTTATATAAAATGGATAAAGATGGCGATATCAAAATCGCTAATAAAAAAATTATCTTGAAGCAGTAATAATGAGATTAGTAGTTTTTTAGTAGGTGGATAATTACACATTTTGTGGATAAAATCACACACTTGATAATCAATACTAAATATTTTTATATAGTTAAAATCATTATTCTAGTTTGTTAATTGGCTTTTTCTATATATTTTAGTTAACATAATGCTCATTACACGAAGTATTGATATTCGTATAAATAAAAGCGGATAACAAAATCCACTAATTCGACTCATCTACCAATTATTTGTAGTACTGTTTTAAGCAAGCAACTGTTAATTCGTTTCTATAATTAATGCCATGTCTATCATAGTATTCAATATTTGATTTCATGACATCCTTAAACCCTTGTTTTAAACTACATTTCATTGAATTTATAAGATTTTTTGAGTCAAAACCCCTAGTTGGCTCTATTTTATCTGCACAATAAATGATTAAACCGATGTCTGACATGCCACTATTTGCGGTTGTATGATACTTAATTGCGTCCAAAATCGTTTTATCATGTATACCAAAGTCTCTTTCAGCAATAATTGACCCTGTAAATTGATGATAAATAATCCTTGGGAGATACAAATATTGTGGAAAATATTCCTCCATAAGAGCTTTTTCTTCATTTCGAGGTAGTTCTTTCGCACAATCATGAATTAAACCAGCGATTAACGCCTTTTTCGGTTCCACTACTTTGTTACTTTTTGCGATTTCATAAGAAAGCTTACCAACACTTTTAGAATGAAGGTATCTATCTTCACACATTCTTTCTTTTATTTTACTCATAAAATAAAGGTCGTTATCAATGATATAATCAAGAACCGAATCGGTTGTTTCCAAATTCTTTAATTCACGAATATCTGTGGAATTAATATCGTTTATTTCTCCATCGATTTTTCGCATGTTATATTCAACGACATTCTTTTTGTTGATTTCGTAGTTATCTCGGCCAAAAAAGATAATATTCACTATTTCTGATATCTCTTTTGCGGATTTCCATTTATGGAAGCTATTAACTTGATCAGTACCAATTAGCAGAAATAAATTGTCATTAGGATAAAGCTTTTTAAAATGCTTGACTGTATCAATCGAATAATTGATGTCATTCTCTAGCTCTGCTTCGTATTTTGAGACACTAAAAACGCCTTCGCGATGAAAATCCTTAATTGCTAGTTCAATCATTCTAATTTTGTCGTTAATTGGGGCAGAGTCACTCTTCCATACAGAAATCTTTGCAGGAATAAAAATCACTTCAGCATCTAAAGTCTTGCTGGCGGCTTCCGCCATATTTAGATGACCGAGGTGAATTGGATCAAAAGCACCACCAAATAGAATTATGTTTTTCATTTCAATTTGATTTTAGGGTTTTCTTTATTCCTACGGAATAATATAATTACTCTCCCAACAACAGATACCACGTCAGCGTGTAGTTTGCTTGATAAATCAAGGGTGAGTTCCATGATTGGAGTCACTGCGCTCTTAAGCACTTCAATGCGTATTAATTCACGCGCTTCGAGTGCCTTATCAAGCATGGTTAGTAAAGATTCGGTAATCTCACTTTTACCAACTTGATATTTTGTTTTATCTTGTAAAGACAAAGTCTTTAATTGCCTTTTTTCTTCTTTTGTAAGCATTTTTATCTCACTTTAGATAAGCATTCTTTAACAGCACATCCTTTTGGAAGAAGGATTCTTAATGTTTGACCTTTGCCTCTTGTAGAGAACCAGCAAAGTCCTTCTACAGAGATGTCGTGTCTTAAATCATCATCCTCGAGTTCATATTCGAACATGTCGTAGTCTCTAAAGGAATCAAATCTTTCACTAACTGGACGGCAGAATTTTTTCTTTAAGTTTAATTTCAATAAATCATCAACTTTGTTGATGGCACAGACTTTAATCTCTGTTTTCTCAGACATGAATGTACGCACAGATGTGCGATGTCCGCTGATGATGTATAAAACAGCAAGATTACCAACCATAATCGCGCTACCTTCACCAATGAATTTTCTTGTCATCACCACTTCCTTTTTAGGAACGATGATTTTTTGTAAATCTTTTTCAACTTTGGATAAAACAGAAGTTGAATTGCTCAAATCAGGAAGCTCATATAGATATGAGGAATTAGAAAGAGGAATTTCTAGAACACTGGAATTGGTTCCTGGATACAATTCAGTCTTGATTTGCCACTTTGTAGTGTTGACATAGTTCTTAAGGAATTTGTTAATGAGGGTGGTCTTGCCACTATTAACTTCACCGATAAGATAAATATCTCTATATTTACGTTGTTCTTTAAACGCTTGTCTTAAAGTGTTGATGTCAATTTGATCTTCGTTACCAATTAATTTGATATCGACTGGATTAATACCAAATTCAGAGAATCTTTCATCAAGATACCTTATAAGCATGCTATCAGTAACATCTTTAGGGAATAAATCACGTTTAGAGCCAATAACGATAACATTAAGCTTTTTGACTTTGCGAACAACATCAGGGTTTAATGTTCCATTAAAGGAGAATAAATCAACAACCCAAACAATTAAAGAATCGGTAGCCACTGCATCATTAAGAATTTTAATGATATCTTTGTCAGTTTCGTGTAACAAAGAACCCGCATTCAAAGTAACCATCTTTTGGTAGCAGTTATTACAATAAGGGATTCTCGGAACACCGTTCTCAATGATTTCTTTAGAAATGTAACCAATCTGTTTTGGGCTATCACTTTGAAGAATTGCACCACAGTTGTGACATCTCAATACTCTTTTTGCTGTTGCCATATTATTTATTCCTCCAGTCAACTAGTTTGCCTTTTTTTCTCAAATGCCTGCGTATTGGTCGATCAAAGATTCGATTAATATGTGTTGTCCATTGGTCTTCTTTAACAACTTTTTCTGTAAGAACAACTCGTATCTTTGCACCTCTAGCAGCAATGACATCAGTCATCGTTTGGTCTCCAACCAACATGACTTCTTCTTTTTTTAGACCACGTTTATTGATTTCTCGGTCGAGCCTTTTATGACCTGGCTTATGGGCACTCGCAAGAAATTCAACGCCAAGAGCGTTAGCGTATCCACATACACGATGAGGCTTGTTATTACTAATAATAACGGGATTTAAGCCGTGTTCTTTAAGTTTTTTAACAAGATCCAACGTTTTTTGTTGTGGAGTTCTAGCTCTAAAACTATCTAATGTGTTATCCAAGTCCATAAACAATGTTTTCACGCCATTTCTAACAAAGAAATCAACATCAATTTCGTAAATTGATTGAGCGTGAGCAAACGGAATGAACTTTTTAAACATAATTTTCCTATCAATAATGATAAACGAAAAAGTCTCTACTTTATAGACTTTTATTATTTTTTAGCAATATTTCCTTTCTTTTAAAAGAAAAAGTAGTCAATTGTCTATATACTAATTAACTACTAATTTCATACTATATTTTTATTAGATATAACTATGTTATATTAATCTAAATCGTCAAATATAGAAATCTGCTCAAAACTGCCAGAATCCTTCTTTTCTTCACTATTATCTTCGTCTTCATTTACTGGTTTGCTAGTTTCTTGAACAGGAGATTCTTTAGCAATGATTGGATGAGAGACATTGTCTTTACCAATATGAATAATATTGGTATCAAATACAAAGCTCAGCTTTTGTTTAGCAGTCATCTCGTCAATATTCTTTTTGGCGTATTGAGCTTCGGTATTTCTAAAGTCACTAACTTCAATTGTTTTGACGCTGCGATCATTTAAATATAATGTTAAGAACAAACTATCAACCTTTTCAAGCCTCATAGCATTAATAATGCTATGTGGTTCACCTTTAAATGATTGAAGGATTGATTGAACCTTTCCTAATCTACCGGTTCTAAAGAATTTTGTGCTATCTGTGATGCGCATGTGTCCTTTATCAGTAAATAGTAATATCTTTGCTCTTTCGTCGCGCTCAAAGGCCAATAAGCCCGCTCCTTGGTTATTTCCAAGAGCTGAGATCGACTTCACGCCACCAGCTTTATTACCTAATATCGTCAATTCGTTCTCATTAAACATTGAACAATTACCGTTATTAGTTATAACTAATAAATCACTATCACCAGTTAATAATTCAACAGCAACAACCGCGTCATTAGTTAAAAGTTTCATGTATCTGACTGGACGTGAATGTTTAGCTAAATCAATCATCGATAGAGGCATACGCTTGATTTGACCAAATTTGGTCAATATACCAAGATATAAGTCATTTCTCATCTCACTTAAAGTCATGGCCCTAATAATCTTTTCACCACTTCCTAAAGTTGTGAATTCATTAATATGGCTTCCTTCGTCTTTCCATTTGTTATCAGTGAGATTATGCACACCTATAACTGCATAGTTACCTAAATTTGTAAAACAAATTAGGTAATCGGTTGTCATAGCCTTACCAATTCCAACAGCCATATCACCATCTTTTAAGCCTGGTAGTTCATTATTATAACTGTTATAGCTCCTTATAGAGCTACGTTTTAAATAACCATCATAGCTAACAGCGACCATTACTTCTTCTTTAGCAATGAGTTCACGTTTATCAATTTCTTTTGTCTCGCCTTTTTCAATTATTTGAGTACGACGATCGTCACCATATTTTTCCGAAATTGCTTTAAGCTCTCTAATTAAAACTCTGCTGAGTTTTGCTGGATCTTCAATAATCCCTTTTAAGGTTTCAATCTCGTTTTCTAATTGAGCCTTTTCCTTTTCTAAAATCAATTCATCAGTGTGACTTAATTTATATAAAGGCATGGTCACGATTGCTTCTGCTTGTTCATTTGTTAAGGAGAAACGATTGATCAAGTTAACTTTACTATCTGCTTTGTCTTTACTCTTACGAATAATATCAACAACTTCATTAATATTTAATGAAGCAAGAATCAACCCTTCAACGATATGGAGTCTATCACTATTCTTCTTTAAGTCAAATTTACTCTTACGAGTAATAACGTCAACTTGATGGTCGATATAGGCATCAACAAAATCTAATAAATTGAGAGTCTTTGGGCGTCCATCAACAATCGCCACCATATTAGCTGTATAACCGGTAAGAAGATTAGTTTTCTTCATTAAATACTGAAGAATGAGATCAGCTTTAGCGTTCTTTTTGATATCGACAACGATACGAATTCCTTTGTAATCGGATTCATCTCTAACTTCTATAATGCCGTCAATAGCCTTAGAATGCCTAATTTTGTCTATTTCATAGACAAGTTGAATTTTCACCACTTTATAAGGTATTTCTGTGATGATTATTTGATTCATGTCTTTTCTTTCGATGATTTCCGCTTTACCCGCTACTTCGATTCTCCCTCTACCGGTTTGATATATAGAGTCAAGTCCACTAGAGCGGTAAATATATCCACCTCCTGGGAAGTCTGGGCCCTTAACAAAAATCATTAAATCTTCCACTGTTGCGGTCTTATGTCCAATGCGGTAAATAACCGCATCAATAACTTCTCTTAAATTATGTGGAGGTATTTCAGTTGCTAAAGCAACTGCAATTCCTTCAGTTCCGTTAACTAATAGGTTTGGAAATCTCGCTGGTAAAACAACTGGTTCAAATTCTGTATCATCAAAGTTGTACTGCATATCAACAGTTTGCTTTTCAATGTCAGAGATGAGTTCGTTTGATAATTCCGCTAATCTACTTTCGGTATAACGATATGCCGCAGGAGAGTCGCCATCAATAGAACCATTATTACCTTGGAAATCAATTAATGGGTATCTCACTTTCCAATCTTGGCTCATTCTTGCTAGAGCTTCATAAATTGATGTATCGCCATGTGGGTGATAAGTACCCATAACCGCTCCAACGGTGTGAGCACATTTCTTTGTTGGCTTATTAAAAGTGTTACCACTTTTATACATTGAAAAAATAATTCTTCTTTGAACAGGTTTTAAGCCATCTCTAACATCAGGAATAGCACGATCTTGAATGACATATTTTGCATAAGTTGCATAACGATCACTCATTACATCTTCAAGGGGTTCAGTGCTAATATTTTCGTCAAAGGTTTCTTCAACGATGACATCTTTTTTCTTTGCCATAAGCTACTTTGCCTCCTTTAAAAATGTATCAATTTGGTTGAAATCAACGTTTTCTTCAACCCATTTTCTTCTTAAACTTGCATCATTTCCCATGAGAATTTTTACTCTTTTCTCCACTAGGAAAGGATCACTGATGTCAACTTGGATAAGTTGACGAGTCTTTGGATCCATTGTTGTTTCCTTTAATTGAATAGCGTCCATTTCACCAAGACCTTTATATCGAGTGACTTTTGCTCCTCCACCAACAACCTTCTTTGCTTTTTCTAAATCAGCGTCATTCCAAGCATATTGTTGAATGATTTTTTTGCCTTCTTCTTTATATATTCTATATAAAGGTGGAACAGCAATATAAATGTGTCCACTAGTAATAAGGGTTCTCATGTAGTGGTAAAAGAACGTCAATAAAAGCGTTTGAATATGAGCACCATCGGTATCAGCATCGGTCATAATGATAATTTTTCCGTATTTGATGTCTTCGATATCAAAACTTTGACCAAATCCGGCACCTACGGTGTTAATAATTGTGGCAATTTCCTCATTATGGAGAAGTTTGTCCAAAGAAATAGAATCTGTATTAAGTGGTTTACCACGAAGTGGTAATATAGCTTGATGGATTCGATCTCTTCCCTTTTTAGCGGTTCCACCAGCGGAATCACCTTCAACAATAAAGAGCTCGTTTTTAAGGTAGTCTTTAGATTGAGCAGGTGTTAATTTATCAGACAAAATAACTTCTTGTTTGGCTTTTTTAGAACTACGAGCTTCATCTTTAGCTTTTCTAGCAGCAATACGTGCTTGTTGACTATCAACGCATTTTTTAATAATCCTTAACGCATTTTCCTTATTTTCAGTTAGATAATAAGTAAACTTATTATAAATAAGATTGCTAACTACTGGTAAGGCTGCTGGTGTACCAAGTTTTCCTTTAGTTTGTCCTTCAAATTCAAGCAATTCTTCAGGAACTTTCAAAGAGATAATCGCGGTTAAGCCTTCACGGATATCACTACCTTCAAGTTTCTTTCCTTTCAATAGTCCTTGAGCTTCTGCAAAATCATTAACTGCACGAGTAATTCCGGCTCTAAAACCAGACTCATGAGTACCACCATCTGAAGTTTTTACGTTATTAACGTAAGAATAGATTGTTTCGTTATAATCTTCATAGCAATATTGAAGAGCAATTTCTGTTTCAATATTAGTCACCGCATCAACATCAGAAAAGGAAAAAACGTCAATAATTGGATTCTTTTCTTCATTGAGGTTAGTGATGTATTCAACAAGACCATTTTGATAAAAATATTCTTGTTTTTCGTTTGTTCTTTCATCATAAATGATGAAACGTACGCCTTTCATTAAGAAGGCACTTTCTTGTAAGTGTGAGGAGATTGTGTCGTATTTAAAATCAACAGTAGAGAAAATTGAGGCATCTGGTTTAAAGCGAACCAAAGTACCGTGTTTCTTTGAAGCGCCAAGGTTTTCTAAAGGTGTAACTAAATGGCCACCATTTTCAAATCTGAGGTGATAAGCACCACCATTTTGATAAACCGTGACATCACACCATTCACTTAATGCGTTGGTGACTGAAGCACCAACACCATGAAGTCCACCAGCGCTTTTATAGACTGATGAATTAAATTTTCCACCAGCGTGTAATTCAGTGAAAACGATTTCTACACCTGGTCTGCCTGTTTCTTTATTGATTCCAACCGGAATTCCACGACCTTCGTCTAATACGGAACAGCTCCCGTCTTTATGAAGAGTAACTGTGATGTTTTTACCGTATCCACTTAATGCTTCATCGACTGCGTTATCGACTACTTCCCAAACGAGGTGATGGAGGCCACTTGAATTAGTGCTACCGATATACATTGCAGGTCTTTTTCTAACACCTTCAAGGCCTTGCAAAATGTGAATATCGTTCGCAGTATATTGTCTCTCCGCCATACTATACCTACCTTTTCGCCGTTCATAATAACGGAAAATATTGAAAATATAAAGCAATTTAGTAGAATAGATAAGGGGCAAAAAATGGATATTATTTTATATAATATATTGGTTGCAATTTTAATCATAATTATTGGTTATTTGTTTGGTTCCATTCCAAATGGTATTTGGATTGGCAAGCTCTTTTTCCATAAGGATCCACGTGATTTTGGAAGTGGAAATTCTGGTGGCACAAATGTCGGCAGAGTCTTTGGCAAAAAGTTTGGTGTAATCGTAATTATTTTAGATGCCGCCAAAGCTGTGGTGCCTTTATATTTAATCTACCTTTTCCTTGTTAAAGTACCGCTATATAATAGTCTCCCTTTAATGCCATATCTCACTCAAATTGTTGATAAGGTCGATGTCAGCGGATATTTAATTCAATGGCCAATTTACTGGTTATCAATCGTTGGAGCAAGCTTAGGGCACTGCTATCCGCTTCTAAATGGATTCAAAGGTGGAAAGAATGTTGCCGTGTACTACGGCACCGCTATTGCAGGAGGATGGTTATATGGCATCATCCCTGGTTTTTTCTTTCTCTTTGTCCTCAAACTTAAAAAATGGGTTTCATTAGCAAGCGTTTCAGGGGCATGGTTCTCCGTCCTGTTATCCTGGATTTGGTCAATTTTAATCCTTACTGACGCCATTAGTGGTGAACTAGTCTGGTTACCAGGCTATGGACCAGGATTATATTGCAACTATGTCTTCTCAATCATTCTAACTTTCAGCGCCACAATTTTAACCATCAAACATAAAACAAATTTTGAGAGAATTAAAAACGGAACTGAAAGCAAGATTAAGTGGATGAAATAGATATATTAGTATTATATTAGTAGTTAATTAGTAGTTTATAGACTGTGTTAATTGGGCTTTCCACATATGGGGTAAAACTCAATTTTTATTTTATATTATATATAAAAGAGTTTTCATTGACTTTTATATTGATTTTCCCATTAACACAAGGTTATTCACCACTATCCACATCATTATCCACAAAGAAGCAAAAATAAAAGCACCGAACTACTAAATTCGATGCTTATTATTAACCTTCTTGTAATTAGCGTTGTTGTCTTTTAACAGCGTTCATTGTGCGTTGGATATCTGCTTCACTTGGCTTTCTTCCAACGCTTTGGTAAAGGGCTCTAATCATTCCTTCATTAATTGGAGGGTTCTTTTCAATTTGTCTTTTGAAGAACCAACGGGCTCCAAAGAAGCCAATGATGAGTCCAGCAACTAAAGCTGCTACAAGAACACCAATCCATCCACCTGTTGACATGAGCGTTCTCCTTTACTAGGCTCTTCCGTCGTAATCGCCGTTATCGGTTCTTACTAAGACGACTTCGCCTTCTTCAATAAATAATGGGACGCGGACTTTAAGTCCGGTTTCAAGTTCGGCGTCTTTCATTGCCTTATTAACTGTATCGCCTCTAATAGCAGGTTCGCAGTGTGTAATCTTTAAAGCAACTTTGGCTGGTAAGTTGATACCAAGAACTTCTCCATCATAGCTGGTAATTTCTACGATTTCTTCGCCTTTGAGGAATTGAACTTCCCATGCAAGTCTATCTTTAGAAATTTCAATTTGATCATATGTTGCTTGATCCATAAAGCAAAGGGCGTCGCCTGTGTCATATAAATATTGCATTTGACGTTTTTCAAGTCTGATTGTTTCAATGCCATATCCACTATTACGTGCCATTTCAGTAACAGCACCAGAACGAAGATTCTTAACTTTAACTTTAGCAACCATCTTTCTCATTGCGGTTTTATTTAATAAAATGTCTAAAACCTGATAGATGTTACCATCTTCAATAAAGTAATTGCCTGGTCTTAATTCAGTAACGTTAACCATTGTATTTTTCCTTTCTTTATAAAATTCCTTTGGTATTATACCAAATATTTATCTTCTGAAAAAGTCATTTAGCATTAACTCTGCTGCTAAAACTGTGTTTTGTCCATGACCTGGATATATTTTTACATCTTTTGGAAGCTTTTTGAGCTTGGCTAATGAATCATATTTACTTTTAGGAATAGATCCAGGTAAATCATCTCTTCCAATTGATAATCTAAATAAAGTGTCGCCAGAAAAAAGCCAATTATTATTTATAAAATAATAACATACGCTTCCAACTGTATGAAATGGAGTGTGAATCACTTTAATGGTCTCATCATTTAAAAGATGTAACTCCTCATTATCTTTGACTAAGATTGGTTCTTTATCAATTTTGACATTTGTTCCATATATTAACGAACAATTCAAATATGGATCTTGCAAAAAATTTTTATCTAATTCATGGATATAAATAGGAACATCATATTTTTTTAATAAATTATTAACACCACGGATATGATCAAAGTGACCATGAGTTAGCATAATAGCGACAGGAGTTAATTTGTTCTTTTCTAGGTATTTTAAAAGACCGTCTCCTTCGCTAGAAGGGTCAATAATAACTGCGTGATTCTCACTATCGCTTATTACGTAAGTATTAGAAAGCAGCTCTTCTATGTCGTTATAATCAAATTTATCTAAACGCATAACCTAATAAAAAAATAGGTATAACCTATTTCTTTTTCTCACGATGTAATGTTTTCTTTTGGCAACGTGGGCAATATTTCATCTTCTCTAAACGATCAGGATTGTTCTTTTTATTTTTAGAGCTGAGATAATTCTCCTCGCCGCATTCAGTACATTTCAATGTGATTGAGATTCTTTCATCTTTGGCCATAGATAGTTTCTCCTTAAATTGCTATGTAATGTTAACACAACAAATAAAATAATAAAAGTATATTTTTATTAATCTCAAGGGTAAAATATGAGTGTTATGAAAAGAAATCAAACCCGTCAAGTCAAAGTCGGAAATATTTATATCGGTGGACAAGACAAAGTCGTTATTCAATCGATGTGTAACATCAAGACCGAAAAATACATCGAAGTCAGTGAGCAAATTAATGAATGCGCGAAATTGGGCGCTGAATTAATGCGTGTTTCAGTGATGGATGAAAAAGATGCCTTAGCAATTAAAGAAATCAAAAAAAGAATCAATATTCCTTTAGTTGCTGACATTCATTTCGATTATCGCTTAGCTCTTTTAGCGATGGAAAACGGAGTTGATAAGATAAGAATTAATCCAGGAAACATTGGAGACATTGAAAATGTCAAAAAAGTTGTTTCTGTGGCTAAAGAAAAACATATTCCAATTCGTATCGGTGTTAATTCTGGATCATTAGATAAAGAAATACATAACTATTCCAATAAATACACTGCTGAAAAATTAGTTGCATCCGCTAAAAAGCATGTTGAAATATTAGAATCTTTAGGGTTTTATGACATAGTCATATCTCTTAAAGGTAGTAACGTTTTAGAAACAATCGCGGCCTATAAATTAGCAAGCGAAACATTCCCATATCCTTTACATTTAGGAATTACAGAAGCCGGTTTTAAAGATTTAGCGGTCATTAGAAGTTCTGCTGGCTTAGCGCCTTTACTTTTAGAAGGTATCGGAGACACGATTAGGATATCTATCTCTGGAAGCGTCAAAGATGAAATTATAACTTGTAAGCGTCTACTACATGACTGTGGATTATATCCAAATTATCCAACATTAGTTGCGTGTCCAACGTGTGGAAGAACCCAAGTCGACGTTGAAAGTTTGGCTAGAAAAGTCATGTCATATTTAGAAACAATTAGTAAACCAATTCATGTCGCTGTTATGGGATGCATTGTTAACGGCCCTGGAGAAGCTAAAAATGCCGACATTGGAATAGCAGGTGGAAAGCATGAGTTTGTTATCTTTAAAAAAGATAAAGTTATAAAAAAGGTTCCAGAGGCTGAAGCCTATGAAGCCTTAGTAGAAGAAATAGATAAATTCTAATCTCGCCAATTCTCTTTATATTCACCGCTCCTTAGCATTGCGATTTCTTGCTTATAAGGGGCTTTTTCATTGATATAAGGAGTTTCAAGAATCATTGGTATACCTTGTAGACGTGGATGATGAACAACGCGATATAAAACATCAAATCCCAAATACCCATATCCAATGTTTTCGTGCCTATCTTTATGAGCAGCAACTGGATTTTTAGTATCATTAACATGAACGACAAGTAGACGATCAAGACCAATTACTTTATCGAATCTTTCGATAACTCCATCTAAATCGCCTCTAAGATCATATCCAGAATCATGGACGTGGCATGTATCTAGGCATACACCCAAGCGATTTTTAAGTTTGCAGTGGTCAATAATTGATTTGATTTCTTCAAAGTTCACACCAATCTCATGTCCTTTACCAGACATTGTTTCAATTGCGATTTTAACATCTGTTCCATCACAAGATAGAGCGGTATCTAGTGCTTTTGCTAAAGCAAGAATACCGTTTTCAACGCCCATTCCTACATGGCTACCAGGATGAAGAACTAAGATTTTGGCCCCAAATCCTGCTGTTCTTCTAAGTTCGCTAACAATTGTGTTTATCGACATTTCATATAAATCGAGGCGAGAGCTATTCGCTGCATTAATAATATAAGGGGCGTGAACAACAATCTTACTCTCGTCAATTCCGGATTCTTTAATCAATTTACGTCCTTCCTGAATTTTTAATTCAGATAATGGTTTTCTAAAGGAATTCTGTGGAGCGCCTGTATAAAACATAAAAGTGTTTGACCCATAAGAGAGAGCCTCTTTAACACTACCTAAATAGAAATCTGGAGCGCTTAATCCAACATGGCTTCCTAAATAAATGTTTTCATTTTTCATATTTTTATACCTTTAACTATGTTAACATAATTTTATGAAAGTCGCATTAATCAAACCACAAGGTTTTTGTTCAGGTGTTACTCGAGCTGTAAAATTGGCGAAACAAGCTAGAGAAGAACATCCAAATAAGAATATTTATATTCTTGGCATGCTTGCTCATAACCAATCTTTGATTGATGATTTAAATAAAAAAGGATTTATTACCTTAGAAGGAAATGAAGAAGAAAACATCAAGTCTTTAAAAGAAGACGATATTTTAATCTTTACAGCGCATGGTCATGATGAAAAATTAGATAATCTAGCAAAAGCCAAAGGCTTAGTTACATATGATGCGACATGTTTTAAAGTAAAAGACAATTTACAAAAGATCAAAAAAGAAATAGAGAACGGGCATCAAGTAATTTATATCGGTCAAAGCGGCCATAAAGAAACAAATGCATCTTTATCGGTTTCAAGAAATGTATCATTATATGATACAAAACTACTATTTAACTACTATTTAATTACTGATAGTTCTCCATTCGTTATCAATCAAACTACCCTTAATTATTATGAACTCTCTAAATATCACGATGATATTAAGAGCAACATTCCTGGCGCAAGAATTGAAAATGAAATATGTAACGCCACAAGATTAAGACAAGAAGCAGTACTTAAAATCGATGATGACACTGATTTGATTATTATTGTTGGTCATAAGATTTCTAGTAACTCAAATAAGTTATTTGAGATCGCTTCTAAAAGCTTCCCTAAAGCATTAACGCTTATGGTTAATAACCTAGAAGAGCTTAAATCTTACAATATAAGCGACAAGAAAAAAGCTGCCTTAGGTTCAGGGGCTTCAACTCCACAATACATCGTAGATGAGATTTATAAATATCTAACTAACGTATAACCGTTGGTTCTTTTTCGTGATCAATGCACACTATTTCAATGCTCTCATCCATGTTATGGATGATTTTTTTCATTTGTGGGATGAATATCTTTTCGATTTCATGAGGCATATCTAAATAATTGTATTTTGCGTTAATAATTTCACGACGAACGTGATGTGGGCAATCTCCAGAGATATAGATATCATATCCAGCGTCTTTAGCGATTGGCCAATTACCACTTCCCCCTCCTCCAATAAGAGCAACGCTTTCAATTATTTCTTTACCTTTATTAATTAATAAAGAGTAGTCGACTTTAAAACATTTGTTCGCATATTTAGCAAAGTCCGAAACTTTCATCGATGAAGGGAGTTTGCCGCCTCTCATCATGATATTTCCTTCAATAACTTTAACATCTGTTAATCCTAAAGCTTCGCTTAAAGCATCGTTCATCCCGCCTTTACCAGTGTCAAAATTAGTGTGCATGCTATAAACGGGGACACCAATATCCTCTAAAGCATCACATAATTCTTTTTTGCTTGGATCCCTTTTAAAAACACGAGATCTATAACCATATATTAACGGGTGATGAGTAAGAACAAGGTCTGGTTTTTCCTCTTTCATCAGAGGAAATATGTCCCAGTCACAATCTAAACATAAAACAATTTTATGAACTTCGTTTGGTAATTTTCCCACCATTAAACCAACAAAATCGTGATTCGCTTTTGCGTATCTTTTAGGGAATTGCTTTGCTAGTTTATTTAATAAACTTCTGGTGTTCATAAAACGGATCTAATCCTTTCTTTTTCAGAATTAAGTTCTCTAGTTTTTTTAGAAGGAATGTTCTTATTAGACAATATTTTGTCTATTTCATTTATTCTGGTTTGATATTTTTCTTTAAATGTAATCGATTTTTCATTTCTTAAAATCGGTCCAAATTCGATGTCTGGATCATCTAGATAGCCGACTTCACCAGCGTTGAATTTGATTATTTCATAATAGATACCTTTTTCATAAACGATATCTTCATCCGCAATAACAAAACCCATCTTACATACTTGGTTTCTTAATTCAGGGATTGCATTATGAGCGTCAACGATGATGGTTTGTACATTTTTCAATTTCAACGGATTCTTTTTAAGAATATCGATGACATTTTGCCCGCCCATCCCCGCAATAATGACAATATTTACATCACTAGGAAGTTCACTAATACCATCAGAAAACATGGGGACAACATTATCAATACATCCACTATTCTTGATGGCTTCTACTAAACGGGAATATGGACCTTTCTTATTTTCAATCGCATAGCCTTTACAAATAATTCCATTTTGAAAGAGGGAAATAATTAATTTCCCGTGGTCACTTCCAACATCAGCAGCGACGCCAGAAGGCACCATATCATAAATAGCTTGTAAACGCTTTGAAAGTTTCATTATGAGTTTCTATAATCTCCTAATTTTTTACGTCTTGTTGGGTGCTTGAGTTTTTTAATCGCTTTAGCTTCAATTTGACGAATACGCTCACGAGTAACACCAAATTCTTTTCCAACTTCCTCAAGAGTTCTTGGGCGATTATCATCAAGCCCATAACGGAGTCTTAAGACTCTTTCTTCTCTATCGGTTAAATCTTTAAGAATAGAATCAAGCTCTTCCTTTAAAAGTTCTTTAGTTGTATATTCAACAGGTGATTCGTTATCTTTATCTTCGATAAAGTCAATTAAATGCGAATCATCTTCTTCACCGATTGGGGTTTCAAAGGATACAGGCTCAAGAGCAATACGTTGAATTTCACGAATTCTCTTAGGAGAAAGTTCTCCGCCCATTGCTTCAGAGATTTCCTCAGCAGTTGGATCTCTATCTAAATCTTGAACGAGTTGACGTTGCACTCTTGTCATCTTGTTGATGGTTTCAACCATATGAACAGGAATACGAATTGTACGAGCTTGGTCAGCAATCGCTCTAGTGATAGCTTGACGAATCCACCATGTGGCATAAGTTGAAAACTTAAATCCTTTTGTGTAGTCAAATTTATCAACAGCCTTCATTAAACCAAGGTTACCTTCTTGAATTAAATCAAGGAATTGCATTCCTCTACCAACATAGTGTTTAGCAATGTTAACGACCAAACGCAAGTTAGCGTTAATAAGTCTTTGTTTAGCTTCTTCATCACCTTCTAAAATTTTAGCGGCAAGAATTGGCTCTTCTTCAGCTTTAAGAAGTTCGTATTTACCAATCTCTTTAAGATAAATCTTAACAGAGTCATTGATTTTTACTTCTCCACCAATAGCGGCATCTAAATGGTCGATGTCAAAGTCGATTTCTTCACGCTCTTCATCATCGACATCGTCTTCAAAGAAATCTTCGTCGTCATCTAAAGAGCCCATTTTGCTTTCATCAAAATCAATATCAGCGTCATCTTCCTCTTCCTCTTCGGAATCATCAGAGATAACTTCAATTTTTTGCTTTGCAAAATATTCAATTAAATCATCGATAACATCATCTTCAAGCTCGTAATTATTTAAAGCGTCATAGATATCGCTTTGATCCAAACTGTCGCCATTGCTCTTAGCTTTCTTAAGAAGTTTTGCTTCGATCTCTGCTAAAGTGGCAAGAGTTTCAGAATCTCTTTTTTTGCTAACTTTTTTTACTGGGGCTTTTTCGGCCTCTACTTTTTTTGGTCTTCCCATTGTTTTATTCTCCCTATTCAACAATTTTCAACTTTTTTATTTTTTCATCTTTCGTCTTCGGAATTCAGCGATTATTCGAGCTTGCTCGAGTTCACTTTTTCCCTCTAACGAATTCTCTAATATATCTTCATCAGTTATTCTGCTCTTCTCGTCATTAATCGTATCTAACAAATTATTTAAGAGTTGAGTAGAACATGTATCTGGATGTGTCTCTACAAGTAGAGAAGTAAGGTCATTAAGTAGTTCATCCTTATTTTCCGCTTCACTATCTTGAACAAGGACCATCACTCCACTTGGATCCATTTCTTCATGATTTTCAGCATATTCAACCATGAAGTTTGCAATCTGGCGGTAGACATCATCATAAAATCCACCGATTCTCTCTTCATAAAAGGCCACTGCTTGCTTGTTTTGACTCATTTGGTATAAAAGTTCACGTTCAGCAGTTACGAGTTTCTGGAGGGCTTCTCTTTCTGGATGGAAGTTTTGAATCACTGCCTTAGAAACGGCTTGTTTATCCTCAGAAGCGCTCATCATACGTGCACGAGTGACAAGGTCTCTAATGGATTCAACATCAAATCCAGTAATCTTGCTCAGTTTTCTTAAATAACTGTCGAATTCAATTTGACTATTAAGTCTAAGAAGAATTGGTATGAACTCTTTAATAAGAGTTTTCTTTTCTTCATTGGTCTTAAGTGGATTGCTTCTCAAATAATAATTGAGAGCAAAATCAACTTGGTTAGTGAGCTTGTTGAGATATTCCTCCAAAGCCTCTTTACCATCTTCGTTAAGAATTTCGTCAGGGTCTCTATCACTTCCCTGATTATCGACAACGCGGAAGTTGATTCCACTTTTAGCGAGGTTTCTAGCAATTTTCATCATTGCTGATTGACCTGGAAGATCGCCATCAAGGCATAGCCTTATTTCTACATTCAAACTCCTAAGTATTTGTATGTGTTCACTAGTTAAGGCTGTTCCCATAATTGCAACCGCAGCATCAATCCCAATTTTGCCTAATGCATATACATCCATGAACCCTTCACAGACATAAATGTATCCCTTTAATTTAGCAGCATCCTTAGCAATGTGGATGTTATATAAATTATTAGTCTTATGAAACAAATATGTTTCAGGTGTATTCATATATTTAGCAGTGTCATCATTTTTTAATCTTCTAGCACTGAAACCAATGACATTACCGTCAATATCGCAAATTGGGAAAGTCACTCTTCCTTCGTTCATGTCGCGATATACACCAGCGCTAATAATCTTGCATACGCCAGTATCCTCAATGGTTTTTAACGAGTGACCTTTCTTTTGAAGGAATTCAATTGTGGCTTTTCCGTCTTTTGGAGCGTAACCAAGTTTATATTTGTTTCTGATAGAAACATCTAGGTTACGTCTTTCAAAATAATCGAGTCCTTCTTTACCTTCTGGGGTGTTAAGAGCAAATTGATAATAAAGATTTAAGTCGTGCAAGCATTTAAGGAGCTCTTCTTTTCTAGTATCAACCTTTTGAGGGCGGCCTACGCGTTCAAGACCTTCTGGGTGATAATCCATTAGATCAGCAACTTTTCTCATGGCTTCTCCAAAAGAGATATGCTCATATTTTTGAACAAAGCCAATCGCGTTACCACCAGTGCCGCAAACAAAACATTTGAAGAATTGCTTCTCTGGAGACACAGTTAAAGAAGGATTTGTATCGTCGTGGAATGGACATACACACTTATAATTCTTTCCTTGTTTGATTAAAGGAATGTATGATTCGACAACTTTAACAATATCCGCATGTTTAATAATGTCTTCTGCTAACGAATTGTTATTTGCCATATAAATTTATTTATAAATATACTAATTTGCTACTAATATATTACTAATAAAATAATTTGACGGATAAGTATTTGACAAGTTCTTTAATAGGCATTCTCACTTGTTGCATGCTGTCTCTATCTCTAACTGTAACTTCGTTATCTTCTAAAGTTTGGAAGTCAACTGTAATACAGAATGGAGTTCCGACCGCATCTTGACGTCTATATCTCTTTCCGATACTTCCAGTATCGTCATATAGAACTGGGAAATATTTTGAAAGGATAGTTTCTAATTCACGCGCTTTTTCTTCAAGCTTTTTACTTAATGGAAAGATAGCGGCTTTAATTGGAGCAATGTATGGAGATAAATGCATAACGATACGAGTATCGTTCTCTCCTACTTGTTCCTCATCATATGAGTTACATAAGCACATAAGCACTAAACGGTCTAGACCAACGGATGGTTCAATACAATATGGAATATATTTCTCATTTGTCTCAGGATCTAAATATTCAAGAGATTCACCACTGTAATTCATATGACGTTTTAAATCATAATCAGTTCTATCGGCGATGCCCCAAACTTCACCCCATCCAAATGGGAATAAGTATTCAATATCAGTTGTTGCTTTTGAATAAAAAGCAAGTTCTTCTGGATCGTGATCGCGATAACGTAATTTATCGCTATCAATGCCTAAATCATTTACGAATTGTAAACATTGCTTTTTCCAATGAGCAAACCATTCAAGGTCAGTTCCTGGCTTACAGAAGAATTCCATTTCCATTTGATCAAATTCACGTGTTCTAAATGTCATTTGACCTGGAGTGATTTCATTTCTAAAAGCTTTACCAACATTGCAAATACCTAAAGGTAATTTTCTTCTTGTGGTTCTAACAACATTTTTAAAATTCACGAAAACACCTTGAGCGGTTTCTGGTCTTAAATACACAGTTGATTTGTTGTCTTCGGTAACACCAATATGAGTTTTGAACATCATATTGAATTGACGAATATCAGTGAAGTTTTCTGCTCCACAATTTGGGCAAGCAATATGATGGGAACGAATATATTCCATCATTTGTTCGTTATTCATAGAAGTTACTGGAGCGTTTGGATCGGCTTGTTCAATTAATTGATCAGCTCTAAAACGCTGTTTACATTTTTTACAATCGATTAATGGATCGTTAAATGTTTGAACGTGGCCAGTAGCCTCCCAAACTTTTGGGTTCATAAGAATTGCCGCATCGATTCCTACATTAGTAGGACTTTCTTGGACAAACTTCTTCCACCACATCTTTTTGATGTTGTTTTTAATTTCGCTTCCTAAAGGACCGTAATCCCAAGTGTTAGATAATCCACCATATATTTCACTGCCTTGGAAATAATAACCAGAGGAAATAAAATGGCTACATAATTTATCAAAACTGTATTCACTCATTGTGAGATACCTCCAAAAAATTGCGTACAGGAAAAAATATATGAGTTATTACATGCTTTGTCAACCATTTATTAGTGTATTATTTTAAGACTTAAATTTATTTAATTATTTTTTTGAGCGATTCAATATACACTCCAACCGCATCAATTATGTAATTTCTTAAAGAATGTAAAACCGCATTTTTGTCTTGTTCAGTAAACTTATCTGTTTTTACACAGCTAAAGTTTGGTGCTCTATAGATGTATCTAATAAGATGCATCTGTGATGAATTTAAATCAATTGGAGTATCTGGCTCTAAACATTTGCGGCAATAGAATCCTCCATCCGCAAAAGAGAAAGCAACGATATCTGATGTAGAACCACAGTTGATACAAGAATCAACGTTCAATTCTGCACCAGCAAGCTTAGTTGCATTAGCTAAAAAGATTAGAATTACCATCTTATAGTCTTTCTTTTCTTTAAGAGCTTTTAGTGCTCCTTCAATATAAGGAAACATCAAATGTTTCTCATCATCATCAAGCATTTTATTAGCGGCCTCGCCAATTACCGACAAAGAGAACAAGTAATTTAAATCACCATCTCCTATTAGTGAAGAAGATATGGGTTTAGCTTCTTTTAATGATAGATATTTAGATCTTTTATCTTCGCTAACTTCGATATCAGCGATAGTAAGTTCATTATTAAGCCAGACATATGGTGATTTATTGTCAATTACCCCTCTAGCGCGAAAGGAAAAATATTTATCTTCACTAATCGCGTTAAAAATAACATCTTTTTCTTTGTATGGGGTTTTAGATAAAATAATGACTTTCATTATTATTTTGATTTATTTTTATATCCGTAGGTTTCAAGTAATTCGTCACTATTTCGCCAATCATTTTGAACTTTGACGAATAGTTCTAAGAAAACATGTTTATTTAATAATCTTTCAATATCTCTTCTAGCTTTTAAACCAATATCTTTGATTCTTTTTCCGCCCGCGCCAATAACTATTCCCTTTTGGGAATCTTTTTCAACGATAATCGTCGCGTGGATATGAACTGGGTCTTCCTCCCAGGCGATATTATTCACGTATATCGCAATTGAGTGAGGGACTTCATCTCGTAATGTCTTCAAAATCTTTTCTCGAATAATTTCTTTGATTTGGAAAACTTCATCTTTGTCAGTGATCTCACTACCAGGGTAATATTCTGGACCTTCTGGGAGCAGTTTTTCCACTAAAGCGATTAATTCCTCTAAATTGAATCTTTCATTCGCTACAACGTCAATAAAGTGGCTTTCTGGTAGTTTTGAACGATAGATGTCTTTTAACTTTTCAACTTCCGTGATTCTTGCGAGATCAATTTTGTTAAAAGCGATAATAAGAGGAGCGTTCTTGATATCTAAATGTTCCAAAAGGAAATCATCACTATCACTATAAGATTTAGAAGCATCAACAACTAAAATATTTACATCAGCTTCATGAGCACTGCTATAGGCCATGGAATTCATTTCCACACCGAGTTTAGCGTGTGGCTTATGAATGCCAGGGGTGTCAATAAAGATAATTTGGCTATCTTTACCGCGATAAATACCACGTATAACGTTCCTTGTAGTTTGACTTTTATCTGTGACAATAGAAATTTTTCTATTGATAACACCATTGAGGATTGTTGATTTGCCAACATTAGGATGGCCAAGGATGGTCACAAAACCAGATTTCATTATTTCAAATCATCCTCGCTGAAAGCGTATGGTAGTAATTCGCCAATAGTTGTTTCTTGCTCGTCACCTTTAAGGTTTGTCATAACAATAACACCATCTTTTGGGAAGAGTTCGCTGATAACTTGACGACATGCTCCACAAGGAGAACAAGGTCCATCAGTGTCAGCACTTAATGCAAGCATTACAAAGTCGCTTTTCTTATATCCGTGTAGCATCGCGTTATAAATCGCATTTCTTTCTGCACACATGCAAAGTGGATAAGACGAATTTTCAATGTTGGCGCCTACAAACACTTGTCCATCTTTTGTTAGAAGAGCAGCTCCTACTGCGAAATGACTATATGGTGAATATGAGAGGCTTCTTGCCTCGATAGCTTTTTTAATCAATTCTTTCTTATCCATGGTTACACTCCTTTTTCTTTTAAAATCTCTTCTTGAAGAGAAAACATCACTTTTTCATCTTTTTCATTCATGTGGTCATAGCCGAGCAAGTGGAGAAGGCCATGAACGAAGAGGAACGAGAGTTCACGATTCAACGAATGGCCATATTCTTTTGCTTGCTCTATCGCTTTTTCGATAGAGATATAAATATCTCCTAAAGCTACTACACCTTCTTGAAATAAGATTTTATCGTATTCATGACCGTCATCAAGAAAAGCAAAACTAATTACATCTGTTGGACGATCAATGTGACGATATTTTTTGTTGATACGATGGATATAACGGTTATCCACCAAAGAGACAGAAACAATTGGATCACATTTGATTCCAAGTTTCTTCATAGTAACTTCCATGAGTGATAAATAAACATCCTCGTAGTTACTGTATTCTTCGAATTTTGAATTAAAATCCAATTCCATCGTATAGTTAGTTTATCATAGATAAGAAGTGATAATCTATCAATTATTACTTTCTTCTTTTATGGAGTTAAGAATTTTCGCCTTTGCAAATGTATATTCATCGTATTTTGAAGAATATTCGAAGAGTCTAGAAAACGTTTGCTTAAGGAAGAAAGTAACACAGATGTTGAAGATGATATAGATGATATTGGTCGTCTTTGTTAATGTCATCACCGTAACAATTACTAAAAGTAAAATAGCAATCTCAACATAGCTATACATGTTTTTACTAAGTCCAAGATGATAGGCGATGTTATGAGCCTCACCGCTTTTCATCTTGAACTGATAATCATTCTCCACATCGAGTAGTTCACTTTCTTTTTCCATCACTTCAATTTCTTTGTTTTTGAAGAATGGGTTGGAAATGAATACTTGTATGAAGGCTAACGCCATTGGAAGGAAAACATAAATCGCGTTAATTGGACCATTGATAATTAAAACGATAGTGACGAATATTGAAATCATTACAGAGTAAATGAAATTAGGGAGAAGTGACAAAGATATTTGTCGATATTTTTCAATACTCTTATATAGTTCAACATATTCACCCTTAGGAACGTTATATTCATAATTAGCAATGAGATCATCCATATGACGCATCGCGTTTACTAAATTCCAACGATAGAGAATTTCAATAATGATAAAAGCACATAGCAATGTGATCGGAATGTAAACGCTATAATTACTACTGATAAAATAGGTACCAACGAGTAAACTAACTCCGCTCAATACTTGCAAGACTGGGAGAATAGTCTTGTCTTTCTTATCAATGAAATCAGGATACTTCTTTTGACATTTTGTCGGTGTGAACTCACTGACAACTAATGCCTTTTTGGTCCATTCGCTCATAAAAATTTCAGTTAGTAGTTTTCTTTTTCCAACTTCTGGATCATAAACATATACATATTTTCTATTAGCCTTTAAGACTAATACGCTGTGTTTGACTCCTTTTCTTTTTTGGAGAGTTACAATAACTGGAAACTTCTTACATTTAAGTAATTCATTAGAGTCTTCCACTTTCACTCCTACTAGAGTCATGTTGTGCTTACTAGCTTCCACAATTAAATCTTGGAAGTTATAACTTTTATCAAGCGAACATGATAAATAGAGATAATTCCGATCTTTGTGATAATTAGCAAGCATCATTTTTAGGCATGCATAGGCGCAATCTTGCTTACCTAATTGGGATATAAAATACATCTTTTCTCCTTTCCGGGGCATAATTATCCCCTCACTTCTTTAATATGAGAAAAAGACGATTTTTTTACGAAAAATTTCAAAAATTTTTATAAAAAAAAGACCCAAAGGGTCTATTTTTTAAATTTTTTCTTAAATTTGTTAAACAAGGAATCTTCTTCTTTGGAAGCGCTCTTATAAGCGTTGAGAGCTTCTTTTTGTTTCTTGTTCAAACTTGTTGGTCCTTTAATATCGAGATGGATATATTGATCACCAGGTTTACCAGAACGCAAATCCTTGATACCTTGTCCTTTTAATCTTAAGATCTGGCCAGGTTGGGTTCCTTCAGGAACAGTAACCACCATATCGCCATAAACCGTTGGGACTTCAATCTTACATCCAAGAAGAGCGTCAGCAAAATCTAACGGCACTTCTAAATGGATATCGTTACGTTCACGTTTGAAGAATGGGTGCTCTTTGATATTGATTTCAACGAACAAATCACCATGAGGACCACCATTAGCGCCTGCTCCACCCATGCCGCTTAAACGAATTTGTTGTCCGTTATTAATGCCGACAGGGATATGAATTTTCGTGGTTTTCTTTACGCGTTTATGTCCAGAGCCGCCACAGACAGAACATTTCTTAGAAATGGTTTTGCCTCTGCCTCCACAATCAGGACAGACAACCTCTGTATTAACAGCACCAAAAATGCTTCTTTGTTGACGAGTAACAGAGCCTCTTCCTCCACATGTTGGACAAGTTTTGATGTCGCTTGGTGAATCCGCTCCACTTCCGTGGCAATGAGGGCAATCATCATCAAAATCAAAACTGATTTCTTCGTCCTTCCCATTAACCGCATCCATGAAATCGACTTTTAAGCGCATGAGAATATCATCGCCCTTAACTGGACCGGTTTGTCGACGGCTACGAGACCCTCCACCTCCAAAGAAGGAAGAGAAGATATCGCCTAGATTGATGTCTTCACCATTAAACCCACCACCGAATCCACCAAAACCACTGAATGGATTGCCACTAGCAGGTCCGCCTCCAGTTTGTTCAAATGCTGCATGACCAAATTGGTCATAAGCGCTTCTTTTTTGGTCATCATAAAGGATGTCATATGCCTCTTGAACTTCCTTGAACTTCGCTTCATCGCCAGTTTCTTTGTTATCAGGATGGTATTGTTTAGCGAGTTTACGGTAACTTGATTTAATTTCATCTTTAGTGGCGTTTTTCTTCACACCTAAGACTTCATAATAATCTCTTTTTGCCATAATGATCCTTTCTTTATCACTAAAGAGGGCATATGCCCTCCTTAGGAAATGTTGTTAATTTGATTAAGCTTTGTTTTTATCTGAGAAATCAGCGTCGACGACATCATCAGGATTACTTCCTGGGGTGCCATTATTTGCATTAGCTTGTCCACCAGCTTGAGCATTAGCCATATACGCCGCTGCTTGTTCTAATTCATTGATTCTTGATTTTAATGTTTCAATGTCATTATTATCAAGAGCGGTCTTGAGCTCATCTCTTAATTTTTGAGTTTGCTCTTTTTGAGTTGGATCGATGCTATCGCCTTTTTCTTGTAAAGAAATGTCAATATCGTTAATCAAGGTTTCAGCCTTGTTTTTCACTTCGGTTTCTTCTTTACGTTTGGCATCAGCTTCAGCGTTTTCTTCAGCTTCTCTGACCATTCTATCGATATCCTCTTTAGATAGACCATTACTACCGGTGATAGTAATTTCTTGTTCTTTTTGAGTATCTAAGTCTTTTGCAGATACTTTAACAATGCCATTAACGTCAATTGAGAATGTAACTTCAATTCTTGGTTCACCACGTCTTGCTGGTTTAATACCAGTTAATTGGAAGTGACCAAGTAATTTGTTATCGTGGGCCATTGGTCTTTCTCCTTGATAGACCATGATATCAACAGCAGGTTGATTATCAGCAGCAGTTGAGAAGATTTGGCTTTGAGTGGTTGGAATTGTGGTATTTCTCTTAATGAGTGGAGTGAGAACGCCACCTAATGTTTCAATACCAAGAGTTAATGGAGTAACATCGAGAAGGACAACGTCCTTGACATCACCACTAACGACACCACCTTGATAAGCAGCACCGATAGAAACAGCTTCATCTGGGTTGACAGATAAGTTTGGTTTCTTACCA
>CADBUF010000072.1 GCA_902797795.1 uncultured Erysipelotrichaceae bacterium
AAACGAAGCAATTGTCGAATACGCTCAAGCAAGAAGTAATTCGCCTACCGCTATAAGTACATATGAAACAAAACTAATTGATAAAAAGCTATTACAAAAGAAACTTATTGAATATCAAGAAGCATTTGGCGATAAGGATTAATAACTATGGTGAAGGCATTCTCGTGTAATGTCATTTCACTCGTTGCAATTTACAACTCTAATTACTGCAAGAGGAGTGTTTGAATATTTTGAAGTCGATGAAATAGTTAAACTATTGATTAATATATTAAAAGAAATACCACATGCCGAAATTGTTTTTGATACACCGAATTCTAAGACTATTGGCTATACGAATAGGTATGTAAAGAAAACAGGTAACAAAGATGCTTTGATTAAATTCTATATCGATGATGATATTGAATTCTCTAATAAGTTAAATGCGACACTGATATCGTCAGAAACTTTCTTTACTGAAACAAGAAAAAAAGCGAAGAAAGGATTAGACCTATATACCAAAATTGCAATGCGAATGGTGGATTGGAAAAAAATGGGAAAAATCATTCATCTAAACTATCATAGCGATAATAGCTCACTTCGGTGGGCTTTTTA
Organism: uncultured Erysipelotrichaceae bacterium; assembly: GCA_902797795.1. Taxonomy (GTDB): domain Bacteria; phylum Bacillota_I; class Bacilli_A; order RFN20; family CAG-826; genus UBA2450. Next base: position 592 of record CADBUF010000072.1, read on the forward strand.
ATTATCAGATTTTATTATTTGTCTCATACAAAGTATGGGCATGAGATTTGTCAAAATTGGTCTATGGCTTCATTGATTAAATCCCTATCAATAGTATGGTTTTATTTTGTACTATGTAGTTGGATGATGATATGGAGAATATACCATATGCTTAGTCGGAATAGAGATCAAAAACTTTTGTTTGAAAAATAAAATTAGTACTATACATTAAGTGATTAAATTTAAATAGATAAATATGATACAAAGTGAGGTATGTTATGGCCCTTATAAAATGTCCTGAATGTGGGAACGCAGTGAGCACTGCGGCGGATATTTGTCCACATTGTGGCTATCCAATTAAAAAACAATTGTCTCTTAAATCACAAGAAAAAGTTGTTTTGAATTATCCAAAGCCAAAAAATACTGTTTGGATTAAAAAATGGAAAAGTAAAGCAACTGCTGCCAGATGGATATGGACTTTATTTTTCTTAACTACATTAGTTTTTCTTGCTGTTTCCATTATCCTTCTTTGCACGGATAAAGATGGCACAGATTCAAAAATCAGTTGGGTTATTATGGTTGCAGTAGCTTCAATAGTTGCGATTATTATGTTTGCGCTTTGGTTATCTGCTTTAATTACGATAAAAGTTCGCACTAGACAATTTGATGGCTATACAGTACTTGTATATGTTGGTTTTAAACATTGCTTAGTAATAGAGGGCGATGTTCAAGATTCAGTGCTTGTTAATAGATTCCTTTATGGACATCTTCCTAATAATAAACAAGTATGGGCCAGTATTTCTTTTTGGGACGGCTCTATTAAAATGGGCATTGGTAAAGAAGACAATTAAAAAATATTTAGTTTCACTCTAAGATCATTGTGATGTTTCACGTATGTTTTTAAGTCTAATTAGCGGTGTCCTTTTTTAAAAACCCATTATTTTTTGAAATATAGGTTTGACTATGATTGTAAGTGTGCTTTTGACGATTTAAAAAAGACAATCTAATATCAAATTATCAAAAAAGTTTACTAAAAATAAAAATTGTTGATTATGACTAAATATTATATATAATATATACAACGCACATTCGTATGTAAGTGTACATAAAGGAGAGAAAATATGAAGAAATTTTCTATTTTGTTTGCTTCTGTTGCTATGCTTTTCGGAGTTGGCTTAGGAGTAGGCGCTGCTGTTTCTAGCGATAAGAGTGAACCAGTTCTTGAAGCCAAAGCTGAAAGTTCGACCGTTACTCTTTATATTAACCAATTTGATGGTGGTGGAAACTGGAACAATTTCAGTTACTATCTTTTTGGTGGTGATAAAGGCGAAAAAGCAGCATGGCCAGGTGAATCTTTCACAGATGATATGAAAACAAAGACACCAAACGAATATGATCAATATCAATATGTTTTGACCGTTAATACTGCTGATTATCCTAAATTGATTCTTGTTGGCAACCCTGAAAACTGGGGCGGAAGTCAAGCTCAAACAGATGATTTGGAGATTAGTAAAATGCCAAACAATGGCCTCTATTGTGGAGGACAAATTACTGACACAAATAAATTTGAAGTTGGTTATTATGGATATACAACCAAGACCGTTTACATGTTAGATCTCAAAGGTGATGTTTATAGTTCAAAACATTACTGCCACACATTTGCGAGTGGTAAAGCTGGTACTACTTGGCCAGGTGTTGAGATGAGCAAAGTTGCTGGACAAAACAATTTATACAGTGTCGAAATCAACAGTGCTCTTGATAATGTTATTTTCAACAACAACGGAGGTAAACAAACCACAACAATCGGTAGTGTTAGTGCTGATGATGCCTATGTTGTTTATCCAGACAATGGATACAATAAATTAACATTAGATGCCGTTAGATTTGTTGACAGCTATATGAAATTTGAAACAAAATGGCTTGACAACGAAGGTGATGGTTCTTGTAAATCAGCTGGTTGGTATAGTGCTGCTAAAGCTGCATTTAGTGGTAAAACTGCAGAACAAAAATCTGCCATTTTAGCTCATGAACCAACACAATACAGACTTGCCGCTTGGGCAGCTGCTAACGGTGAATCATTTGATACTTCTACTGGAGTATTCTCTTCAAGTGGTAATTACTTCACTGCTACAGATAGCAATTCAACATTATTAATTGTTATCATTATCAGTGCAGTTTCTGTTGCCTCTCTTGCAGCCTTATTAATCATCAAAAAGAGAAAACACAACTAATTGATTTAATCAATTAAAATAAAGATGGCCGAGTTATATCAGCCATCTTTTTATATATCCTTATATTAATAATTAAATACTGTGATTAATTATCTCTTTTCTGATTCTTCTATAAGGGAATTTCTTATGTTTGGGTAGACCACTCATAGTGAATAATCCTCTAGGAACAATATATTCTCCGTTATTTGATCTAATACCGTCTAATAGAGTTAACGAGGCTTTCTTAGATGAATGAAAGAAAATCGCCAAGAAATATTTACCTAATACTCTAATAACTCCATTAAAGTGTCTAGTGATTCTAGTGTTAGATATACCTGGTTCAGTTAATATATATTCATGAATAGAATCACTATTCATCAAACTATAGACATAAGACTCTGTATATATCTTTGATATATTATATTGAGTAAAAACATTATATTGTTTCTTTAAATTGGCGTTCCTCTTTAGTTTAAAAGCCGCGACAATTGATCCTTGAATGACAAATTTATGAGGTTTATCTAATTTAGAAGATAAATAATCAATTAAATAACGCATTCCAATATAGTTAACTCCAATCGTGGTTGGATAGCCTTCGCTAGTTCTTCCACCTTTAGGGCCTACTAAAACACCCGCGTTAGCGATTAAAGCATAGAAATTATTATATTTATCGATAATGATATCTGATGCTTCTTTAATTGAAGCAAAAGAAGATTGATCATATTTAACAACTTCAATATGAGAATTAGGGAACTCTTTTTTAAACGCTTCTATTACTTTATTGGCGGCTTCTAAATTCCTTGATAAAAGAAGGACATCAGCATGTTTATTTAATAGATGTCTGACTAATTGATAACCAATTCCAGAAGTACCACCAGTAACGATGATTAATTTACCTTTTAAGTCTTCGTATGAATTAATAAAACCTTTATAAGTCATATCAAAATATTAGCAGATTATTAAAATAATAGAAATAAATTGTATATAAATAATAAGAGGAATAAAATATATACCAATAGAGGTATAAAGGTATGAAGTATTTATCAGTAAGTGAAATAGCAAAAAAATGGAATATCAACGAAAGAAGAGTGAGAGTTCTCCTTAAGGAGAAAAGGATTGAAGGAGCAATCTATCAAAATCACAAATATCTCATTCCTGAAAACGCTACAAAACCATTAGATCGTAGAGTCAAAGGACAAAGATGCTTTGAAGATTCACCTTTAGAAAAAACACAATTTGACTTCACAAATTATCGAAAAATATATCCAAGTGAAGATGGATATTTTGGCCGTTATGGAGGATCGTTCTTACCTCCTAATTTAAAAAAAGCGATGAAAGAGATTTATGATGGATATCTCACAATCGCAAAAAGTGCGAAATTTATTAGTGAACTCAGAGAAATAAGAAAGAACTATCAAGGACGTCCTACTCCAATATATCACTGTCGTAATTTAAGTAATTATTTTGGTAAAGTTCAAATTTATTTGAAAAGAGAAGATCTTAATCATGGTGGTGCCCATAAGCTTAATAATGCGATGGGGCAAGCTCTATTAGCTAAATATCTTGGTAAAAAGAAATTAATTGCAGAAACTGGAGCAGGAAGTCACGGCTCAGCAGTAGCTATGGCAGCTGCTTATTTCGATCTTAAATGTGATATTTATATGGGCTCGGTTGATATTAAAAAACAAGCCGCGAATGTTAGTAGAATCAAAGTCCTTGGAGCAAATGTCATTGAAGTAAGCGAAGGAAGTGGAACGTTAAAAGAAGCAGTGGACGCAGCTTTTGAAGCATATTCCAAAGAATATAAAACAGCGTTTTATTGCTTAGGAAGTGCGGTTGGTCCTCATCCGTATCCATTAATGGTGAGAGACTTCCAAGAAATTATTGGTAGAGAAGCCAAAGAACAATTTCTAGAAATGACTGGTGAACTTCCTGATATCGTCACCGCTTGTGTTGGTGGAGGAAGTAATGCGATTGGAATGTTTGAAGCATTTTTAAATGAACCAGTAAATATCGTTGGTGTGGAACCACTAGGCCAAGGAAAAGAAATCGGTAAAAACGCGGCTACGATGTGTTTTGGTAAAGAAAAGGTCTTGCATGGCTTTAATTCTTTAGTTCTTGAAAATCCTGATGGTAGTCCCGCGAATGCTTATAGCATTGCTAGTGGGTTAGATTATCCAGGAGTTGGCCCAGAACATGCCTTTTTAAAAGAAATTGGCAGGGTAAAATATGAAGCTATTAGTGATGACGAAGCGGCAGAAGCCTTCTTCTTATTAAGTAGATTAGAAGGGATTATTCCTGCTATTGAAAGCTCTCATGCTTTAGCCTACGCCATTAAATGTGCAAAAAACATGAATTCTGGTAGTATCCTTGTTAATTTAAGTGGTAGAGGAGATAAAGACATGGATTTCATGGTTGAGAAATATCCACATATGTTTTTAAATTAGTGTATGAAATTAATTGATTTAAAAAAGATCCATGAAGGTAAATTCCTCTCTTATTATGTGGCCTCTTATAAGACTATAGAAGGTCATATCAAAGAATACGAATTTATTTCTAGAGATAAAAACTTATCAATAGATAAGTTTGGTAAATCTAAACCTGCAGGAGTGGGATTAGTCGCCTATTCAATTGATAAAAAGAAAGTCTTATTAGAGTCTGAATTTAGATTAGCCACAAATAACTGGGTATATAATTTCCCAGCTGGATTAATCGATGAAGGAGAAGACGCCACTAAAGCCGCTAAAAGAGAATTAAAAGAAGAAACTGGGCTTGAAGTAGTGGATATAGAAGCTACTCTCCCTCCTAGTTTTGCTTCTCAAGGAACAAGTGATGAAATGATGCAAATCGTTATCTGCACTTGTAAAGGCGAGATTAAAAAATCCATCTATGATGTTGAAGAGATCAATACGAGATGGTATACCAAAGAAGAAGTAAAAGAATTAATTGATAAAAAAGCATATATGTCAGTAAGAACGCAAATGTTTCTCTATCAATGGATCAATGAAAAATAAAAGGGTTTTAACCCTTTTTAATTACGATAATTTTATAGATATTCTCGTTTTCAAATAGCTCGATAGGTTTGAAATATTTAAGAAACGGTTTAACTTCTTCTTGTGGTGTTTTTAATAGACGTGACACCTTAAGAGCGTGACTCGCGTGATGTTTATTGAGTTCGCCTCTTCCAATATCGTGGATGATGGCTAATATTCCATCACTTTTTAATAATTCGTTAGCTTTATTCACAAATCCTTCAACATCTAAAAAGTGTGGATAGGCATCAAAACAGACAATCGTGTCAAATTGATGGTCAATAAAAGAATAGAAGTCTTGATTGATAAAACTAACTTTTGGATTTGACACCTTTTCTTTAGCGAGTTCAATCATTTTTGAAGAAATATCTAACGCAATTACTTCTCCTTTGGTCTTATTTACTAATTTTTCAGAAATAATCCCTTTACCACATCCTAAATCAAGAATCTTTGATTTTTCGTGTAATAATAAAGAATCGATCAACTCATCAATGACTTTACTATCATCATGGTGATAATTAACCGCGATATTATCAAAGAATTCTTTTACTACTTCGTTCATTTTATTTTACTAATTCATCGAGATCTATTTTATTATACCCGCCTAGACTATCACTTCTAGAACAAAGTTCACTATATATTTTTTTATTAACAAACGCGGATAAGATTTCATCAAATTTTTCATTCATATTCATATTTTTGAATAAATCATCATCTTTATGAGCAATACTAGCAACATAAAATGTTGACATAAGTTGAATTTCAAGATTTGTATAGTAGGCATTATATGGCATAAGCGAGTATGTCTTTTTATTTTCAATCGCATCTAAAACCGTATAGCTACTTTTATCATTTTTATAATCAGCTAGGAAATTAGCGGCTCCTGAAGAATCAATAAAAATTTTATCTGGATTAAGATCAAGTAATTGTTCTTTAGTAACGACAACTTGTTTGTTATCTACGAGTTCAGTTAAAGAATCAACGACATTAGTAACTTTTGCATATTTAAATACTGGGAATCCTTTATATGAACCATATAGATTAGTTTTACCCCAGTTTCCAATACATCCAGCGTAATAAGTTTCAGCTGACATTTCTAATGAATTCAAAATAAATTTTTGACTATTAATATAATTAATTAAAGATGTAGCGCGATCAGTACGATTAAAGACTTTACCTAATAATAGGAAACTCGCCATAGTGGTCTCATCAAAAACTCCATCCATTCCTTGTGATAAAGAAATAACAGGACATTCTAATTTATCAACCATCTCAGTGTTATAACCTTTACTGTTATCATAAAAAGAGACGACCAAATCAGGCTCTAACATGATTAAAGTTTCCATATCTGGGAATTGATTAGCAGGGCCGCCGATTCCAGCGCTTGCTAAGGTAGCAAAATGAGATTTATTCGCATCATAATACGGGCGAATTGCTTGACCAACACCAAAGGTGAAACCGCTATCGATATTTTCTACAGCGATTAATTTATTTATATCACCAATATAAGAATAATAACGTAACGCTCCAGCTCCTAAACAAATCACTCGGTGATAGTTATAGACATTATCAGGAATATAGCCTAAGTCACTAATCGTATAAACACGATTTTGTAACATTCCTGGTTGAATAGGCCCTTCTTCTCTTCCACAACCCACTAATATCGGTGTGAGCATTAAAATAAATAAAAATCTAGTTTTCATAATGGATATATGTTCCTCCTTTGTCCTTAATTATTTTGACTTTGATTCCATATATTTCTTCCAATAAATGAGGGTCAATTTCTTCTTTTTGACATTGTTTATAGATTTTCCCATCTTTTAAAAAGATGAAAGTATCCCCAATTAATAAGGCGTGATTAATATCGTGCATTGAAATAATGGCGCTCTTATTCTTCTTTGTTACTTGATCTTTAATGAGAGAAAGTATATCAAGTTGAGCTTTAATATCTAAGTTACTGGTTGGTTCATCAAAGACGATGATTTTACTATCTTGAAGTAAAGAGGTCGCGATTGCGACTTTTTGTCTTTCTCCTCCAGACATCTCTTTGGTGGTTTGATACCTAATATCTTCTAAAGAAAGCTCTCTAATGATTTCGTCTACTTTGCTTTTATCGTCTTGATTTGGATATATTTTATAAAATGGAAGTCTTCCTAAAATAAGCGTTTCTTCACAAGTTAAATCAGTCTTTAAGATGTTTTGAGGGACATAGGCAAAAGTAGTGGACTTTTCTTTATAACTAAGTTCTTTAGTGTTTATGTTGTCCACTAATATTTCCCCATCTTTTACTTTGTTAAAGCCAAGCAAACAATTAATTAAAGTGGTTTTTCCTACTCCATTAGGACCTAAAATAACTGCAACTTCCTTGTCCTTGATTTCAAAAGATACATCAGTAAGAATTTGTTTATTTTTACGATAAGAAAAAGATAAATGATTTACTTTAAGCATTTTTCTTACCTCTACCAATTAAAAGAATAGCGATAAATATTGGAGCCCCAATAATTGAAGTAATTGCGCCTACTGGAAGCTCTAAACCGTTTAAGGCTGTACGAGAGAAAATATCACAAATTAAAAGCATAATAGCTCCTAATAAAGCAGATGTAGGAATTAAGAATTTGTGATCGTTTCCAATGAGTTTACGACAGATTTGTGGAATAACAAGTCCAATAAAACCAATAATACCAACCATTGAGACTGCTACAGCAGTTAATAACGAAGCGAGTAATAATGATATAAATCTAAATAAATTTAGATTAATGCCTAAAGTAATAGCGACATCTTCTCCTAATAGTAAAGCGTTATAACGATAAGAAAAAACCATAAAGAAGATAAAGGCAATAACAGTGACTACAAGTAGAATTAGTACATCAGTATAATTAGACACTCTTTCTAGTGATCCAAATGACCAATAAACCGCGCTAGCAAGTTGTGTATCACTAGCAAAGAATTGAATTAAAGTGGTGATACCTGTAGCGAATAATCCAAAAGTAATACCAATTAAAACAGTGGTAGCAGCGTTAAAGCGATTGATTCTTGATAAGCCTAAAACTAATAAAGTTGAGCCTAAAGCAAAAGCAAAAGCAATACCGCTTACAAAGTAAGGATTAGTAATATTGATAACTCCACCTTGAGCTGCTATAACTCCTCCACCAAGAATAACGATTGCGATATTAGCGCCTAATACGGCAGAATTACTAACACCTAAAGTGGTAGGAGATGCCATCACATTATGTGACACAGTTTGCATGATGAGTCCGCTAATTGATAAACCGGCGCCAATAAATAGAGCCCCTAATACATGTGGCACTCTCACTTTTTGCATAATAGAGACGTAAGATTTACTTCCGTTACCAAATAACGCTTTTAATCCAGTTAAGAAATCGATTTTAGCCGGGCCAATGAATAAAGAAGCAATCATTAAAACGATTGTAGCAATTAAAAAAGAAGACAAAACAATAATCCTTTTACTTCTTAAACTTAATCTGTGATTAGAAGTTTCTTTCTTCATCTATGGTTATCATAAACAATTAAATTTATTTAATATATAAAAAATGAAACAAAAATAGTATAATGTGTTCGATTATGAGATATAAGAACAGTGAACTAAACGCTTTAGATAGAATTGAAACCGCATTAGCATCTTTGATTAAAAATCATCAATATAGTGATATCACTTGTACAGACATCATTAAAGAATCAAAGGTGTCGCGTTCAACTTTCTACCTTTATTTTAAAAATAAAGATCAAGTGGTTACTCATCTTTGCGATAATATTTTTAATCACGTTTTTTCTAATAAATTAACAAAAGAAAAACATCATGATTTCTCTTCTTCAAAAGAAGATGATTTAAATCATTTAATCACTCACTCTTTTTATCATTTTTTAGAAGATAAGGAATTAATACTTGCTATCTTAAATAGTGGAGCGTCATCCATTTTCTTACAGCAACTTAGAAAGAGAATAAAACCTCTTGTCACTGCGCTTTTGGAGAAGAAAATAATTGGGAATAATGATGTTCCTTTAGATATCAAAACTCATCAATACGTCAACGGTTATACCGCTTTACTTCAATATTATTTGAGGCACGCTGATAAAGAAAAACCTGAGACGATGAGTGAGTATTATTTCAAAATGAGCAAATAATTTAAATTTTTATTTAAATAATAAAGTAAAACAAATATCATATATGCAATGAGTCGTAGGGGGACGATGACATGCAAGATATTTTAGATTTAATAAATAAAGAATTAGATAGACAAAATCACGGGATTGAACTAATTGCTAGTGAGAACTATGTCTCTAAAAATGTGAGACAAGTTACTGGCAGTATTTTGACTAACAAATACGCTGAAGGATATCCAGGAAGAAGATATTATGGAGGCTGTGAATTTGTTGATGAAATAGAAAGGATTGCCATTAAAGAAGCGTGTGATTTATTTGAATGCAAATATGCTAATGTTCAACCTCATTCAGGTTCTCAAGCTAACGCTGCTGCTTATCGTGCATTAATGCCAAATGGAGGTAAAGTTTTATCTTTAGTTCTTAATGATGGAGGACATCTTACTCATGGATCCCCTGTTAGTTTTTCTAGCAATTTCTATACTTTCATCCATTATCCTTTGGATAAAGATGGCAGGTTAAACTATGATTCTATTAAAGAAATCGCTCTAAAAGAAAAACCAGACGTCATCTTGAGCGGTTATAGTGCCTACCCTTATGAAATCGATTTTAAAAAGATTAAAGAAATCTGTGATGAGGTAGGTTGCTTAATGATGGTGGATATGGCTCATATTGCCGGTCTAGTTGCTACTAAAAAACATATGTCACCTCTTCCTTACGCTGATATTGTTACTAGCACAACGCACAAAACCCTTAGAGGTCCTAGAGGCGGACTTATTCTCACCAATAATTCCGATCTAATTAAAAAGATCAATAGTGCAGTCTTCCCATTTTATCAAGGTGGACCACTCGAACATGTAGTAGCTGCTAAGGCAGTTTGCTTCAAAGAAGCACACACTCCAGAATTTAGAAAATATGTTGAATCCTTAATGGAGAACACTAAAGAATGCGCTAAGACATTAAAAGAATTAGGAGCTTTAGCCACAGATAGTGAGAATCACCTCTTTTTGCTCAACACCTTAGATTCTTTTGGAATAACCGGATTAGAAGCACAAAAGAAGTTAGAAGAAATTGGTGTCACCACAAATAAGAATATGATTCCAGGAGATAAGCTCTCTCCAAAAGAAACTAGTGGACTTCGTATTGGCTTTGCAGCCGTGACTACTAGAGGATGTTCTAAAGAGGACGCTAAAGAAATCGGTGAACTTATCTTCAACTACCTAGCTAATAAAATTGATTTAGATAAAGCTAAAGATACTGTTAAAAAAATAACTTCAAAGTGGAAACTGATTGAAGAATTATAAAAAAAAGACCTTTAAGGTCTTTTTTAGTTGTTATTTATAAAATCAGTAACTATTTTCTTATATCGATCTTCATCAACGATATAACTGATTCCGTGCTCTGCTCCTTTAAATAGTTCATATATCACTTTATCAGGGAAAGCATCCGCTAAAACTTTGGAGAAAGTATAGGGGACTAAGGAATCTATATCACCATGGATAATGAGGAATTTGGCTTTAGAATTTTTAACATGAGGATAAGCATCTTCTTTAGCTAAATTAGCGTGCCCAAAAATGAGTGAACCCAAATTAACAATTGGGAAAACTAGTTTAGGATTTAGTTTTCTCATTTTTAAGACGTTGCAGATTATTGATTTAGTTGTGAGGTATGGACAATCAGCGATTACTAAATCTCCTTCTTTTAAATTGTCAGACGCAAGTAAAGCTGAGGCTGCGCCCATAGAAATACCAATTAAAACGATTTTAATGTTGTTTCCAAAGGTTTTATAAGCAAAGTCGATCCAACTCTTAGCGTCTCTTTTTTCTTTGACTCCAAAGGTGATTTGATGGCCTTCAGATTGACCGTGCCCTCTTTCATCTATAAGAATGACGTTATAGCCAGAATCAATCATCAGCTTGGCTCCACCTGAAAAATCACGAATAGCGGTACCGCGATACCCGTGCATCATGATACAAACAACCTTGCTATCATTTTTATATAACCTAGCGTGCAGTTTCTTTTTATCAAAACTAGTGGTCCAAACGTCTTCATAGCTAACAGAAAGTAATCCATCAATTAAAGAATACACTCGTTCGGTGGTGGTGAATCTTAATGTCGCAGCGGTTAAGTTGTGGTCATTATTTTGCCCTTTAATAGGAGAATAGAAGTTTGAATAATTTATTAGGAAAAGAACAACAAAAAATATAAGAAGTAGCCCACCTAAAATGCCTAAAATAATCCATAACGCTAGCATATCTATATTTTATCTAACGCAAGCACTAATAAAAATATTTTATTTGTTCTTTCTTTCTACTATAATCAATGCGATATGAAAAAAGATATTTACGAGATTAAATATTCCTCAGTTCTAGATGTCTATCAAACACAAAAGGCGATTAAGTTTGTCAAAGACACTTTCCAAAAACTTCTCGCTAAAAAGCTTGATTTATTAAGAGTGACCGCTCCTTTATTTGTGAGTAGCGAATCTGGCTTAAATGACGGATTAAGCGGAATAGAAAAACCAATAGGTTTTGATATCGTAGATATAGAAGAACACGTTGAAATAGTGCATTCCCTTGCTAAATGGAAAAGAATGGCGCTTTCTAAATATAACATCTACGTCCATAAAGGTATTTACACTGATATGAACGCGATTAGAAAAGATGAATGCACTGATTTCATTCATTCAGTTTACGTCGATCAATGGGACTGGGAAAAACATATCATAGAAGAAGATAGAACATATCGATTTTTAAAAAATACGGTTAAGAAAATCTATTCTTGTATATATCATCTATCTTTAGAGGTAAAAAAGAAATATCCTTCTTTATCAATTGATTTACCAAAAGACATATATTTCGTTTCCACTAAGGAATTAGAAAAGAAATATCCATCTTTATCACGAAAAGAAAGAGAAGATGCGATTACTAGAGAACATAAAGCTGTCTTCTTATATCAAATTGGTGAAAAATTAAAAGACGGATTGCCTCATGACGCTCGTGCAGCTGATTATGATGACTGGAAACTTAATGGTGATATCTTGGTGTATTATCCTTTATATGATATGGCTCTTGAATTATCAAGTATGGGTATTAGAGTTAATAAAGATCGCCTCGTTAAACAGTTAAAAGAAAAGGGCGAAGAATATAAACTTGATAATAGTTATTGCCAAGCAATACTAAATGATGAACTTCCTTTATCAATCGGTGGTGGTATTGGACAATCACGCTTATGTATGTTTATGCTAAATAAAGCACATATTGGTGAAGTCCAAGTATCAAATTGGTCAAAGGAAGAAATTGAAAAATTAAAAAAGAACAACATTTATCTTTTGTAAGGTGAAATATGGAAGAAGTAAAAAAAGAACCTAACAAGGTATTAGATTTCTTTATCAAAACATTAAACGGAACTGCTTATGGATTATTTGCTACTCTGATAGTAGGAACAATCTTTGGAGCTTTTTCCACTTTCTTTAGTTATGGTGCAGATAATAATGGATTCTGCTGGTTCATGACTCGCTTATTTGCTGATAAGAAATTTGATATTGAAGGGGTTACTTATCCTGGCGGCCTTGGCTATATTTTGCAGATGTTAACTGGCGCTGGAATCGGGGTAGGAGTCGCTATTTCATTAAAATTTGATCCTTTAAAAGTAATTGTGTTAGGTGCGGTTGGTGAAATCGCTGCTTTCTTTTCACTTAACACCGGTTTTGTTCTTGACCCAGGCAATCTCAAATATTTATTTGGAAGCGTGCAAATTGGTGATCCACTCACCATATATTTAGTCTGTATTATTACTGCTTTACTAATTAAATTTGTATTCAAAAAGAAAACACCTGTGGATGTTGTTTTAATCCCTCTATTTGGGGCTTTTATGGGCTTACTTATTGCTATGGGTATTAGATATCCAACAATATATGTCACTTATGCGATTAGATACCTTGTTAAAGAAGGAACAAAAGTAATGCCGTTCTTCATGGGAATTATCATTGCTGTATTAATGGGAATGGCTCTTACCGCCCCTATTAGTAGTGCTGCTATTGCAGCGGTGGTCTTTTCAACTACCGGTGCAACTGGAGATACAAGCGGTACATTAATTGCTAGTGGAGCGGCGATTGTTGGTTGTTCAACACAAATGATTGGTTTTGCTATTCAATCTAGAAAAGACAATTCAATAGGCACTGTGATATCTATAGGAATAGGAACAAGCATGTTCCAATTTAAGAATATTCTTAAAAAACCTGTTATTTGGTTACCTACAATTATTGCCTCCGCTATATTAGGACCAATATCAACTTGTTGGTTAAAATTGATATGTGTTGGAGCGAATGCTGGCATGGGAACGGCAGGTCTCGTAGGTCAAATTGGCACTGTTTCAAACATGTATAGTTATGGATGTGAGCAGTGGAAAATCTGGGTTGGTGTGTTTGGCTTACAAATAATTGCCCCTGCAATACTAGTCTTCCTTATCGATTTATTATTTAGAAAATTCGGTTGGATTAAAGAGGGAGACCTAAAGATATAAGAGAATGACATTTATGTCATTTTTTTATTTATGAACATTTTATAAAAAAGTGATTATAATAAAAGTATCTATATAAATATAGGAGATAATATATGGCAAATTTGAATGAAAGAATTTGTATTATTGGCGGTGGACCAGCTGGTATTTCTGCTGCTATGTACCTTCAAAAGAAGGGATACAAAAACTTTGAAATCTATGAAAAATTAAACAAAGTTGGTGGTAAATCATATTCCCCAAAAATCAAAGTCAATGGTGAAGAACGCACTTATGAAACTGGCGCGATTATGGGTGCCTTAACTTATTGGGCGGTTTCTGAAGTTGAAGAATTTGGTGGCGCGACTCACTTAGATGGTCCAAATATGCGAAGAATGTATCGCGATAGCAGCGGTAAAGAAATTCATCCATTTGAACCAAAAATCGATTTCTCATTTAAAAAATTATTTGGGCTTCTCAAATTAAAGAAACAAATGAAGAAGCTCGTGAAAATCATGAACACCAAATATAAGGGTTATGATTGCTATGGTCACCGCGGAGTTGCTCAAGGTAAATTTGATGGTCTTTCTAAAGAAGTACCTAATCATTTACAAAGAATAACTGGTGAAAATCCAAATCTAAAAGATTTAGCCTTACCATTCTCTGAATTCTGTAAGCTTAATAAAGTTGAAGAAGTAATGAGAATTTGGATTGGCCCTTACACCTCGTTTGGATATGGCTATTTTGATGAAATTCCAGCGGCCTATGTCATGAAATATTTAGACACAACCACCGCAATTGAATTCGTCAATATGAGACTTTGGACATGGAAAGAAGGAACACAGTCTATCTATGTCAAAGCTAATGAAAAACTTCTCCATCCAGCGCATTTAAATACTGAAGTAGTGAAAGTTGAACGTCCGGAAGGAAAAAAGATTAAAGTTACTATTAAAGACGAAAAAGGAACGAGAGTAGAAGAATTTGATAAATTAATTATCACAACTCCTCTTGATCGCTTCTTAAATTACAGTGACGCTAGAGACGACGAAAAAGAATTATTCTCCAAGATTGTTCACGAAGAATATGTCGACTATATCGCGAAATTTGACAAAGATAAAGGCCCAACAATTTCTGGATATATCTTTGATAACATGACACCAGAAACTAGAGGTCACGCGATGGTTTATTATCATCGATGGGAAGATCTTAAAGGTAATTGTCCAAGCGTTGTCTACGCTTTAAGAAATCATGAAGGAATGGAATCTATTCCTTATGAAGATACAATCAGAATGATGGGCGAAGATATGGCAAAATGTGGTTTCCCTGTTAAAGAGAGATTATATGAACAAGAAACATATTATTGTCCACACGTCTCATGTAAAGACTATGCGGATGGATGGTATGACAAACTTGAAGCTATCCAAGGAAAAGGAAATACCTACTACGCTGGTGAAATTCTCTCCTTCGGTGACATGGAAGATACATGTGCCTCAAGTAAAGACATCGTCGAAAGATTCTTCTAAACAATACATTGATTAGCCCTTCGGGGCTTTTCTTTTGCAATCTTTTATTGACAAATTGTGATTGTAAACAAAAATTGTTATAGGATGTTAAGAGAAATAAATATGTCAGTTATATTCTTATGAATATACATCCAGTAAACATATATCATAATTATCGCTTGTAAACCAAACTTAACAAAAAAATATTTGCATAAGTAAACGTTAATGATATTATTATTCAGGTCGAAAATTTAAAAGGAGATTAATATGACTATTGCAGAAAAAATTACTCATCTTCGTATAGTAAATAACATTTCTCAAGAAAAATTCGCTTCCATGCTTAATGTCAGCCGTCAAAGCGTCTCTAAGTGGGAAAGCGGAGAATCACTCCCTCAAATTGATAATGTGATGGAGATTTGTGAATTGTTCAAAGTTACTGCAGATGAATTATTAAATGATAAAATTGTTATCCATCGTGGACAAAAACTTCAAATGAGTATCGGCGAAGATATCAAAACCAAATATTTTGGCACTGATGGATTTAGAGGAGAAACAAACAAAGTCTTAACATGTGATCATGCCTATAAAATCGGTAGATTCTTAGGTTGGTTCTATGGTAATCCAAAATTCAACTCTCAAAAACCTGGATATCGTCCAAGAGTTGTTATTGGTAAAGATACTCGTCGTTCTTCTTATATGTTAGAATACGCGGTTGCTGCTGGTTTGGCTGCTAGTGGAGCCGATGTCAGCTTACTTCACGTTACGACCACTCCAAGCGTTGCTTTTGTCATTAGACAAGATTGCTTCGATTGTGGTGTGATGATCACCGCAAGTCATAACCCATTCTATGATAATGGTATTAAAGTTCTTAACTGTAACGGCGAAAAACTTGAAGACGCAGTTGCTGTTTTGGCGGAAGCCTATATCGATGGCGATTTAAAGAAATTAGGTATTGAAGGAAACGATCTACCATTTGCCGAAAGAGGAGATATCGGTTCAATTACCGATTATAGCAGTGGACGTAACCGCTACATCGCTTATCTCATCTCTTTAGCAAGACACTCCATGAAATCTCTTAAAATTGGTTTAGATACCGCTAATGGAGCGAGTTGGATGATTGCTAAGAGTGTCTTTGATGCTCTTGGAGCACAAACATTTGTTATTAATAACAATCCAGATGGTTTAAATATTAACCTTGATGCTGGTAGTACTCATATCGAGAAATTATGCAAATTCGTTAAAGATAATAAATTAGATGTTGGCTTTGCTTTTGATGGTGACGCTGATAGATGTATCGCCGTTGATGAAAACGGTAAAGAAGTTGATGGCGATAAGATTATGTATCTTCTTGCCTTAAAGCTTAAAGATGAAGGATCATTAGAAAAAGATACTTTAGTTACCACAATCATGTCCAATAGTGGCCTTACTAAGGCTTTAAAACAAGTTGGTATTGGCAATGTTCAAACCAAAGTCGGTGATCGTTTCGTTTACGAAAGAATGCAAAACGAAGGCTATTCTTTAGGTGGCGAACAATCTGGTCACGTTATTATTAAGAAATATGCTTCTACTGGCGATGGTGTTCTTACCGCTGTTATGGTGACTGAAAGAATGCTTGAAACCAAAGAAAAATTATCTAAATTAGTGGCCCCAGTAAAATTATTACCACAAGTAACAAAGAATGTTCGCGTCACTAATAAAGCCGCGGTTGTTGCCGATGAAGCTGTTCAAGAAAAATTCAAAGAAGTTAACGAAGAAATTGGTGATAATGGCAGAGCTCTTCTTAGACAAAGTGGTACTGAACCAGTTGTTAGAATCATGATTGAGCTCGATAGCAAAGAAAAATGTGATGAATATATAGATAGAATCTATAATGTCATCAAAAAGAGAGGTTACATCTGTGAATAAAAAAGTTAAAACAAAAGATTTATTTGCTACTGATTGCCCTTTCTTGAAAGATTTATTTGAAGGTAGTGAATATCCTTGGGAAATTCTCCCACAAATCAAAGTATTATGTGCCAAGCTTCTTGAAAGTGGTATTGAAGGATATCATCTTCTCGAAGAAGGTGTCTTAGTTGGCGAAAATGTCAAAATTGCAAAAACCGCAACTATTGAACCACCTTGTATCATTGGAAAAGATACCGAACTTAGACCAGGAGCCTTTATTAGAGGCAACGTCATCATTGGTGAAAAATGCGTTATCGGTAATTCTTCTGAATTAAAAAACAGCATCCTTCTTAACCATGTTCAAGTCCCTCATTATAATTATGTAGGTGATTCCATCTTAGGTGATTACGCTCATATGGGTGCCGGTTCAATTCTTTCTAACTTAAAAAGTGGTGGTAAAAACATCACCATCCACGGTGATAAAGAATATGAAACTGGTTTAAGAAAGATCGGTGGGTTCTTAGGCGAACACGCTGATATTGGCTGTGGTAGTGTTCTTAATCCAGGTACCATTATTGGTAAAAATACACAGGTTTATCCTCTTAGCATGTTAAGAGGCGTCTTCCCTGAAAATGCGATTGTCAAATCACAAGACAAAGTCGTAGAAAAAAGACCAGACTAATTATTTATAATTAAAGGAGAATAATATAATTATGAAAGTTGTTGTTGGAAACAATGAAAAAATATCCAAATTAATCGCTGAAGAATTTATTAAACAAGTCAACGAAAAACCAAACTCAGTTCTCGGTTTAGCTACCGGTACTTCACCTCTTGAAGTCTACGCTAATTTAGTGAAGGCCAATAAAGAAGGCAGAGTTTCATTTAAAGATGTCGTAACATTCAATCTTGATGAATACATCGGATTAGATGGTACACATAATCAATCTTATCGCTATTTCATGAACACCAATTTATTTGATCATATTGATATCGATAAGAGCAAGACCCACGTTTTAAAGGGTGTTGGTGATTATGAAGCCTATGCTAGACAATACGATAAGGAAATTGCTTCCTTTGGTGGTATTGATCTTCAGATCTTAGGTATTGGTAGTGATGGTCATATCGCTTTTAATGAACCAGGTACATCATTTGATAGCTTAACTCACGTCGCTGAACTTGCTGAAAGCACAATCGTTGATAACTCAAGATTATTCAATGACATCTCTGAAGTTCCTACTAAAGCTGTTACTATGGGTCTTAAGAGCATCATGAACGCTAAAAAAATCGTTCTTATCGCTACTGGTAAGAATAAAGCCAAAGCCATTAAAGATTTATTATGTGGCGAAAAGACTGAAGAAGTCCCATGTTCCATTCTTCAAGATCACCCAGATTGCACAATCTACGTTGATGAAGATGCCTACTCTTTAGTGAAATAAGAAAAATAGCAATATAAATATTAAGGTGGAAAATTATTTTCCGCCTTTTTATAATATTCCTAATGAAAAAGGTAAAAAAAGTAAATTACATCCATGATTTAGGTGGAATCACAACTTCTAACCTCCATCATTTAAAACACGGGTTACTTTTTCGCTCTGGAAATTTATCAAAAATTGATGACGAAGGCTTAAGAACACTTGTCGATAATTATCATATTGATAATGTTATTGATTTAAGAACTGATGATGAAGTTAACCAACAACCAGAAGATTTTGTCTCTAAAGCTGTTAATTATTTGCATATGCCGCTTCTCACAAACGAGGAGAATCCGGCGGTTAATCGTCTCAATCGACTTGATATTCTAAGCGACCTCATAAAACTTCCTGGAGGAGTCAAAACACATATGAAAGGGTTATATCGCACCCTTGTTAGTTCTCCTAAAGCAATAAAAGTCTATCAACAATTATTTGAAATGTTGTTAAATAATAAAGATAAGAAATCATTCTTATTCCATTGCACCCAAGGAAAAGATCGAACAGGAGTGTTAATTTTCCTCCTTCTTAAGGTTCTTGGAGTGAGTACAGAAAGGGCAAAAAAGTCTTACCTTTCTTTCAATAGAAGATCATTTTTTAAGCGAGTAGCTATTTTCTTAGGGATGAACATCGCTGTTAGTCCAAGAAAAGCCGTCGCTTTAAATAGATGTCTCACCGCTAAAAGGGTTTATATTAATTCCGCGATTGAAGAGATTGATGTTAAATTTGGTGGGATTGAAAATTACATCAAAAATTATTTACTAGTTAGTGATGAAGATATGCAAACACTTCGCGCTATGTATGTGAAATAGGAGAAAACATGAAACATTTAATCATTGTTAATGGCAAAGCCGGAAAAGAAAAGAATCTCGAAGAATTCAAGAAGAGTGTTGAAGAATCATTTAAAGGCCTTCCATATGAAATTTATGAAACCACTGGTCCTAGAAGTGTTATTTCTTTCTTAAAAGAATATCTTAAAAAGAATAACGAAGAAGTTAGAATTTATGCTTGTGGAGGAGACGGCACAATTCATGAAGTCGTCAACGCCATTGTTGGGCATGATAATGTGCAACTCGCAGTCTTGGCGGTTGGTACTGGTAATGACTTTGTTAAAATCTATTCTGAAAGCAAAGAATACGATGATATCGTTAAAAATAATAGTGGAGCCAAACGTTTCCAAGATTTCAAAGCTCTCATTAACGGAAAAGTCGAAGAAATTGATATTTCTAAAATGACAGGAAATTCCATGAAAGAACCATGGTACTCCATTAATGTTATCAATTTTGGTTTTGATGCGATTGTTGGTGCTAAAGGAAATGAAAATAAACTTAAAGGTGTAAAGAATCCTTATGGTCCTAGAGCGATTATTCCAGCAATCATCGGTGGTAGATTTAACAAAATTATTGTTAAAGCTGATGGTGAACAGCTCAATAAAAAGAGAATGTTACTTGCTTCATTAAGCCATGGTCAATGGGTTGGTGGACAATATCATGCATCCCCAAAAAGTGATAACAAAGACGGTTTAATTGATGTCGTTTTATTAAGATGCATGTCCTTTATTAGACTCATGGTCCAATACTTTGGTAGATATCAACATGGTGAACATTTAGATAACAAAAAACTTTTAAAGAGAATTGTCTATAGAAAAGCCAAAGTCATTGATATTATCGGCAAGAAAGATATTGATATCTGCGTTGATGGTGAAATTGTTCGCGGTAAAGAATTTAAAGTTGAAGTCATGCCAAAAGCCATCAAATTTGTCGTTCCTAATAACAAATAATTATGTTTATTGAGGCACTCATCATTCTTATTGATTTTGGTTTTACAACTGCGTTAAGTTATCTTTTACCACGTTCACAAGGATACCATTATTGGGTGCCTTTTATTTATCTAATCGTTGGTTATATAGTTGGCATTGCTCTCATGTGGCTTGTTTTAACTTGTTTTGCTCTTCCTTTTAATAAGGAAAAGAAGTACAAAAAGCCAAATAAATGGGCGAATTTTTGGTTAACAGAGGCTATCACTTTTATCGATAACCACGCAAGAGCAAAAATCATCTATAAAAGCAAATTAGAGATGCCAAAAGAGAATTATTTATTAGTCTGTAACCATCGCTCTAAATTTGATCCGATGCTACTCACAAAATTATATGGCCATAAAGGTTTATCTTTTATTTCTAAACCAACAAACTTCAATATTCCTCTTGGTGGTCACTTCATGAAAGCCTCTTGTTATTTATCTATTGATCGATATGACAAATTAAAATCACTTGAAGTAATGAAAGAAGCGAGTGAACTAATCGCTAACGACTTAGTGTCTATCGGTGTTTTTCCTGAAGGAACAAGAAGCGAAGATGAAAAGCTACATGAATTCCATGAAGGAGTTTTCTCCATTGCTAAAAAGACCAATTGTCCAATTGTTGTTGTGACATTTGATGGAACTGAAAACATCCATAAAAACTTCCCAAAAAGAAGAACAAAGATATATTACGATATGATTGAAGTCTTATATCCGAACGATTATGAAAACATGATCGTTAAAGAGATTAGCGATCATGTCTATCAAAAGATGTATGAATCTTTAGGAAAATAGAAGAGGCTGTGCCTCTTTATTTTATATCTCGCTTATTGAAGATTAATAAGCCGCTAACAACAAGAACTGCTGACCATAATAGCGGTGTTAATATACCTGCTAGAATCATATCAGTGCTTTGCTTAAAAGCATCAATCTTACTATCTGATTGTGCAAATAATGAGACGATGTTATTTGAATAGAAACCATTCATATATAATGGGTTAATCCACATTGACCAATGATTGACAGCGCTTATTGATTTGGTAGCAAATTGTGCTAGGAAAGTGAATAGTGGAATTAATGAGAGCATCACTAATAAGACAATAACAATTGGGGTTGAGCCACCAATCGCTCTAATTAATGAAGCAAAGAAAACTGATAGAGCAGTGACGAAAACAAAGGTACATATTGTATAAACAATATATAATCCAATGAATTGTCCTCCACCAATCTTAGAAGGATCAAATCCACCAACAATTGATCCAACAGCAACCATTAAAGAAACATATGCTGTTACTAAGATAAATGTAAATAATAGGCCTGTTATGAATAAACCTAAATAAATCTTTGTTTTACTAATACCAGCGATGACCTTATTTCTAATAGTGCCATAAGTGAATTCACCGACAGTAAAGACGATTAAGTTGATTGGTACTGTTAATGTGAAATTGCTTCCAGGCGCAGTAGAGACCAATAAAGCATAATTTCCTGATAAATTATCAATCGCGTAATATAGTAGAGACATCATAACAACCATACCGCCACCAATAATCATGGTGATTTGGAAGGTTTTATCTCTAAATAATTTAAAGATAGAGGCTTTAATAATGTTAATCATTTCTAGCACCTCCAATCATATTCAAATAATATTCTTCGACGTTCATTTCTGTAGTGCGAATATCTTTGATTTCAATTCCTTCTTTATGAAGCTTGGTTAAAAGCTCAAGTGGAGTTACTTCATCATAAACTCTAATAGAGTTTGGCGAAACTCTTAAATTATCATATCCAAGTTTCTTTAAGGCTTTTTCTAATTTAGAAATGTCATGATGACGTAGGTCAATTCCTTTTTTACATTCTGCTACTAAATCTTCGGCTGAAATTTCTTTAAGAAGTTTTCCATGGCTAATAAATCCATAATAAGTAGCAACCTTCTCTAATTCAGATAGGATGTGGCTCGAAATTAAAAATGTGATACCTTTCTTATTAAGATTAATAATCAAATCTCTTAAATCAGCAACACCAGTTGGATCAAGTCCATTCATAGGTTCATCTAATAGCATCAATGATGGCTTATTGAGCAAAAGTAGGGCAATTCCTAATCTTTGTCTCATGCCTAAAGAGAAATTCCTTGTTTTTTTGTTTCCGGTGTCTTCTAGACCAACTTCTTTAAGTATTGTGTTGGCCATTTCATCGGTGTACTTAATGCCGTAATATAATGCAGCATATTTGATGTTTTGTTTAGCGGTCATAGATGGAACTAGTGAAGGCGCTTCAACAATTGCAGATATTTGTTTTCTAACGTTATAGATGTTTTTAGATTTGCTGTCTTCACCAAATAATGAATATTTACCCTTCGTTGGTAGCGCGAGGCCCATAAGTAAGCGGATAATGGTGGTTTTACCACTTCCATTTTCTCCTACAAAGCCATATACGCTTCCACGAGGAATATTCATATTCACATGATCAACTGCAAATCTACCGTTATAGCGTTTACATAATTCGTTAGTTTGTACGATATATTCCATTAATTTCCTCCTCCCTTTCAACCATATATTATAGTTAACATTCATTATAAAATGAAATATTATCGAAAAATTATCAAAAAGATATTGAATGATTAGAAATCATTGGACTAAAATATAAAGCAGGAGAGAATTTTAATATGAAGAAAAACAGAAAATCATTTGATGGCGTATCAAGATTTGCGTTGACTGTTTTAGTAGCATTGATCATTTTTGCTGTCTTTACTAATTCATTCATCATGGTCTCTGATACTCTTAGGGATGCAGGATTCCCAAAATCTGGAACTTTAGGTATGCTTTTTGATTACGGTGCAACTTCCGGTCACAAAATGAAGATTACTGGTCAAATCTTATCTAATCTTGTTGCTTACATCTTTATGTTAGCTGCTATTATCATCTTTGTCTTATCTTTAAAATTAATCAAACACGACAAAGTTGTTAAAGCCAAATGCGCAATTTTAGGTTTAGCCTTATTTGTTCCAGCAACTATCGGTTTAGTCGGTGGTGTTGTCAATTTCTTTGGACAAGGATTCAGATTCTTAAACAACACAAAAGGTTTAGAACCATCCTTAATCATGGGATGTTACATTGTAACATTAATCCTTGACGTTGCATTCTTAGTCTTAGCAGTTATCAGTCTTATTTTAGGTATTGGTACTGCCGTCAAAGTTAATAAAGGTGAAGTTATTTACGAAGCAGTCCCAGAAAAACCAGTTCAAGCACGTGGAGAAACCCTTGAAGAAAAAGCTGCTCGTGAAGAAAGAGAAGCTGCTGAAAGAGTCGAATTACTCAATAACATTAGAGAAATCGTTAAAGAAGAACTTAACAAACTTGATAGAGTCGCTATTGTTTCTAACATCGCTGTCGCACCTGCTCCAGAAAAGAAAGCAGAACCAGCGCCAGAACCAGTTGATGACAAACTTTCTATCAAGAGAATTCCATTTGCTGAAAAGATTGTAAAAGCTGATAAAGAATTACAACAAAGATATAACGAAATTAAGTCTGAAATCTTAGCTTATGGTGCCTCTAGTAGAGTTTCCATTGCTGGAGATACATTCAGATTACATCGTAAACCATACGCCAAGATCACAATCGTTGGCAAAACATTAAAAGTTTACTTTGCTTTAAATCCAAGAGACTTTGTTGATTCCCCAATTCCAATCATTGATGAAAGTGATAAAACATCATACGAAGAAGTCCCAGCATTACTCAAAGTTAAATCCAATTTAGCTTGTAAACGTGCTAAAGACTTAACCGAAATGGCCTTTGCTGTTGATGGTGTTAAAAAGGAAAATGATCCAGTCGAACATAACTGGGTTAAAGACATCAAAGCTGAATTAAAAGCTAAGAAATAGTCATTACAAAAAAAGGGAGATTCCGATGTGAATCTCTCTTTTATTTTGCTCATTTATATTATTTGAATAATATACGTCCGAGTCTAATATGGGTTGCTCCTTCTTTAATAGCAAATAAATAGTCATCACTCATCCCCATACTTAAATATGGTAATTTGATATTTAATTCGTTCTCTATTTCTTCTTTTAATACTTTGAGTTTATGGAACTGTTCGTTAGTGTTTACTGACGATTTAACCGCCATCATCATAAAGCCAACGAGGTTAATATTTTTGTAAGCTAATAGTTTCTTAACAAACTCTTTGACCTCGTAATATGGTACGCCATTTTTATTTTCTTCAAGATTAATAGAAACCTCAACAAATGTATCAAGTGGAGTAGAACGATTTTTTTCGATTATTTTTGCTAAATCTAGTGAGTCAAGAGAATGAAGGCAATCAATTTTATTAATGATTTGTTTAGCCTTGTTTCTTTGAAGATGACCAATAAAATGCCATTTTATATCTTTTAAATCAGATAGTTCTTCGTATTTTTTAAGGAATGAATCAACTCTATTTTCTCCAAAATTTGTAATTCCGCTTGCCGCTAAACGACGCATGTCATTGCTATCAACATATTTAGTTGCAGCAACGATAGTGACATTTGTTGGAATAGTAGTAATAAAGTTTTGTATATCGCTTCTAATCATATATTAATATATTAGCACGGAAATTATTTTAAATAATTATCAAATAAAATATAATTAGAACATGGAAAAATTTACAAATAATGAATTATTAGAACCTATTCTTTTTTATAAAAACCAATTAAAAGACTCTTTTCATCATAATGCTGAAGATTTTTTTGATGAATTAGGGAAGAAAGCTGGCACTAATATTGAAGAGAACAAATCAATCTGCGCTAAATATTATAAAGAAGAAAACGTGATTAAGAACTTAAAAGGACAAAATAGCCGTAAAAAGGCTGGTAATGTTTTCACCATTATTGGTATTGTTCTATTAATAGTCGCGGGCGCTATTCTCATATATATGGGGG
>CADBUF010000073.1 GCA_902797795.1 uncultured Erysipelotrichaceae bacterium
GTCCACATACCCATTGGCCACAGTTTACCTGCGTATGGTCGACTTTGCTATTAGCTAGTTCATAGCGCCCGTGGTCTAAATATATGAGCAAATATATTATAGCTTAATAAGCTAATTCATTAAGCAAAATTTATTTTTTAAGAAAGACTTTTTACTCATATTTTGCTGATATACTCTTCCCATAGGTATCAACTACCATTTCCATAGGTAAAGTGTATCCCTCACCATGTGTATTAAACTTCTCTCAAAATTCAGCCTTTAGAATCAAGTGAACTAAAAATAGTAAAAAATGAGCTTTTAAGCCCATTTTTGCGGTTTTTTGCATATTTAACTTTGTATCAAAGTATGATCACGATTATGAATCACTTGTCCATTTTTAACACAATGCAAGTGGATTAGTAAATTTATGAGTAAATTCGCAGGTGAAATTTCTTTTTTACGGATAAAGAAAATATATTATGCCCCTAAAGTCGTGCATAGAATATCAAATAATAAACATATTTTTTCCATTTAACTCACTTCCATCCAAATAATCTTTTTGTTGCTTCAACTTTGCTAAATGAAGTGATGCGATATCCGGTAGGATCTAAAATTTCATGAAACTTCTCTTCGGATACATCTATATCAGTAATGATAATAGCTTGATTTTTCAAATGAGAAGCTTTTACTGATTTAGCATTTAATTTCTTTCTAATTTCATTTTGGACATGTGCTTCACACTCCCCACACATCATACCATCAATTCCTAATATATATTTATTCATAATTGTTAGTCACCACTAACCAATATATTACAATGTCTAAAAAAAGACAATTATTACAATAAAAAGCAGGAACAACTATGAATTCCTGCCTGCTTTTTAAGAATATATTTTTTATTCACTCCAAATATGATGACATTTTTTGCATTTATATGAATATGTTGGTTCATAAAGTATGTTTTTTTGTTAAAAGCGTTTTATATTCAGTCGTTCAATATAGTGGACAATCTCTCGAAAGTGCTACAACCACCGCTAATAGCAGTTAATTGTTCATCGCTATGTAGGTCAGGCAGGAGTTTGTGTTGCCTTTACGGGATATCCAAACAAAAACCACTCAAAGAGTGGTTAATGATTTGTTTGGTACCCTCAAGGCGACTCGAACGCCTGACCTACAGCTTAGAAGGCGGTTGCTCTATCCAACTGAGCTATGAGGGCATCTCATGCGAATGTTATAGACAACGCCTTTATATTATCCATAAAGAGATTTCTTTTTTCAAGAATTAATTGTGCAACTTATTATATAAATCTTCACTGACGTCTTTTGGTAAGATTTGTGATAGCTCCTCTTTAGTCGCGTTCTTAAGAGAATTAATATCTGGATAAAATTTATTTAAAATTTCTCTTCTTTTATTTCCAAGTCCTTTGACTTCATCAAAGATAGAAACTGTCATCGCTTTATTTCTTTTTTCTTTGTGGAAGGATATCGCGAATCGATGGACCTCGTCTTGCATACGAGTTAATAGGAAGAAAAGCTTCTTATTTTCTAATGGGTATATGTCTCCATTTACATCAATTATTCCACTTGTGGAATGTTTATCATTTTTGTATAGACCAAATACTGGAATATCAACATCGATTTCTTTTAATGCTTTAGAAGCACTTTCAACTTGAGGTAAACCTCCATCAACAAGAATTAAATCAGGATATTTTTTGTTTTCGTTTTTAAGTCTAGAGTAATGACGAGTAATCACTTCATTCATACTCTTAAAATCATCACGTGATTCTTCGTGTTCAATTTTAAATTTACGATATAAATTTTTCGCGGGTTCACCGTTGATATAAGCCACCATCGCACCTACTGGAGAAGAACCTTGTAAATGAGAATTATCAAATAGTTCGATATGATATGGAGTTTTGATTTTGAGTAGTTTTCCAAGTTCTTCAATAAGTTCCACTTTATCTGTGTCTAATTTTGAAGATAAGAAATATTCATCTAAGGCGTTATCCGCGTTACTTTTCGCCGACATTACTAAATCATATAAATTACCCTTAGAAACACTATAGACTGAGGCATCTAAATAAGAGGAGAGCTCATTTACCACATTTTCATCATTAATGATGACTTCTAAAGGAAGCGGACATCTTTCATATAATTGAGTGATGAGATCGGTGACTTGTTCCTCTTCTAAACCAAAGGCTTCTACAACATGACTTTCTTTACCGAGTAACATCCCGTTTCGGTAGATAAGAAAAGCAATGGATAGATAACCATTTCTACTAGAATAAGCAAATATATCACGATCAGTTTTGTCTTTAGATTCAACAGTCATTGAGGTATTGATGTGCTCAATTGAATCGATTAATTCTTTATACTCTTTCGCTAATTCAAATTCTAAATTATTTGAGGCTTCATTCATTTTGTTTTTCAATTCTTTGATGACGTCAGAATTATTGCCTCTTAAAAAGTTTTTAATCTTATCACAAAGTTCATCATATACTTTATCGTCGATTTTATTGACGCATGGCGCTAAACATTGGCCTAAATGGTAATATAAACAAACTTGAGATGGGATAGAATGGCATTTCCTAATAGGATAGACTTTATTGATGAGATCCACCATTTTGTAAGCAGCGCTGCTATTAGGAAAAGGACCAAAATATTCATATCCTTTATCCCTATTATTTCTTTTTATAGATAAAGTAACATCTCCCTTCTTTTTTAAGGCAATATAAGGATAATGACTTCCGTCTTTAAGGAGGATGTTATATCGAGGGTAGTATTGATGGATGAGATTCATTTCTAAGACGAGTGCTTCTTTTTCATTTTGGACGATGATTGTTTCAAAATAATCGACATTTTGCACCATCTTAAAAACTTTCCCTGATTGGGGTCTAAGGAAATATTGAGACACTCTTTTTTGCAAATCTTTTGCTTTACCAACGTAGATGACATTGCCCTCTTTATCGTGCATCAAATAAACACCGGGAGAGTGCTTAAGATTAGCGATTAAAACTTTTAGTTTCTCAGTCATGAAGAATAACGACGGTCGCTCCGCCTCCTCCTTCATTTATATCTCCCAAGCGATATTTAACACCTTTAAGAGTTTTAAGATATTCATGCACCATTTTACGGAGAACCCCATTACCAAAGCCGTGAATAATCCTCACCTGTTTGATGTTTTTGATTTTGCAGTTATCAAGATATTTTTCCAAAGCTTCTCGAGCTTCATCTTTATGCATGCCGATGATATTAAGTTCTAATCCAACATTAGTATTGATTTTGTTTTCATAATTGTAATTAGACTTTTTAACTTTGTTATTAATAGGAGTTTCAATCTTGTGAAGCTTGTTTAATGAGATATCAATCCCCATTCCTTCGTTAGTGAGAATATGACCTTTATTGCCACTTATTCTAATAACTCTTCCTTCAATACCTAAAGAAGGAATAGAAACATAATCATTTTCTTTGATATGTTCATCATAGATGATCACTACTTCTTCGTCTTTTAAATCTTCAACTTTCTTTTTTAGATTAATCACTTCATGAAGCTTGAGTTCACCACTACTAAGTTCTTTAATAACTTCATCGATTTGAGAGTTAA
This sequence comes from uncultured Erysipelotrichaceae bacterium, assembly GCA_902797795.1. GTDB lineage: Bacteria > Bacillota_I > Bacilli_A > RFN20 > CAG-826 > UBA2450. The sequence goes on from CADBUF010000073.1 coordinate 3,584, forward strand.
CATCAGCGAGGATTTGTTCTTTTTCTCTTTTTACTTCTTCTAAAAGATTATCTTTTTGCTTCTTTAAAGCATTTTGGCTATTTATAAGCGCATTTTTTTCTTTCTCGAGATTTTGTTTCACAATTAAATTTTCGCGTCTTAAACGCTCATTTTCTTCAATCTGTTTTTGAAGGTTATCTAGAAGATTTTCAAAGTCATTCTTTTCACCTTTAAAATATTCATTTTTCGTTTCTTCAATTGCGTCTTTATTAATCCCATAACGAATCGCGACTTCCACCCCATAAGATTTACCTGGAGTTTGATATTTATAAATATAAGTTGGGGCTAATTTATCTTCATCAAAAAGCATGCAACTATTTTCAACGTTATTAGATATAAAAGCGTATTCTTTGACCTTGCTATAATGCGAAGAAATCATCGCCAAAGAATGACGTTTTTCTAACTCTTTTACAATGGTAAGAGCGATAACTTCTCCTTCTTTAGGATCAGTACCAGTACCTAGCTCATCAAGTAGCACTAAATCTTTTGCTTTTGAAACGTCTAAAATCTCAGAAATATGTTTCATATGTCCTGAGAAAGTAGAAAGATTATCACTAATTGATTGGTTATCACCAATATCAAGGTATATATGATTGAAAACACCAATTTTACCTTCTTCAATTGGTAAAGCTAAACCGCATTGATTCATCATTGATAATAATCCAACGGTTTTTAAAGAAACTGTTTTTCCTCCCGCATTAGGTCCAGAAATCACGACAATTCTTTTTTCTTCATCTAAATGGTAATCGTTACTAATTACACTTCTTTCATCTAGTAAAGGATGTCTCGCCCTTTTAACATGAAATTCTTGTTTATCACTAATAGAGGCAATGACGTGATTATTATTTAAGGCATACGTTGCTTTAGCATTTAAAAAGTCGAGATAGCCAATAACTTTGTTATTATGGATAACCTCACTTTCTTGAAGTAAGACTAAAGAAGTCAACTCTTTTAAGATTTTTCTAACCTCTTCATTCTCCATAATCTTCTTAGTAGCGATGTCATTATTTAGCTGCACTAATTCAAGAGGTTCAATAAAAGTCGTGTTGCCACTATCACTGATATCATAGATAATTCCTAAGACCTTATTTTTATAGGCAGTTTTAACCGGCAAAACGAAATGGCCATCTCTTATTGTGACGTTATTATCGCTAAGATAATCAGAATAATGATAGGCTAGAGTTGATACTTTAGAATTTAAACTTGCCTCTAAAGATTTAATCTTTGATCTAATTTCTTTTAGTTCTAAAGAAGCGTTATCACTAACGGTTAAAGAAGGAGTAATAACTCTTTTAATTGCCTTTTCTAAGCTAGAAAGGTCTTTCATCGACTCGATTCTTTCTTTTATAAGAGGGAAATCAGCAGAAATATTGTTAAATGTTTCAATGATTTTGTTACTAATTACGATATCGTTTTGGACGTGATATAAATCATCTGGAGTTAATAAAGCGGTCTTTTTTGCTAATTCAATTAAACGCAAAATATGAACACTACTGCTAATAGGAAGAGAAGAATATCGAGAAACAAGAGTCATCATTTCATCAAGTTCCTTTAAGGAGGAGACGACTATTTCTCTATCAGTGCTCATCTTTAAATTAGAGATAAGTTCTTTTCCTAATTCGGTTTTTGAATATTCTAAAATCTTCTCTTGGATGAGAGGAAATTGAAGGACACTATACGCGTTTAACATGATAATTTTATTCGCTTTCAATACATAGTATACCTTATTAATAGCAAAACTCATAATCTTTAGCATTGTAAACAAGTGCTTTAATATTGTTCGATAAACAAGTAGACTATTTTATATGAGTGAAAAAAGCATCACAATCAAAGTTGATTTAGAAACTTTTAATAAAATTAAAGAAGCATATTCTTCCTTTATGATTCCTAGTAGCGGTGACTATGTTGATTTTGTTAGTGAATATAACGGAACTAGAATTACTGGATATTCATCAACTAAAAGTAAAAGAAGTGTTATCTTTAAAGGCAAGACCGCTAAAGAGGAAGCAGAAAAATGGAGTGTAACTCTATTAGATAATTCCAAGAGCAAAAAAGAAGAACTCCACTATGTGGATATTGACGAACAAATCGGAAGTGATGAAGTTGGGGTTGGAGATTATCTTCTCCCAATGATTGTGGTTGCTGCTTATCTTCCAAAATTCAAATTTTCACGCTTACATGAATTAGGGGTTACTGACAGTAAGAAATTAACAGATAAAAAAATCTTAGAAATTGCTCCTCTACTCATCAAAGAGTTTGAATATTCAAAATTAACGCTTCCAAATAGCAAATATAACGAGATGATTCTTAAGGGAGAGAACTTAAATAGCCTGAAGGCTAAAATGCATAATCGTGCCTTATATAATCTTCACAAAAAATATATAGACGTGATTGCTATTTACGTTGATCAATTCGTTAGTGAAGATAAGTATTATTCTTATCTAAACGATAAAAATGAACCAGTTGTTAAGGGCATTTCCTTTAAAACAAAAGGAGAATCAAGATTCCCAAGTGTCGCTCTTGCTAGTTGTATTGCTAGATACTTTTTTCTGTTAGAAAAGAAAGCTCTAGAAGAAAAATATGGTCTTGAATTCCCTAGTGGAGCTGGTAAAAAAGTCGATGAATTTAAAAAAGTCCTCCTTAAGAAAGTTGGACAAGAAGAATACGATAAATTGGTGAAGAAGAATTTTAAGAATTATTCCTCTAAATGATTGAGTACTTCTTTGAAGTAGTCTGGTAAATCAATATTAAATTCCATCTCTATATGAGTAGTTGGATGAATAAGTTTTAAAGAGGTCGCTACTAAAAGCTGACCTTTTTTATATAGCGAATCATATTTCTTACCAGCGTAAAGTGGATCACCTTCAACTGGATAGCCAATATAAGATAGATGAACTCTTATTTGATGAGTTCTTCCAGTTTTTAAACGGCACTCAATAAGAGTGTGCTCTTTGTATCTTTTTAGGACTTTAAAATAGGTAATTGCTTCTTTGCTATTAGAACGAGTAACACCCATTTTTTGTCGATTTGCTGGGTCTCTACCAATTGGGAGATTAATTTCTCCACTATTTTCTTGAATGACACCTCTAACTAAAGCGGTATAAGTTCTACTCATTGTGTGGTCTTTAAGTTGCTCGGCTAAAAATAGGTGAGCAGTGTCATTTTTAGCAACACATATTAACCCACTTGTGTCTTTATCAATACGATGCACAATACCAGGGCGAATAACTCCGTTGATCCCACTAAGATCGCCGCAATGATATAATATCGCATTCACTAAAGTATGTTCATAATGTCCATTAGAAGGATGGACCACCATTCCTTGAGGTTTATTAATAATTAAAATGTCTTTATCTTCATAAACAATATCTAAAGGAATGTCTTCTTTTTCAATGTTTAATTCTTTTACTTCAGGGACTTCGATATTAACTTCATCGCCCTCTTTTAATTTTAATGATGCTTTAGCGGTTTTGCCGTTAACTTTAACATTACCTTCATCAATAATTTTACTAATATGAGTTCTTGAGAGTTCGTTTAAAACATTAGATAAAAATTTATCTAATCTAAGTCCTATGTTAGAAGAATCAACGATAAATTTATTCATCTTTTTTCTCAATGAATTCGTTCTTTTTCTTTTCGGTTTTAGAAAGGACTTTACCCTTTTCTTCTTTTTTCTCTATAGTCTTAGGTTTATCTTTATTTTCTTTAAGGTAAGCGACTAATTCGATAACGATAATATAAATAACTAACATGATTGCAGCGATTACTACCGCACAGTCAGCAATATTGAAATTGAACTTCCAAACACCATAGAAATCAATCCAGTCAACGACACCGTTAACTGGGTTTCCTAAAAATTCTGGAGAATAAAATAAGCGGTCAATAACATTACCTAAAGCACCAGCAATTATCATCATAAAACAAGCTTTAAACATCTTGTCAGTTTTATCCCACTTTTTCACGAGATAAATAATGATACCTGTACATATCGCTAAGGCTAAAACACAGAAGACAATGCGGTTTGCATTATTACTTCCAGCGAAATCAATTCCAAACACCATCTTATTATTAATTACATAATTAATTCGTAAGAAATTGTTGATTAGGACTATTCCACCTTGAGAACGGATATAGTCTTTATTCATCACAACCGCTAACTTAGAAATTAAATCCAAAGTTAAAACTAATATCCCAAGCCAAATAAAGGATTTTAAAAACCAAAGACTATATTTTTTAAATTTTTCTTTCATTATTTATGAATCACTTTCTGACATCTTGGGCATAAATAGGTGCCATCTTCTTGAATAAGAGCGAGTTTAGAATAATTCCAACATCTTGAGCAGAAATTGCCGTTGTGATGTTTAATTAAAACTTTACTTACTTCATATTGAGTAGAATCTAAATTAGATTCTATAGACACTTCGCTAACAACAAATAAGGTTGCTAATTCTTCTTTAGAGAATTTATTAATGACTTCTTTTACTTCTTTATCAGTGATTTCAATAGAAACGAATGCTTCTTGAGCAGAACCGATAATCTTGTTATTTCTACTTTCCTCTAACGCTTTTAAAACATCCTTGCGTAGAGAGATAACTTTTTCATATTCATTAAATAAAATAGAATCATCGCGATCTATATAACTTGGATAATCAAGCAATTGCACATTTTTCTTTCTTTCACCAGGAAGATTTAGATTGAATTCATCCATGGTGAATGGAAGAATTGGGTTTAAAACTCTTAAAAGAGTTTCTCCGACTTTATATAAGACAGTTTGAATTTGATTACGTCTAAGAGAGTCTTTACTATCGCAATATAAACTGTCTTTAGAAATATCTAAATAGAAGGCACTTAATTCTGAAGAACAGAAGTTAAGGATTTCCATGGTGGCGCTACTAAAATCATATCTATCAAAGCTATTTTTAGTAATTTTTACTAAACGATTGAGTTTCGCTAAGATGTATTGATCCACTAAAGAGAATTCTTTAGCAGGTTTATTCACATCATAATCCACTAAATTCCAAGAGATAAATTTAAGAGTGTTTCTAATTTTACGATATTGCTCCGCTACTTGCTTGATGAGGTTTTCACCAATACGGACATCTTGTTGATAATCAATAGAAGCAGTCCAAAGTCGAAGGATATCTGCTCCATAGATATTAGCGATTTTTACAGGATCAACACCATTGCCTTTAGATTTATGCATCTGTTCGCCATGTTCATCTAAAACCCAGCCGTGACTGGTAACCGCTTTAAAAGGAGCGACGTGATTACAGGCAACAGAAACAATTAAGGAAGCATTGAACCAACCACGATATTGATCGCTACCTTCAAGATATAAATCACTTGGATATTTAATTCCTCGATCCACTAATACTCCATTCCAAGAAGAACCACTATCAAACCAAACATCCATGATGTCGTTTTCTTTAGTGAATTCTCCATTAGGAGAATGAGGATTACTATATCCTTCTAGAAGTAATTCTTTAGCACTTTTTTCATACCAAATGTTACTACCATGTTTTCTAAATAATTCTTCGACGTGCTTGAAGATTTTTTCATCAATTATTGGCGAACCATCTTCATTATAGAAGATTGGAATTGGTACACCCCACGCTCTTTGACGAGAAATACACCAATCAGCGCGGTCTTTAATCATATTAACCATACGATTTTCACCCCAAGCAGGGTACCATTTGGTTTCATGAATAATTTTGATTAATTCATCTCTAATTGGCTCAATTGAACAGAACCATTGGGAAGTTGCTCTAAAGATTAATGGTTTACCAGTTCTCCAATCGTGAGGATAGGAGTGGGTGAAAGTTGTGTGTTTAAGCAAGCTACCATTGTCTTTGATAATTGCTAAAACTGCATCATTAGCCTTTTCATAGAAAAGACCTTCAATTCCTTCACCAGTTCCAGGCATCATAAATCCTTTTTCATCAACAGGACAATATGGTTCTAAGCCACGTCCAGGATATTTTAAACAGACTTGATAGTCTTCTACACCGTGTCCTGGAGCGGTATGAACTAATCCCGTACCAGCGTCATTAGTGACATGAGTTCCATTTATCACTAAAGAATCACGATCATAGAAAGGATGTTTACAAACCACGAATTCGAGTTCGCTACCTTTGACTTCTTTTAACAATTTGACATCTTCTAAACCTAATTCTTTACTTAAAGATTCTTCAAATTCTTTTAAGAAAACGAGTTTACCTCTGTTAGAGGTAGAATAAACGCCGTATATAAAATCAGGATGGGCACTAATAGCTAAATTAGCAGGTAAAGTCCATGGAGTTGTTGTCCAAATGACTAAGCGAGCATCGTTATCAATGACACCTTTGCCGTCTTTAACAGGGAAAGCAACATAAATTGAATGAGATAAGACATCAGCATATTCAATTTCCGCTTCTGCTAGAGCAGATTCAGAGCTTGGAGACCAATAAACAGGTTTTAATCCTTTATAAATAAGGCCACGCAACGCCATTTTGGAGAAGGCGTTAATTTGCATTGCCTCATATTCTTTTTTTAAAGTGATATATGGATTATCAAAATCACCAACTAAACCAAGTCGACGAATTTGTTCTTTTTGTCTTTCAACTTGTTTAAGAGCATATTCTTCACATTTCTTTCTGAATTCTACGATCGGTGTGGTTTTACGATTAACGCCACTCTTTGTAACTTGATTTTCAATTGGTAGACCATGTGTATCCCAGCCAAAGACAAAAGGAGTTTTAAATCCATTCATATTTTTATAACGAATAACAAAATCCTTTAGGATTCTATTGAGCATATGTCCGCAGTGCATATCCCCGTTTGCATAAGGTGGACCATCATGAAGAACGAATTCTATTGCGTCTTTACGATTTAAATTCATCTCTTCATAAAGTTTATCTTCTTTCCATTTTGAAACTAATAAAGGTTCTTTTTGATTAAGATTACCTCGCATCTCAAAGTTGGATTTATTCATTAGTAACGTATCTTTATAATCCATAGGCAATTTCCTTTCTTAGGTTATTGATTTGATATTAAAAATAATCGTTTAATACAATATCTTAGATATTATTGCATACATGCGAGCACAAAAAAAGAGCGAAGTCGCTCTTTTTCATTAATTTTTATTTCTATTTTTCTTTCAAGAAATTTGGGATGATTGAATCTTCTTCAAGATATCTTTCGTGTTCGCGTTTTGCGGTTTCTTCAAGCTCATTAACTTCTTGATCTTCTTTTTCGACTTGGAGAGGAGAAGTGAACGTTTGAGCAGTAAAATCAACATCGTTTTCAAAGTCACTAGCGATTACACTCACTAAAATTTCATCAGTTAATTGGTCATTAATTGTGATGCCAAATTTAACATCAATGTTGTTACCTGCTGCATCAATGAGTAGGTTAACACATTCTTGTGCTTCAAATAGGTTTACTTGTGTGCCACAGGTAATCGCAACAATCGCTCTACGAGCACCTCCGATAGAGGCTTCTAATAATGGAGAAGAGACCGCGTTAGTTGCAGCTTCTTTAGCTCTATTTGGTCCGCTTCCAGTTCCAAAACCAATTAAACCAACACCACTATCTTTTAAGGTGTTTCTGACATCAGCAAAATCAAGATTGATAATCGCAGGAAGCAAAATAAGATCAACAACAGTCTTCACACTTCTTGCTAAAACTTTATCACTTTGGTTAAAGGCTTCGCTAATTGGAGTATTGCCATTGGTGATTAAGAGTTTGTCGTTACTAACGACAATAAGTGAATCAACACAAGTCTTAAGTTTATTTAATCCATCAATCGAATTAACAGTTCTTTTCTTTCCTTCAAAGGAGAAAGGACGTGTGACAATAGCAACAACAAGGGCGCCTGCTTCTTTAGCAATTCGAGCAACAACTGGAGCTCCTCCAGTACCAGTTCCTCCACCCATACCAGCGGCAATAAAGACCATATTTGCATCTTTAACAATTTCGCGGATATCATCAGCACTCGCTTCGGCAGCTTGTTCACCCATTTCTGGTTCTCCACCAGCGCCTAACCCACCAGTAAGAGATTCGCCTAAGATTACTCGATTCTTACTTTTGCTACTAGCAAGAGCTTGTTTATCTGTATTAGCAACATAGAATTCAACATTACTAATTTCTTCATCGATCATGCGATTGACAGCGTTATTACCGGCGCCACCAACACCGATAACAACAATCCTTGCTGCTGGTTCAAAATTATCTAAATCATAATTTTCCATTGTCTGTTCTCCTACTCTTCCCTAGAAACGTTAACAGTGTTTACTTTATCTACGCTTTTCGTATTTGGATATTTATTTGTAATATAGATTGCCCCGATTAAGGCAAATAAGCTTGGATCACGGCCACCGATAGTTTTAGGAGAAACGGCCATGATATTTGTGAAATGTTCCTTATTTAATAAATAAGGAATAAGTCCGTTTAATTTGCTTCCTCCACCTATAAGATAAATTGGCATGGATAAATAATCAGAGACATTATATGCTTTGGCGAGTTCTTCAACTGCAACCATAAGCATCTTATAAAATTCTTCTAATTCAATTTCAATGATGGAATTGAGTTCTTCCACAAAGTGGATATTTTTACCTTCTTCAGTTTCAAAATCACAGACTGGATATTTAAATTTGAGTTGACGCTTATCTAACCCAAATAAGATTTTGATTTTTTCAGCTTCCATTTCATTGATGTTGAAGCTTGAAACGATACGGTCAGTGATATTATCTCCACCCCAAGAGAAACTTCGAGATGCTAACAATGTCTTTTTTCCTATTAAGGAAACAGAAGTAGAAGCACTACCGATATCAATTAAGAAATAATTACTTGGTGTGTCACTATAAGTGGCAAGTAATTCACTACTCGCAAAAGAAGAAACAATCTTTCGATTAATTTGAATATTTGCACCTTTTAAGATTTCGCTATATTCTTGGTTGATTCTTTTTGGAACAGTGTAGACTTTTGTGTACGCGGTAATAGCGCTACTAGTTTTACCTATTGGTGCTTGTGCATACATATTGCCATTGTCAATAGAGAAAGCTTCGGGAATGATATCGATTAATTCATTATCTACTGGAAGTTTTTTATTCCTAATAATCGAGTAGATATTTTTAATATCTAATTCATTAATAACTTTCTCACTAGAAATGACTGAAGTCATCTGGTGAGTTTGATAAACTTCTAAGCCATATGGAGGAAGAATCAAAGAAACATTATTAATTAATTGGTTAACCAAAAACTCTTGATCAACAACTGGGTTGATTCTACTAAGTTCATTTATTAAAGCATTTTTCTCTTTAATAACGCCATTTTCAATCAGATGGTTAATTGGTATTTTTTTCGCAAATTGGAGAAAAACTTTGTCATCTTGAACAAAGCCAGACGCCACTTTGATATATTTATGTGATATCTCTAAAGCAATTGTGTTCTTTTTCATACTGGATTTATTCTACATTATATGGGTTTCATTAACAACATATTGTTAATTGATGACAATAAAAAAGTCTAGGCGAACCTAGACTAAAACCTGAGGGGGATCAAGTTTTAAACTTAGTTAATAGTGAGTAGCTTTTCCTCTTCTAGAGTGGCTTTTTCTTCATCAACATCTTTCACTTCTTTCTCGACTACGTTTAATTCATTAGCCTTGGTTTCACTGATACGAGAAGCGTTAATGTAGGTTGGAATTGCTACTATCGCTGCAATAGCGACTAAGCCCGAAAAAAGAATGGAGAAATTACGGAACACTAAAACCGCTTTACTCTTATGATGTTTGTAGAGCTTGTTTTTAGCGATCATAATTTGTGCCTCCTTTTAAATCTTTTCGATAATTCTTAATACGCTACTAGTTGAGCGGTGATTATTTTTAATCTCCTCTTCACTAGGTTTAATTCCTTTTTTAGTGATGAGTAGATAGTCAACTTTTTTACTTTCAATTGGTAAATCGTATCGATTACCTTCAACGACTGTTAAGTCTTTAAATAATTTTTTTACAATTTTGTCTTCGCCAGAATGGAAGGTGATGACTGCAAGTCTTCCGTTATGATTTAAGTGATTCAATGCTTTTATTAATGTTTTTTTGAGAACATTAATTTCATCATTCACTTCAATTCTTAAGGCTTGGAAGATTTGCTTAGCAGGATGACCAACTTTATTTAATTCTTTCATCGGCTTACTGCGCTTAATGATGTCAACTAATTCAAATGTTGTATTTATTGGATGAATTTCTCTTTCACTTACAATCCTTTTAGCGATTGAATATGAATATTTTTCTTCTCCATATTCGTTAAATATTCTCACTAATTCTTCTAGAGGATATTCATTAACAACTTTTTTAGCGGTTAATTCTTTCCTTTTATCCATTCTCATGTCGAGCTCGCTATCATATCGATAGGAGAATCCACGACTTTGATCATCAAATTGAGGAGAGCTAACACCGAGATCCATTAATATTCCATCAACTTTATCAATCTTCAGATTGCTTAAGATAGAATCAATATTGACGAAATTGTCTCTTACTAGAATGAAGTTATCTCTAATTTCACTTAAGCGGACTCTACTTTTTTCAATCGCTTCATCATCTTGATCGACTCCAATTAATAGTCCTTTATCAATTCGCTTAAGTATTTCACTACTATGACCCGCTCTTCCTAGAGTGAGATCTAAGTAAGTTCCATCTTTTTTGATGTTAAGTCCATCTATAACTTCATTTAGAAGTACTGGGATGTGTTCATTATTCATCATTTTTGTCTAATGATTCTGCAATCTCTTCGAAGTGTTCATTAGCCTCAGTTTGATAATCGTTGAATTTATTCAAATCCCAGATTTCGAAGTGATCTCCCACTCCGATAATGGTCACTTGTTTACCAATTTGATATTTATTTAATATTTGAGTAGGTAATTGAATTCTTCCAATCTTATCAACATTAAGTTCAACTACAGAAGAGAGAACTAAACGGAGATAAGTACGAGAATTCTTTTTATTGAAAGAAATGGATTCACATTCTTTGGTGAGTTTGACGAATTCTTCTTTTCCATAAACTGACAAGCAGCCTTCAAAACCCTTTAAGATGTATAAAAATGATGAATCAATTAAACCTTCCTTAATTTTCTTAGGAAGGAGAAGTCGACCTTTGTCATCAAGAGTGTGTTCGTAACTACCAAAGAACATTACCACTTTCTCCCACTTTTTACCACTTGACTATATTTTATTCGATTTGTTTCTTATATGCAATATAGAAATTAAATTATTTTTCAATAAAAAATCGCCCAGTTATAGGACGATAATTTTAAGTCTTAATTGCAAAGCAATTATTTTATAAATCTATGTCGTCTAGCTTCGCCCAACGACTATCAACTTTATTTTCTTGCTCTTTTTTATATTCGTCTTCACTTAAAACACGATAATCTTTCCCACTACTTGGTAATTTCGCTCCTTTTTTTACTAATGTTAAAGGTACTTCAGAGATGATCAAATCAAGTAGATATGGGTCTAGTTCAAATATCGGACCATCAATTTGAATAACGTCTTCCTCTTCTTCGTAAGAGAAAGATAAAGCGGTTTTAAGATGAACCTTGTAGGGGAGATCTTCTAATGTATATGAACAAACAGAAGTCACATTTGCATCTAGCTCGATATTCAAGATTAAGTAGTCTTCATAATCAAAGCCACTCACTTTTACATGAGCGGAATTGATTTTACGAATATGAGTAGGATCTAATGTAACGTCTGAAAAGTCTAAATCTTCTTCAATCACATAATCCTTATTATTAAATAAGAGGCGATTGATTTTCATATTACATTCTTAGTTGTGCGTTATAGACTTTTCCTAATTCAAATTTAATCTTATCAAGGGTGTCATTAATCTCTTTGTCAGTTAAAGTACCTTCTTTACTTAAAGAGATAGAAATAGCGACACTCTTAAAGCCTTTAAAGATGTTTTCGCCTTCATAAACGTCAAAGATTTTAACATCCTTAACAAGGCTATTACCGTTTTTCTTCACGAGTTTAATGATGTCACTTGCCGCTACATCTTTATTAATAATAAAGGCAAGGTCACGATTAACGCTTGGGAATTTAGAAATAGGACTCATTTTACTGATGGTAACTTTACTATTTAAAAGTGGATCTAAATTCATTTCTAAAACAATCACGTTACCTTTTAATCCCAAGGATTTTAAGGCTACTGGATGGAGTTCGCCAAAGACACCAACACATTCATTTTGGAAGATGATTTTCGCGCTCTTACCTGGATGGAGTTCGTCTTTGTCGCTACTATAACGTTCAAATCTATATCGAGATTGTTCAATTCCAAGAAGGGTAAATATGTCTTCAACAATTCCTTTCATGTGATAGAAATCATATGGTTCTTTTTCCATTAATTCACGTTTTAAATAATTGCCGCATAAAACAATCGCGAGGTGTTCGCTTCTACTAGAAAGAGACACCATATTAGAAGTCTCAAATAAGGCTAAATCTTTGTTTTGACGGTTGAAATTATAACTAGCGGATTCAAGCAAAGCATAAAGGATGTGTGTCCTAAATACTTCTCTTTCATCGGTTAATGGATTAAGAAGTTCATAATGTTCTTCATCATTTAATAAATTAAATTTTTTACTATTTTCTTTAGAAAGGAGTGAATAGGTTAAGCATTCATCAAGGCCAATTCCTCTTAATGATTCACGAATCTGTCTTAAGCGATATTGCTGAGTAGTAAGTCCACCAACTCTCACATCTAAAGTAGGTAAAACACTCTTCACGTGATCAAATCCTAATAAACGAATTATTTCTTCAGAAATATCAGCTTCATTAAAGACATCTAATCTAAATGAAGGAACCTTAACCAAAAATTCATCACTAGAAGAATCTTTAACATCAAAATGAAGCTTGTTAAGAACACTCATCATTTCTTCTTTAGAGAACTCAGTTCCTAAACGATTATTAATGCGTTTAGTGGAACATTTTATTTCTCTCACTACTTCTGGTTTATCTAAATAATTGACGATATTAGAGAATTTTTTGCCTTCACAATATTCTTTAATCAAATAAGAGGCAAAGTTAATAACATCAAGGGCTTGATAACGATTTGTCCCTTTTACAAAACGAGAAGATGATTCACTACTAAGTCCTAAGCGAGATGAAGTGTGACGAATTGAAGCTCCATCAAAGAAAGCAGATTCGATATAGATATTTTTAGTCTTATCATCTACCGCGCATTCTTTAGAGCCCATTACTCCACCTAAACACATCGCTTTGTTATTACAAGTAATAACAATATCACCAGGAATTACTTCGTATGTTTTTTCATCAAGAGCAACAAAATTAACACTTAAATCATCTTTAGCGATTAATTCATGTTTATCAAGTTTATCTTTATCATACATGTGTAATGGTTGACCAGTTAAAAGCATGACATAGTTACCAATATCAACAATGTTATTGATACTTCTAATACCCATCGCTCTTAATGCTTCTTTCATGAATTTAGGAGAATCTTTAATAACAATGTCATTTATTTCGCGACCAGCGAATTGTAAACATTTGTCTGTTTTTGATCCAACCACTAAATCAGTTTTAAAATTATCATCAACTTTAAAAGTTGGAATATTAACTTTTCTATTAAAAATGGCTCCAACTTCTTTAGCAACATTATATAAGGATAATAAGTCTGGACGATTGGCTAAAATCTTTAAATTTAAGACTTCATCATCTAGGCCTAAATAACCTAAAACATCTTTCTCTCCAATAGGAGCAGACTCTGGTAATTCTTCAATTCCCGATGTTTGTTTTTCGCTTAAATATTTACTATCGACACCAAGTTCAAGAAGGGAACAGCACATTCCGTTTGATTCCACTCCTCTAATAGAAGAAGCTTTAATTTCTCCTCCAGGGAGTTTGGCGCCGACACGAGCAACAATGACTTTTAATCCCTTTCTAGCATTAGGAGCGCCACATACGATTTGTTCTACCTTATCTCCTAAATCAACTTTTAAAACATGGAGATGATCACTATCTGGATGCTTTTCACATTCGAGAATGTGTCCAATAACTAGATTAGTTCCACTAGCAAGCTTACTAACTTCTTCGACTTCAATACCCGCAAAAGTTAAACCGTTAGCGATTTCTTCACTAGTTAAATCATTTAAATCAACGTATTTTTTGAGTTCTTTAACACTAACTAACATGATGATACCTCCATTAAGCCTTTCGACGATATTGATGTAAGAATCTTACATCGTTTTGATAAAATCTGCGGATATCATCGATACCAAATCTAAGGATAGCCACTCTTTCAATACCAATGCCAAAGGCAAAACCGCTATATTCATCAGGATCATAACCATTCATCTTTAAAACATTTGGATGGACCATTCCACCACCAAGAATTTCAATATAGCCAGTTCCTTTACACATTGAGCAACCTTTTCCACCACAATTAGCACAGGTGATGTCAACTTCAACACTAGGTTCAGTAAATGGGAAATATGAAGGTCTAAGACGAATTTCACGTTTCTCACCAAACATCTTTTTGGCAAATAATTCTAACGTGGCTTTAAGATGGCCAATATTTATATTTTTATCAATTACAAGTCCCTCGATTTGAGCAAATTGATGACTATGAGTCGCATCATCATCATCGCGACGATAAGTTTTACCAGGACAAATAATTCTAATTGGTTTACCATTTGCTTCTTGCATGACATGTGCTTGAACAGGAGAGGTATGTGTTCTTAAGAGAACATTATCGGAAATATAAAAGGTGTCTTGCATGTCTCTAGCAGGATGGTCTTTTGGAATATTTAAGAGTTCAAAGTTAAACAAATCAGTTTCCACTTCTGGACCATCAGCTACTTCAAATCCCATGTTGAGGAAGATGTCTGTAATTTCATCTTTGACCACATAAAATGGATTTTGACCACCTAGTTCTACTTTTCTACTAGGAAGAGTGATATCGATAGTTTCACTTTTAAGTTTTTTATCAAGTTCGTTTTTACGAAGTTCGGCTTCTTTTTTTGCGAGTTCTTCACTGATGCGATTCCTGACATCATTTAAATTTTTACCAAATTCTTTTCTTTCTTCTGGTGGTAAATTTGCTAGCTCACTCATCAAGGAAGAAAGGACACTTTTCTTAGCAAGGAATTTAATTTTCAACTCTTGAAGCTTGTTGGTGTCTTCTGATTGCTGAATTTCATTCATTGCTAGAGAATAAATTTCATTAATATTTTTGTTTTCCATAACTCTATGCACCTTTATATCAGTTAAAAAGTATATCACAAAAAAAGGGTTTTGAAATGTTATTTCATTTCCCCTTTTATATTAATACTTAACTAAGGATAGAAGATAGATGTATTAATGAATTTTATTCATTAAGATTCCACCGGCGACCGAAACATTGAGGGAATCAATGTTACTAATTGGAATAATCACAGAATTAGTCGCTAGTTTTTTGCTATCTTTAGAAACACCATGAGATTCATTACCAAGGACGAGTACGAAACGTTTCTCAAGCTTTAAATTATTAAAATCAATCGCATCTTTAGATAAATCGCTAACAATGATTTGATGCGTATTTTTATAATCACTTAATTTACCTTTTCTAACTGGGATAGCAAATATCGCACCTTTAGAAGAGTTAATAACTTTATCATTATAAACGGAGACACAGTTTTCACTAGTAAGCACTAAGTCATAATTAAAAGCTAAAGCAGTTCTAATTAATGTGCCCATATTACCTGGGTCACTAATTTCATCAAGATAAAGAATTTTGTTTGGTTCTTTAACCTCTTTATCATCCATTTTGGCAATGAAGACAACGCCCTCAGGATTAACATTACTACTAAGCTTTTTTAATATATCTTCACTCACCAAATTCAAAGGGATATTTTCTGGTAAATCAATATATTCACTAGCGAAAACTTCCACTACGAGATTTTGAGCTAACGCCATTTCAAGAGACTTCAAAGTCTCGGCTAAAAACATTTTATGAATTTTACGGTATTTGTTTTCTTTGAGTGAGTATGCAAATTTCACTCTAGGATTGTCTTTAGAAGTAATTGCTTTAATCATTTGAATACTCCTTTTCTAAGTTTGGTGTGACATGAGTCGTAATCTGGATAATATTTATATACTACATCATAAAATTTCTTTGAATGGTTAAACACTAGGATATGTGCTAATTCATGAACTACCACTGAATCAATAATTGCAAATGAATAATGGATGAGAGTGAAAGCAAAGTTGATGTTTTTACTATATTTCGAATTGCTTCCATATCGAGAAGTCATATTTCTAACATTGATCGTATAAGAAGGAACATTCATTAGTCCTTCATAATATCTAACTCTTTGAGTGATGATGTCTTTAAAGATAGGTTTTAATTTCTTTAATAAATCATCATGGTCTTTATAATTAATTTCTTTATAGCCAGATAATGACAATTTGCCACTTGTATTAATGATATATTTTTCACCAAATAGATAGATATAATTATCTCCGATTGGTTTTTCCTTGCTGGAACGCTTGATGAGACCTTCTCCAAATTGATTTAGACCATTAATAAGAGTGTGCCTACCAACGAATGGATGACAAGAAATATAGAACTTATCATCTTTAAATCGATAATGAATGTTCTTAATTCTTTTATGAGTGACGATCACTTCATATTCTTTGTCATTTACTTTGTAAAAGAAATTCTTCATACCAAAAAACATTATATATTGAATAGCATTTCTAACAAATATAAAATAACTAAGGTTATGGAAAAAATACTTATAAGTGCCTGTTTAGTTGGTGACAAGGTGAGATACGATGGGAAAAGCCAATATAATCCTTTAATTAAAGAATTACTCGAAAAATATGAGCTTGTCCCTTTTTGTCCTGAAGTTGAAGGAGGGTTAAAAACCCCACGCACACCTAGTGAAATTGTCAAAGACAAAGTCATTAATAAAGATGGACAAGACGTCAGCAAACAATATAAGGAAGGCGCTCTTTTAGCGCTCAACATTTGTAAATATCTCCACATTGAAAAAGCAATTCTTAAAGATGCTTCTCCTAGCTGTGGGGTAAACGAGATTCATAATGGCAAATTTGATGGAAAGCTCATCAAAGGAAAAGGAATTACCACTAGATTACTAGAGGCTAATGGAATTACTGTTTATAGTGATTCTCAAATTGAGAAATTGTTATAAAAAACAACCTTTAGGTTGTTCTTATTCTAAATATAATCTTCTAAGACGATTAACATCCACTTCCAGGATGTTTTTTATATAATTAAGAACACTTCCGCAATGTCTTTCAACTTCTTCAATCGCGTGGTTAAGATATTCAATTCTAGCAGAGAACACATCAATCAACGCTTGTTCATAATCAACATTATAATAAGGTTTGTCTTTAAGCATCTGTTTATACGTAATGATTTTGCCTTCCATCGCTTCATTAGTTAAAAGATAATCAGTTTTCGTATCTTCTAAAGAAACACCTAAGGCAGTTTCAAGCAAAAATGACGCTAATCCAGCGCGATCTTTTCCTTGAGAACAATGAAAATAGACGACTCTATTATCATTTAGTAAAACTTTAAAAAAGTTTTTATATGCTTCTATTCCTTTTGGAGTCAATAGTAACTCGGGATAAATTCGATGCATGTGGCCAAAGCCATCAACTGATTCACCTAAAAACCATAATAAATTGCTATCATCAAAATCATTTTTGGTTTTAAGATTATCGTCATTGGATTCATCAAGAGCGGGGAAATTATGATATTTCACACCCATAAAGACATAATCAGGACGAGAAAGATATTCAACACTACTACGAAAATCAACAATATCCGTAAGTCGAAGTGAGTTAATTAATTTGATGTCATTATCGCTAACACGGCCAAGAAAACCACCTCGATATAGCCTACCAAATTTAACCTTCTTTCCGTTAAATCCGACTAATCCACCGAGATCTCTAACGTTCTTTTGATAAGATAAATCAATTTTCTTCATACATTAACTATATCAATATTTACGATAAATATCTTTTCTTTTTAACTTTCAATATAATTGAAGTTGTGAGATAATTTTTACGGTACATAAGGAGTTTAATATGGCAAAAGTATTAACAATCAATTCAGGAAGTTCCTCATTAAAATTTAAACTTTATGAGATGCCAGAAGAAAAAGTTCTTTGCTCTGGTAATTGTGAAAAAATTGGTTTAGATTCAGGAATTTTCACAATTAAATATGATGGCAAAAAAGAAGTTAGTGAACCATGCTTTCCTAATCATAAAGTTGCTGCTCAAAAAGTTGTTGATGAATTATTAGCAAAAAACATCATTTCTAGTTATGACGAAATTAAAGCTGCTGGACATAGAATTGTCCAGGGTGGTAAATATTTCTCACATAGCGCTCTATTTGATAGTGACACTGAAGCAAAAATTGAATCTTTGATTCCTCTTGCTCCACTTCATAACGCTGCTCACTTAACATGTTTTAGAGCCTTTAAAGCGGTCTTACCTAATTGCCCAATGGTGGCGGTTTTTGATACTGCATATCATCAAAGTATGGAACCACAAGACTATGTCTTCCCTATTCCATATGAATTAAGTGAAAAATATGACATTAGACGTTATGGAGCGCACGGCACCTCTCACAATTATTTAGCCCTCGAAGGTGAAAAATATTTAAAAGATACCAAAGGAAAGAGAATTATCTCTTGCCATATTGGTTCAGGAGCGTCTATCACCGCAATTAATAACGGTAAATGTGTGGCGACATCTATGGGTTTAACACCATTAGGTGGAATCATGATGGGCACAAGAACTGGAGACATGGATCCAAGTGTCTTCAACTATGTTGTCAAAGTCACTGGAAAAAGCGCTGAAGAAGTATATCAAATGTTCAATAAAGAAAGTGGCTTCAAAGGAATGTCCACGGTTGGTCCAGATAGTAGAGACGTTTTAAAAGCAGTTGACGAAGGAAATGAACACGCGATTCTTACAAATAAGTTATTTATAAGAAGAATTGCTGATTTCATCGGCCAATATTATGTCCGTTTAGGCGGTGCTGATCTCATTATCTTCTCTGCTGGTATTGGTGAAAATGAACCAAGAACTAGAAAAGAAGTTGTTGATCAAATTAAAGGTGCATTAGGAGTAGAAATTGACGAAGAATTAAATAGCACAATTCATGGTAAAGAGTGTCTTATTTCAACTCCAAATAGCAAAATCAAAGTCGCAGTTATTCCAACTGATGAAGAAGTAATGATTGCTAGAGACGCCTACCACATGACCATAGGTAAATAACAATGAAAAAAGAATTAGAAATTTTAGAAGTCGGAAAAAGATTCAAATCCGAATTCAAAGAAGTAGAAAAGCTGATTCGTGAATATGATAGAATCGCAATTTTTAGACATATCATGCCTGATTATGATGCCCTAGGCACACAACTAGGTTTATATCACTTTATCAAAGATAACTTCCCAGAAAAGGAAGTAAAAGTTTTTGGTGATAATCATGTTACTTTTACTCCACGACTCTTCCAAGAAATGGATAAAGAAAGCGATAGCTGGTTTAATAAAAAATTCCTTTCCATCATCGTTGACGTTGGTAACATTTCGCGTATTGCTGATCCTCGCTTCCAAAAGGGTGAAAAAATGATCGTTATTGATCACCACCCAAAAACTGAAGACTTTGCTGATGTTCATATCGTTGACACTTCAAAAGCTGCTGCTAGTGAATTAGTGGTCTCGATGATTTTAAACTTCAAACATAAATATGCTGTCAAAGAAGAAAGCGCTAAAAATTTCTATATTGCTCTAGTTGGTGATTCTGGTAGGTTCCAATATTCAAGTACCAGCTCACACACATTTAAGATTGCTTCTTTCCTTATAGGATGTGGTATCAATCTTAACGAAATATACGGAAATATGTACTTAAAGAATATCGATGACTTACAAGTCACAGCCCATATTCTCAATAACTATAAAATTTCTCCAAAAGGTGTTGCCTATTACGTTCTTGATGAAAAGATTCAAAAGGATTTGAAGATTACCACTGAAAGAGGAAAAGAAAACGTTAACCTATTTTCTAACATTTCCGGAATTAACATTTGGTGCTCAATTACTGAGGACACCGATCCAAAAGAACCATGTTGGAGAATATCCATCCGTTCACGTGATTATGTGATTAATGGGGTCGCTGCTGAATTTGGTGGAGGCGGTCATAAACAAGCAAGTGGAGCAAAAATTGCCACCCTTGATGAACTTCCAAAATTCATTGCAGCCTTAGATGCTTTAATCAAATAACAAATGAGTCGCTTAAATGCGGCTCTTTTTAATAAGTCGACTTATTGATTTTTTTACTTGTAAATTTTACTAATAGGTAGTTTTATTCATGCTATAAAAAGACTATACTATAAGTATGTTTGCACCTTTAAGAATAATTAGCGAATATTCGTTTCTAAAAAGTGGCCTTACTATGGATAAGATTGCTTCTTCTATAGAAAAGGGTGCTTTTTATGGCGCCGCTATTAGTGATTTAAATGTTCTTTACGGGGTTCCTAGCTTTGTTAAAAGCATGGATAAGATCAATAAGAAATACCTTTTAGGTATGGAGGTTGTTATTGATGACACTCATCTTGTTATTTACGCGGTTAGTGAAGAAGGATATTTAAATCTCATCAGACTGTCTTTAAAAGCAAGCAAAGTAAATATAACTTTAGATGACTTAAAAGAGCATAAAGGGTTAATTGGAATTATTGAAGCAAGTCACGATAAATTTAAGGAACTGTTTAATCCAGAAAACGAAGAATTCCTAAAATATCTTGTCTCATTTTATAAAAGTGTTGATTCGTTCTATTTAGGTTTAGACATCAATAATAGAGATGAATTCGACTACGCTCAAAAAGTGAGAAAGTTTGCTAAAGAGTATAAATATCAAACCATCGCCTTCCCTCGTATCAAATACCAAAATAAAGAAGACGCGATTATTCTCACCATTGTTGATGCAATTGATAAAGATGAAAAATTAGAAATCAAAAAAGAAAATGGGGAAAAATATTTCCATCCATTAGAATATTATTCTAAGATTTACACAAAAGCTGAACTAAAATTAACAAAAGACTTAATTGATTCATCAACTTTTGATTATCACAAAAAAAGAGGAGAAATCATTCCTTACCCTGTTATAGACTCCATCCAAGCATTACAAAAAAATGTTTTTGATGGGTTAAAAAGAATTGGCATTGATGATAAAAAACATTGTGAGCGCGCTAAAAATGAACTCGAAGTCATCATCTCTATGGGATATGCAGATTATTTTCTCATTGTTAGCGATTATGTCAATTACGCAAGAAACAATGGCATTTTGGTTGGCCCAGGAAGAGGTAGCGCCGCTGGTTCACTTGTCTCATATGCTTTAGGAATCACTGAAGTAGATCCTCTTAAATTCGACTTACAATTTGAAAGATTTTTGAATAAAGCTCGTAAAAGTATGCCTGATATTGATATCGACTTCATGGATACTGCTAGAGATAAAATGGTCGACTATATGAGAAATAAATATGGCAATGAACATGTTGCTAATATCGCTACTTTTCAAACCATTCAAGCAAAGCAAGCCTTACGTGATATAGGAAGAATTTATAACATTCCTTCTCGACATATAGATTTACTTAGTAAATCAATAACTGATAAATTAACACTTAGAGAAGCATATAAAAAACTTCCAGCGTTTAAGAAATTAATCGACAGCGATAAATATTTTTTAGAGATTGTTTCTCTAGCTTCTAAAATCGAAGGACTTTCTCGACAAGCTGGTTTACATGCAGCAGGAATTATCATCAATAAAGATCCTTTGTTTAACGTTTTACCAGTCACAATTGATTTAGATGACCATTACACTTCTCAATATGAGAAAGATTATTTAGAAGAACAAGGATTCCTAAAAATGGACTTCTTGTCTTTAACTAACTTGTCCACTATTGATTATTGCCTTAGACTCATCAAAGATAATAAAGGTGTTGATTTATCATTTTATGAAATACCTTATGAAGACGAAAATAGCATTTCTTTAATTAGAAGCGGACAGACTATTGGCCTATTCCAAATCGAAAGTTCTGGAATGAGAAATGCGATTAAAATTTTAAAGCCAAAAGAATTCAACGATATTGTTACTCTTTTATCTATTTTTAGACCTGGTCCAATGGATAATATCAAAGACTACGCGAATAAAAAAGAAGGTAAAATCGTTGTTAAATATATGAGCGAATCTCTAAAAGAGATTTTATCACCAACATATGGGGTATTAATCTATCAAGAGCAAGTCAATAAAATCGCTCAAGTGATGGCGGGATTTACTCCTGAACACGCTGACTTATTTAGAAGAGCAATCTCTAAAAAAGATAAAGATGTTCTAGCTTCTTCTAAAGTCGATTTTATTAATGGTTCCATTAAAAATGGATATAATCAAAAACAAGCCGAGAAAATGTTTAGTGATATCTTAAAATTTGCGGATTATGGATTTAATAAATCACACGCCGTTGTTTATGCGATTATCGCTTGCCGTATGGCATATTTGAAATATCATTATCCGCTTGAATTTTATGCCTCAATCCTTACGATAAGTGGAGGAACAACTGATCATAAATTCACAGATTATCTAGCAGAGCTTAAATCTAGAGGATATGAAATATATCCACCAAATATCAATAAGAGCACTAAAAGATTTATAACAATTGAAAATGGACTACTTTGTCCTTTAAACATGATTAAAGGAATGACAGAATTAATCATCAACAAAGTTATTGATGAAAGAATATTAAATGGTGAATATCTCGACTTCTTTAATTTTGTCACAAGAATGTATAACTTAGGAGTTAGTGAAACTAACATTAATAAATTTATCGATTCTGGTTCTTTAGATTCTTTATATAACTCTAGAGCTAGCATGAGAAACACTCTCCACTACGCCTATCAACTTGCAGAATTATCTTATGATAAAAATGGACAATTGATATTAGATGCAACTTTAGAAAATCAAAAACAATTCTTCAAAGATGTCGATATTCCATTAGTAAACCTAAATTTAGAATATGAGGCACTTGGAATAATGCTAAGTGATAACCCGCTTAAATATAAGAGAGATCTACTTAAAGCAAATCAAGTTGTCCCACTAAACGAAGCTAGAGAAACAAATAAGACGATCAACATTTGTGGAATTATTACAAATGTGAAAACCATCAAAGTTAGAAAGAATAACACCACCATGGCGTTTATTAAAATCTTTGATGAAACTGATGAAATGGAAGTCACCATTTTCTCTAGAGTTTACGAAGAATCTTTCCTCCTTTTGAATAAAAATGAAATTGTTCTTGTCAAAGGACATTATGAACAAAAAGACGAAAAAGAATCATTCGTAGCTGATAGCATCAAAAAATTAGAGGAGTAAGAGCATGGCAAAATTAACAATTATCGATGGAAACTCTTTATTATTTAGAGCCTATTATGCAACCGCGTATGCTGGTCAAGAAATAATGAGAAATCAAGACGGCGTACCAACAAACGCAATTTTTGCCTTTAGCAATATGATCAATAAAATTGTTTCTTCTTTAAAAGAAGGAGAAGGAATAATAGTTGCTTTTGATGCGGCTAAACATAACTTTAGACATGACGCTCTTGAAACCTACAAAGCCAATCGTAAGCCTGCTCCGGAAGATCTAGTTAAGCAATTTCCAATTGCTAGAGAATTCCTTAATGCCTTTGGTGTTTTCCAATTTGAAGAAGAAGGTTTTGAAGGAGATGATATCGCTGGAAGCGTTGCTAAGCTCGCAGAAAAAGAAGGTTATGAAATCTCAATTTACACCTCAGACCGCGACTTCTTACAATTAGTGAGTGATAAAACAACAGTCCAAATTATTAAAAAGGGATTATCAGATATTCTTCCTATGACTCCAGAGTTAGTTGAAGAAACTTATGGCTTTAAACCAATGCAAATCATTGATTATAAAGGCCTTAGAGGAGATAGTTCGGATAACCTACCTGGAATTCCAGGCGTCGGAGAAAAAACCGCTGTTAAACTCATTCAAGAATATCAATCGTTTGATAATATTATTGCCCACGCTGATGAGATAAAAGGTAAGTTAGGAGAAACAATCAAAGAGAATAGTGAAATAGGTCGTATTTCTCGTGATTTAGCCATTATCAAGACTGATGTTGAACTGCCATTTTCTTTACAAGATACAGCTTATCACGGCTATTCGTTTAAACTCATTAATGAATTCTGCCAAAAATATGGCTTAAAGCAATTGATGAATAAGCTATCACCAAAATGGAAACTAGCAAGCGAAGAAAGGTCATCAATAGAAGCTGAGAAAGTTATTTCTTTCGATAATATCGAATTACCAGATTCAATTGGTTTATCATTAGATTTTGAAGATGAGGATGATTATTTCAATTCCGAGATTTTTGGACTTGCTATTTCAACTAAAAATAACCACTATTACATCCTCTTAGAAGATGCTTTAAAAGATAAAAAACTACTACAAATATTAGCGGATAAAAATATCAAAAAATACTGTTATGACTATAAAGCAATTAAAGTCGCTTTATCTAACTTAAATATTGAACTAAACGGTTTAGAATTTGATATTTTAATCGCTACTTATCTAATAGATACCACAATTAAAAACAAGGTTGAATCTGTTTTAAATGTCTATGGTGTTGATATTGAAGATAACAAAGGCGAAGAACTCTCATTGTTCACTAATGAAAACCCAAATAAAACTGCTAAAGTTGCATTTTATGCAATTGAATTAGCAGGAAAGATTAAAGCCGAATTAGTTAAAATCAACGCTCTTGATTTATATAATAATCTCGAACTACCTTTAGTAGATGTTTTAGCTAATTTAGAAATTGAAGGTTTTCCACTAGATGTTAAAGTGCTCGACGAAATGGGAGAAGTTTGGAAAAAGGATGTTAAACAATTAGAACAAGAAATATTCTCTTTAGCGGGCGTTGAATTCAATATCTCTTCTCCAAAACAACTAGGAGAAATCTTATATGATAAACTCGCCATTATTGATAAAAAGAGTCGTTCAACTTCTTTTGAAACTTTAAAAGAATATATAGATAAGCATCCAATCATTGCTAAAATCATCGAATATCGTAAATATACAAAA
The DNA here is from genome assembly GCA_902797795.1 of uncultured Erysipelotrichaceae bacterium. GTDB lineage: Bacteria > Bacillota_I > Bacilli_A > RFN20 > CAG-826 > UBA2450. The sequence goes on from CADBUF010000073.1 coordinate 28,777, forward strand.
CTCTTATCAACTTATGTTGAAGGGTTAAAAAGTCATGTCTATAAAGACGGAAAAATCCACGCTAATTTTAATCAAGCGCAAACTCAAACGGGAAGATTAAGTTCATCTAATCCAAATTTACAAAACATCTCTATAAGAGATGAAGAAGGTAAAATGATTAGAAAAGCCTTCTATTATGAAGATGATAATTATGAGATTTTGTCCCTAGATTATTCGCAAATTGAATTAAGAATTTTAGCCCATTTATCTAACTGTGAGAATCTTAAGAAAATCTTTGAAGATCCTAATATAGATATCCACTCTGCAACTGCTCAAAAAATCTTCCATATTGATGGAGAACCAACTCCACTTCAAAGAAGAAAAGCCAAAGCTGTTAATTTTGGAATCATCTATGGCATCTCTGATTGGGGTTTAGCGGATCAGATTGAATGTTCAGTCAAAGAAAGTCGAGAAATCATTAATTCTTTCTATCGAGAATTCCCTGAAGTTAACGATTTCTTTAGAAATATTATCGATAACGCTCTTAAGGATGGCTATGTATCTACTATGCTTGGTAGAAGAAGATATCTTAGAGAACTTCATGATTCTAATTATCAAGTTCGAGAATTTGCTAAACGAGCAGCAATGAACGCTCCAATTCAAGGAAGCGCTGCTGATTTAATCAAAATGGCGATGATCAAAGTTGAAAAGGCCTTAAGAGATAACAACCTTAAAACTAAAATGGTTTTACAAATACATGATGAGCTTATTTTTAAAGTTCCAGTAGAAGAAAAGGAGATCGCTTATAAGATTATCCAAGAAAAGATGACTAAAGCATTATCTTTGTCTATTCCTCTCGTAGTTGATGGAGGATATGGAAAATCTTGGTACGATTGTAAATAGTTATGCCCGAATTACCAGAAGTAGAGACAGTTAAAAATGTTCTCAATAAAATCGTGACAAATAAAACGATTAAAAGTATCGATGTCTATCGTGATTTAACGATTGAAGGAGACAAAAATGAATTCGTATCTTCATTAACTGGAGAAACATTTTTAAATGTATCCAGAATTGGAAAATATCTTATTTTCCACCTCACTAATGACAAAGTCATTATTTCTCATCTCAGAATGGAAGGGAAATATTATGAATATCAAGAAAGTGAAAGAGATAGTAAATACGCAAAGGTGGTCTTCCATTTTATAGATAAGACGAAACTTTGTTATGACGATAGTCGCGCTTTTGGGTTGATGAAATTATCTACTGAAAGTGAATATCAAAAAGAGGAAATGATTAAAAAATTAGGTCCAGAACCATTTGATATTAACGATGTCTCATCGATAATTAAAAAAGTAAAAAAGAGTAACAAACCAATCAAGACTACACTACTTGATCAAACTCTAATCACTGGACTAGGCAACATATATGTTGATGAAACTTTATATGCTAGTAAAATTCATCCATTAACTCCTGCTAATAAAATTAATAAAGATGAGTGGGAATCAATAATCAATAATGCGAAAGAAATCCTTTCAATTGCCATTGAAATGGGTGGTTCCACAATTAAAAGTTATCATCCAGGAAAAGATATTGATGGAAATTTCCAAACTAGAATTAAGGTCTATGGACGAAGCGGGGAAATTTGTCCTACATGTGGACATACATTCCGCTTTATAAAAGTAGGTGGAAGAGGAACAACATTCTGTCCGCTTTGTCAACTTAAAAAGGGAGCACCAATTAATATCGGCTTAACCGGAAAAATTGCTTCTGGAAAAAGTGTAGCCTTAAACATTTTTAAAGAATTGGGAGCGGCCACTATTAGTAGTGATGAAATCGTTAAGGATTTATATCAAAAGAAAGAAATCGCCTCTTTAATTGAAAAAAATCTTCATCTAAAATTCAAAGGTAATGTTGTTGATAAAGAGCAATTAAGAAATCACCTTTTAATTAATATTAAAGATAAGAAGAAATTAGAAAAATTGATTCATCCACTAGTGGAAGAAGAAATTAAAAATTTCTTATCTAAAGAAGCCAATCCAATTAGAGTGGTTGAAGTTCCTTTGCTTTTTGAATCAAAAGTAGACCACTATTTTGACACAATTGTAGTTATTGATATCGATCAAAAGATACAAAAAGAACGCCTTAAAAAACGTAATCCGCAAAGTGCTATTTATCTAGAAGAAATTAATAAAACAAATAAAATTGACGAAAATAAAAATAAGGCCACTTACCTTATTAATAATGATAATGATCTTGCTTCGTTTAAAAAGGAAATCAAAAGTATTTTTACTGAAGCGAAGGATCGAATATCGTAATTTCTTTCTTACAACTTAAATTGAGCAATTGTCGAATTTGCTCAATTTTTGGTTTGGAAGCATTGCTTGTTTGGTACATAGATGCACAATCATCTATAGAATAATTACTAGTAATTATTGTAAATAATTTATTTCTGACTCGATAAGAAAGAATCGGGAAAAGAATATTGTCTCTAACAAAATCACTCTTAAATTCATTTCCAAAGTCATCCAAAACTAAGAAATCAGCGTTTTGGATTATTTCAATTTCTAAAGAAAAGTTAGGATTTTTAGTGAACGCTAAGTCGCTAAGTTCTTTAAATTTATTGGGGACATTCATGAAGAAAATGTGCTCAAACGCACCATTTCTAGCAGCATCTACACAAAGTGTAGCAGCGTAAAAGGATTTTCCACTAGCAATATCACCTTTAATATAAATCCAACGGCTACTTTCTTTTTTACTAGCTTTCGCGTACAAAGAAAGAATTTCCACCTTTGCCTTACTTTTCATATTAGAAACACTGGTGTTAATTTTGTTATCAAGCCATTCTTCAGGAAAATCAAAATAGGTGAATCTCTTTTTGAAGTTTGCGTATTCCAAATATTTTTTACATGGAACAATGTTTCGGTCAACAACATCGTTTTTAAATGTTACTGAGCTAACCAAATGTTTTGGCTCTTTATTACAATATTGAAGTCCTTTACATCCTTTGCAGTTATTCATATCTACTGCAAAATCAAAGATTTTGTCGATGTGCTTTTTTATTAGTTCATCAGTTAAACCAAGGCTATGTAAATACTTGACCGCTTTTGGATTAGAAAAAACTTCATCCACCATTAATTGAACAGTCGCGGAATCAGGTTCTAAGTTTTGATTAGTTCTAAATCTTTCCATTAACGATCTTTAAATTCTTCTAAGAGCTCTGCCATTTCTTCTTCACTTAAGATATCACTTTGCTCTTCTTTTTGCTTGTTATTATTTATCTTTTTGTTCTCGGATTTGCTCTTTATAGTCTTTTTATTACTACTCGCATAGTTGTTATTTAGATATTGCATGGCATCCACTGCAGTTTCAATACCTTCTCTTGAAAGAGAAGAGGCTAATTTTTCTACGGAATATTTTGATAAGACGTTGTTATTCATCGTTAAAACGAAGTCAATGAGAACATTAATCACTCCGTTTGGTAGATGATAATCTTCAGAAAGTGAACGAACGATATTGAGATCCGCCATCGCAGGTTTGGTCCCGTTTTGTAAAGCGGTTAATACACTCTTAGGATTACTTGTCTCAAAAAATTTGATTTTAGCGGCCAACCCTTCTTCGCCGATAACAATGTTTTTGGTCTTGCTTCTTTTTATAGAACGGACTCCATAATCAACTTCGTTCTTTAAATCTTTGTCTAGTTGTTTAAAATCAATTCTACTTCCTTTAGGAAGATTGGTAGAAAATGCATTAGCGACTTTTTCTGCAGTGATTTCTTCGTTAACTCCGTATAAGGCCGCAATTCGCTCAACTTCTTTCATTTCATATTTAGTAATAGATTTTTCACTTATTTGACTGATTTCACCTAAATATTTAAAGAATTTTTCATATGAGAATTCAGTATCGATCTTGCTCTTTTTTCTTCCTAGAGTATTATTAACTTTACTTGATGCCTTTATAAAGGCAGCATCTTCATAATTAGGATGGAAAACATCATTAAAAGAACTAGAAATATCTTCACCTTGTTCATTAATTCCACTTATCTCATAGACTCTTTTTAGTCTATTCGCGTCATTCTCGCCAAGGTTTTGGATGAGCAAACCATATAGCAGTGTGTCATTAAAGAATTTAGAAGGGGTTTTAGGTGCGAATAATTCGTAGTGATAAATAGACATCCCATTCATCTTTTCTAAACGAGTTTTAACAAGTCCCACTGCTTCTAATATTTTCCTAGCTTCAATAAATTCACCAGTCGCCATTTTCATTCTTAAAAGAAGTTGCTCGTGGCTACTCATTGAAGTTACCTTTTGATTTTTAGCTTCACTCCAGAAAGTAAAATAAACTGCTAAAGCGGTAAATCCGATAATTGGTTGATATAGATTCGTGATTGTTTCACGATCATAATCTGCTAAAAGAGAGGAAACTTTGATATCAAATATGTCTGATGTTGATAAAATAACCATCTACTTCCTCCCCCTATGTTGTGATAAATTATGCCTTAATTAATTGACCTATTCAACAGCAAAAATATTCATTTTTTATGTGCAAAAAGTTATCCACATTCGATATATATAAGATTTATACTATGTATAAATCATTAACGTAGGTTATAGAATACCCATAGTTATCCACATTTCATTTTGTGGAAAACTCTTGTTTCAAAAAATATTTAATCTACAAAATGTGAGTGCTATTATAATAGCAAAGGAAATTTTAAGTATGGTTAGAAGAATTGCAGTATTAACGAGTGGCGGAGATTCCCCAGGAATGAACGCTGCTGTCCGCGCTGTCATCAGAGCGGGTTTATATCAAGGAATTGAAATGTTCGTCATATTTGATGGCTATAAGGGCCTAGTTGAAGGTGATATCCGTCAAGTCACAAAAGAATTTACACAAGACATCATCAATCGAGGCGGAACAATCTTAAGAAGTTCTCGTTTACCAGAATTTAAAGATGAAGAAGTCCAATTAAAGGCTATCGAAAGGTTAAGAGACTTAGATATTGATGCTTTAATCGGTATTGGAGGAGATGGTACTTATCGTGGCTTACTTGATATTGCTAGACATGGTTACCCTGTCATCGGTATTCCAGGAAGTATTGATAATGACGTTGCTTCTACTGATTACACGATTGGTTTTATGACCGCTCTTAACACAATCTGTGATTGTGTCGATAAAATCAAAGATACATCATCGTCGCATCAACGTTGTTCCTTAATTGAAGTTATGGGACGTCACTGCGGCGATTTAGCGGTCTATTCATCTATTGCTGAAGCTGCAGAATTAACCATTACTTATGATCACCCTTATGATGAAGAACACATCTTCAAGAAATTAAGAAAATTAAAAGCTCAAAAGAAGAGCCATGCGATTGTTATCGTTTCTGAAAACTTACTCAACTGTCATGACTTAGCTAAAAAGATTGAAGACAAAACAGGTTTTGACACCAATGTAGAAATCTTAGGTCACCTCCAAAGAGGTGGAGCACCATGCGCATTTGATAGAATTCTCGCCAGTAGAATGGGCGCAAAAGCTGTCGAATGTTTAATTAATGGAGAGTACGGCAAAGTCATCGGCTCTATCAAAGAAGAAATTGTTGCTATTGATATCGAAGAAGCTTTAGCAATGAAACGTGACATTCACGAAAAACTATTATCACTTATTAATATGTTACAGTAGTAACATTCTAAAATTTTTAGCCCACTATTGTATTGTGGAGGAAGGTAATTATGAAAATACAACAACATGACGGTTCAATCGTCGAAATTGAAAAAAGTAGTAAAGAGGCATTTGAAGTACTAAATCACAGTACAAGCCACCTATTAGCAGAAGCAATCCAGGAATTGTACCCTGACGCTTTGTTCGGATTTGGTCCCGCTATTGAAGAAGGATTTTATTATGATATCGATTTCAAAGAACCAATAGTCGAAGCAGACTTAGCAAAAATTGAAAAGAAAATGCACGAACTAGCATCCAAAGACGAAAGGATTGTTAGAGAGGTACTTTCTAAAGAAGAAGCCTTAGAAAGATTTAAAAATAATCCATATAAGGTGGAATTAATTAAAGATATTAATGAAGATATTACTATCTTCACACAAGGTAAATTTACTGATTTATGCCGTGGACCACATCTACTTGCCACTGGCCAAATTAAATATTTCAAATTATTAAATCTAGCAGGCGCATATTGGAGAGGAAATTCTAATAATAAGATGCTTGTTAGAATTTATGGTACAAGTTGGTACTCTGCAAGTGAACTTGATGCGCATTTAAAAGCGCTTGAAGAAAGAAAAAAGAGAGACCATCGTATTTTAGGTCGTCAACTTGGTTTATTTATGCTTTCTGAATATGGACCAGGATTCCCATTCTGGCTTCCAAATGGCATGATTATGCTTGAAGAACTTAAGAAATATTGGAGAGAAGTCCATACTCGTTATGGCTATCAATTCATTAATACTCCAATCATTCTTTCTAGAGAACTCTGGGAAACTTCAGGCCACTGGGATCATTACCAAGAAAACATGTATACCACTAAAATCGACGACAAAGATTTTGCAATTAAACCAATGAACTGTCCTGGAAGTATTCTTGTTTACAAGAATCAACTCCATTCTTATAAAGATCTACCAATTAGATTAGCAGAACTTGGACTTGTTCATCGTCACGAAGCAAGTGGTGCTCTTAATGGACTATTCCGTGTCCGTTCATTCACTCAAGATGACGCACATACATTTGTTAGAGAAGATCAAATCGAAGATGAAATTGTCTCTATCTTGAAACTCTATGATGAGATTTATAATGTCTTTGGTTTAGACTACCGCATTGAATTATCAACCAGACCAGAAGAAGGTTATATTGGTGACATCAATGTTTGGAATAAATCCGAAGCCATTTTAGCCGAAGTATGTCAAAGAAGTGGCAAAGAATTTAAGATTAATCCAGGAGATGGAGCGTTCTATGGTCCAAAACTTGATTTCAAACTTAAAGACTCCATGGGACGTACATGGCAATGTGGCACAGTTCAATTAGATATGAATCTACCTAGTAGATTCGAATGCTTCTATATTGATAAAGACGGAGAAAAGAAAACTCCAATTATGATCCACAGAGCGTGCCTTGGTTCAATCGAACGTTTCACTGGAATGATTATTGAAAATTATGCGGGTGCTTTCCCAATGTGGCTCGCTCCTGTTCAAGTCATTCTTTTACCTGTAAATAATGAATTCCATCTCGAATACACTGATAAGCTTTATAGGTTAATGCTAGAACGTGGAATTCGTGTTGAAAAAGATGACGCGAACGAAAAGCTTGGATATCGACTTAGAAATACCCAAGTTCGTAAAATCCCTTACACCATTGTTATTGGGGATAATGAAAGAGATAATAATACTGTCACTTACCGTAAATACGGTAAACAAGAACAAGTCACTGTCTCTGTTGACGAATTCTTAAAGCTCATTGATGAAGAAATTAAAAGTAAAGCAAGGCTCAATTAAATTTTGTTAATTATTCTCTTTACTCCATTAGTGAACTAATGTATTATTGTTATCGCAAATAAATAGGTAGAAAGTAGAGGCACCCGCTTCTCGCCAGATTGATTAATATATTGATTGGCTCATTACTACAAATCTAGGGGTTAAGATTAGTACGGGTGCAATTCGCTTGCATCCGTTTTTTTTGACAAAAGGAGATGATATTTATCCAAGACCAAAATTTTGGCAAAAAGCCAAACCAACAAAAAGAGTTAATTAATGAGCTCATCAGATTCCCACAAGTTAGACTTATTGGTCCGGATGGGGAACAATTAGGCGTCATGTCTTCTAGAGAAGCACAATTAAAAGCAAACGAATTAAATCTTGATTTGTTCTGTATTGCTCCAACTGCTACTCCACCAGTTTGTAAGATTCTCAATTACGGTAAATACCGTTATGAGCAACAAAAGAAAGCCAAAGAAAATCGTAAGAACCAAGTGAAGATCGAAGTTAAAGAAATTCAACTCACTCCTCAAATTGGCGCTCACGATATGGAAACAAAAGCTCGTGCTGCTCTAAAATTTTTAGAGCAAGGCAACAAAATCAAAGTCGGTGTGAGATTTAGAGGAAGACAAATGACTCACCTAGAAGTTGGTGAAGAGGCCTTGAATAAATTCATCGAATTATTAGGCGACAAAGCGCAGATTGAAAAACCTGCGCAAATGGAAGGTCGCTGGTTACTCGCTATATTAGCACCAAAAAGAAAGTAGGAGGAAATTCACATGCCAAAAATGAAAAGTAAACGTGCTTTAATGAAAAGAATTAAAGTCACAGGCAGCGGAAAAGTCACAAGACATCACGCTTACACATCACATTTAGCCCCACACAAAAC
>CADBUF010000074.1 GCA_902797795.1 uncultured Erysipelotrichaceae bacterium
CGCTGTAAGGGTGTAGTATTTCATTTGTATTACCTCTCTTTCAGTAGTTTAACGTCGTGCTTAGGACGAGGTAATACTAATGATGGCTCCTATTGTAGTCCTTTATTATATAAAGTCAAGGGGGCATAAATAAAAAGTTGTCTACTTTGTAGACAAACTTAATATTTTTAAAAATATTTTATTTATTTATCTTCTTTTAGAAGAAAATCTTCGCCTTTAATTGCTTCGGATGTTGATAAATTAGCAAACCCTTGTTGTCGTAAAACTTCATAGACCACTATTGCTACCGAGTTAGATAAATTTAAACTCCTAGCTTCTGGGACCATCGGAATTCTTAATAAGCGAGTAGGATTGTTTCTTAATATATCATGAGGAATACCAGTTGATTCTCTTCCAAACATTAAGAAGATATCACTTATCGAATCTTTAAAATCAAATGTTGAATAAACTTTTGATGAATATCTAGTGACATAATATGTATTCGCTCGAGGATATTCTTTTAAATAATCTTCATAAGAAGGGAAATAATTCCATTTCAAAGATTCAATATAATCTAGTCCACATCTTTTAATCGCTTTTTCATCTAAAGAAAAAGAGAGGGGGCCAATGATGTCTAGTGTTGCCCCAATAGCGACACATGTTCTCATTATATTCCCCGTGTTTTGTGGTTTTTCAGGACGATACAAAACAATATGAATCATTTATCCTCTTGCTTTGCGTTCCGCTAAATGTTTTGGTTCGATTGTTACTTTATAAGCTTTAATACAATCAGCAATAATTTTTTTAGCTTCTTTAACATCTTTTACTTCATCAATCGCGGTGCTTTTACCTTCTAAGGTTTTATAAACCGCAAAGAAGTGCTTGATTTCATCCATAATATGGCTTGGAATATCAGTGATATTATTATAAGGAGAATAGAATGGATCATTTAAAGGAACTGCAATAATCTTTTCATCAAATAATCCGCTATCCTTCATGATAAGAACACCAATTGGTTTACATTCCACAAAGCTCATTGGAATGATACTTTCACTACATAAAACTAAAACATCAAGTGGGTCATAGTCTCTAGCGTATGTTCTAGGAATAAAACCATAGTTTTGTGGATAGTGAGTACTTGTAAAAAGTACTCTATCAAGAATTAAATGTCCGGTTTCTTTGTCGAGTTCATATTTGTTCTTACTCGCTTTAGAAATTTCAATTAACGCCAAGAAATGATCAGGCGTCACACGATTTGCTTTTACATCATGCCATGGATGCATAAATGTTCCTCCTTTTATTCTTTATCAGTAATTGATAATCTCACTAAAGCTCTTGCTAATGCAGCTTTAGCTCTAGCAATATCAATATCGTTTTTATTAGCTGAAAGACGTTCTTCCGCTCTGAGTTTTGCTTTTTTAGCGCGGTCAACATCAATTTCATCTTTTCTTTCAATAGAATTAACAAGTAAAACTACTGAATGGTCTTTTTTAATGTTAATAACTCCTCCACTAATCGCGAATAGAGTTTCTTTGTTGTCGTTTTTAATAACTAGCCGAGAGATTTCTAAAGTCGAAATCAAAGGAGCGTGATTAGGCATAACACCCATCACACCTTTAGGTGTAACTGTGGAAAGATAAGTGGCAGTAGTCGCTAAATATTTTCCATATGGAGTATAGACTTCAACTTTAAAATTCTTGTCCATTATTTCATTGACTCCGCTTTTTTTCTTGCTTCTTCTATTGTACCAACATATAAGAAAGCAACTTCAGGTAAATCATCAGCTTCACCATTTAATATAGCTTTAAAACTTCTAACTGTGTCACTAACTTTGACGTAAATTCCAGGAATGCCGTTAAAATGAGCAGCAACATGGAATGGTTGAGAGAGGAAGTTACGGATTCTTCTAGCCCTTTCAACAATCTTCTTATCTTCATCAGAAAGTTCATCCATACCAAGAATAGCGATAATATCGCTTAATTCTTTATATCTCTCTAAGATTTCGATAACTCCACGAGCAACATCATAATGTTCTTGTCCAACTATTTGTGGATCTAAAGCGGTTGAAGAACTATTGAGCGGATCAACCGCTGGATAAATACCAAGTGCTGCAGTAGAACGGTCTAAAACAGTTTTTGCATCAAGATGAGAGAACGCTGTTGCTGGAGCAGGGTCAGTCAAATCATCAGCAGGAACATAAATTGCTTGCACTGAAGTAATAGAACCATCTTTAGTGGATGTAATTCTTTCTTGGAGTTGTCCCATTTCAGTTGCTAAAGTAGGTTGATATCCAACTGCCGAAGGCATTCTGCCTAAAAGGGCACTAACTTCACTACCAGCCTGGGTGAAACGGAAGATGTTATCAATAAAGAGAAGAACGTCACTATGTTCATAATCACGGAAATATTCCGCCATCGTTAAACCGCTAAGTCCAACTCTCATTCTTGCTCCTGGTGGCTCATTCATTTGACCAAATATTAAGGCTGTTTTAGATAAAACTCCACTTTCTTTCATTTCGTAATATAGGTCATTTCCTTCTCTAGAACGTTCTCCAACGCCGGCAAAAACAGAAATACCACCTTTTTCATTAGCGATATTATTCATTAATTCTTGAATAAGAACGGTCTTACCAACACCAGCGCCACCAAATAAACCGATTTTTCCACCGCGCACATATGGGCAAAGTAGGTCAATGACTTTAATACCGGTTTCAAAGATTTCTGTCTTCACAGATTGATCTTTAAATTTTGGAGGATTGCGGTGAATGGACATTCTTTTAGCGTCTTTAATATCCCCTTCTTCAAGTCCATCAATAGGTTCACCAAGAACATTAAACATTCTGCCTAGTGTTGCTCTTCCAACAGGAACCTCGATTGGGTGTTCTAAAGAAATAACTTCTAAACCTCTAACCAAACCTTCAGTTGGGCCCATAGCGACACATCTAACGACATCATCGCCAATATGTTGGGCAACTTCAATAGTTAATTTATTACCATTAGGTAATTTAATAACTAAAGCAGTGAGAAGCTCTGGAAGATGTTCATCTTTAAATTCGACGTCGACAATAGGTCCAACAGCCTGAACAATCTTTCCTTTTACAACTGGTTTATCTTTCATGGGAATAACCTCCTTATATTGCTTTACTAGCAGCAACAATCTCTGTAATTTCTTGAGTGATTGCTGCTTGTCTAGCTTTGTTAAATTCAATGCTTAATTCATCAAGCAAGTCTTTGGCGTTATTAGTAGCGTTTTCCATCGCGTTACTTCTAGCGCCTTGCTCACAAACTTCACTTTCTAACAATTTAGCGAATAACGCACTTTGAATATAGAAAGGGATGAGTGTGTTAATTAGTTCTTTACCACTAGGTTCTAATATTGGTGAATATTCATCAACTTCCTTATCCTCAAATGTAAGTGGTAATAAACGGAAATCTTTAGCGAGGAATACAAGTGAGTTTTTATATTCTGAATAAATGATATGAATCTCACTATAAGTTCCTTTTTCATACTCACTGAGTATGAATGATGATAAATTATCAATCGACTTCTTGTTATCGATCGCATATTTATCATTGAATCCTTTAATCTTTTTGAATTCCCCATTTTCATAATGAGCAATTCCTTTTTCTCCTAAGATTATTGCGTCATCATCTTTACTAATTTTTGCATCGCTGATTTTAAAGATGTTGTTGTTATAACTTCCACATAAGCCGAGAGTAGAAGAGATAACAATGAATAATTTTTTAGGAGAACTATTTATTTTCAAATATGGTGATTTATGGTCTTTAGCAAAAAGCAAAAGTAAATCAATTGCTTCATTAAGCTGAGCGTTATATTCCTTATTAGCGAGCATCTTATTTTTCCACTGCTTGAGTTTAACAGTGGAAACAAGTTTCATTGCACTTGTGACTTTATAAGCACCGCTAACGGACTTGATTCTTGATTTAATTTTGACGACATTTTGAGACATAAATCACTAATATTAATATTCTTCTTTATATAGTTCGTTGAATTTAGAAATAGCGTCGACGAGTTTCTTCTCGTTTTCGATAGTTATTTCTTTCTTCTTTTTAATATCTTCGAGAATGGATTTGTCACTACTATTTACGTATTCATATGCTTTAAGTAAATATCCACTAATCTTATTTTTATTTAGATTATCAAGATATTTATTTTTTGCCATAAAGAGATAAAAAATCTCTTTTTCTAATGGATATGGTGAATATTGAGGTTGCTTTAATACTTCTAATAGAGCTTCACCATGTTTAAGAATAGAAACGGTAGAAGCATCTAAATCACTACCGAATTGGGCAAATGATTTCATTTCACCAAAGTTTGCGAGATCAATCTTTAAACTTCTCGCCACTTGTTTCATCGCCTTAGTTTGCGCTGCTCCACCAACACGGGAGACGCTTAGTCCAGCGTCAATAGCAGGTCTTTGGCCAGCGTTAAACAAATCAGTCACTAAGAAAATTTGACCATCGGTAATAGAAATAACGTTAGTCGGAATATAAGCAGAAATATCACCAGATTGAGTTTCTACAATTGGTAAAGCAGTAATTGAACCACCACCATGTTTTTCATCTAATTTACACGCTCTTTCAAGCAAACGAGAATGCAAATAGAAAACATCACCTGGATAAGCTTCTCTTCCTGGAGAACGTTTGAGTAATAAAGATAAAGTACGGTAACTAACCGCATGTTTGCTTAAATCGTCATAGACGATTAAGACATCTTTGCCTTGGTACATCCAATGTTCCGCCATAGCAACCCCACTATAAGGAGCAACATAGAGCATTGGAGCTGGCTCACTAGCAGTTGCACTAACAATTAAAGTGTAATCTAAAGCACCGTGATTTTTGAGCTTATCAACAATTTGAGCAACTGTCGAATTCTTTTGTCCGATTGCGACATATATACAAAGGACATCCTTGCCTTTTTGATTAATAATGGTATCAATTGCAATCGCTGTTTTTCCGGTTTGTCGATCGCCAATAATAAGTTCTCTTTGGCCTCGACCAATAGGGGTAATCGCATCAATCATCGTAATTCCAGTTTCTAAAGGAGTGTCAACACTTTTACGAGCGATAACTCCTGGAGCAATAACTTCAATTGGACGATGTTCTTTGCATTCAATAGGTCCTAAACCATCAATTGGTTGACCTAAAGCGTTAACTACACGACCAAGAAGAGCGTCTCCAACAGGAACTTCCATAACCTCCTTAGTGCGTTTGACTTCATCGCCTTCTTTAATTAAAGAATCATCACCAAGAAGAACTGCACCGACGTGATCAACTTCTAGATTCATCACAAGTCCATATATATCATTAGGGAAGAGCAAAAGTTCGCCAAGCATCGCTTCGCTTAACCCATATACGAGAGCAATTCCATCTCCAACAGCAATAACTGTTCCGACGTCACTACTATCAACTTCACGATGATAATTTTTGATTTGTTCTTTAATTAAAGCACTAATTTCATTCGCGTTTAATTTCATAACATTACCTCCTATTTCAGTAAGGATAATTTCATATCTTCAAGATGATGTTTGATACTGCCATCATAGATATGATCATTAATCACAACTTTGACTCCTCCAATTAAAGAAGAATCAATAACATTTTTGAGTTCAGTAGGTTGATGTTCTACTTCACTGATTTTTAAATTGAGTTTACCGAGTTGTGATTCACTTAATTTTTGTGTGGAGTACACTAAACCCTCTTTCACACCACGATATTCATTTACTAAAGAATTAAAGTTTTCAAAGATTTCGATAATGTAATTAGCACGATGATTTTCACAAATAATCTTTAACAAAGATTTAATGTCATCATCAACACCTTTAAGAGTGTTATCAATAATCTCTTTTTTCTCTTCAAGTGACTTATATGAGGAAGATAAGACAATAATGAAATCAGGATTTTCTAGGAAAATCTTCTTTAGTTCTTTGATTTCTTTTTGGGTTTCTTCTAATTCGTTAGAATCTTTCTTTAAAGAAAACAAAGCTTCAGCGTAACGTGAGGTGATTTCTTTCATAATTATTTGTTTTCAATTTCCTCAATAAATTCTTCAAGTAAACGGTCGTTGTCTTTAGAAGAGACTTCTCTTCCAAGTAACTCTTTAGAAGCATCTAAAGCCACAGAAACCATCTCCTTACGGATTTTGTCTTTGGCTTCCACTTCCATACGAGCTATATCGTTTTCAGCGTCTTTTTTCATTTTCTCAACATCTAATTGAGTTTGTTCAAGGATCATTTCTCTTTCTTTAAGAGCATCCTTTTTAGCTTCGGCAACGATATCCGCCGCCGTCCTATTACTAGCAAGGACAGTTTCTTTTGATTTGAGTTCATTTTCTTGCCAAATCGCTTTACTCTTTTCGGCTTCTTTAATGTTATCTTCGATATAATCCTGTCTCTTTTTGATAATTTTCTTGATTGGTTTATAACCGAAGATGATGACCACTAAAATAAGGACGATTAAAGCACCTAATTGTGTGACAAAAGACACCCAGTTAGGTATTAGTTTACTCGTAAAATCATCGCTCTTAATGTCGATAGTACAACCAGTAAGAGCAAGTGATAATGGTAGCAAGAAGATTAACTTCTTTTTCATCAATTAGCCCTCCTATTTAGTTCATGACAAAGATCATCATTAAAGCAGTAACGAATGCATAAATAGCGGTTGTCTCAACAAGCGCACATGCGACAATCATGTTACTTCTGAGTTTGGAATACATTTCTGGATTTCTACTCATTCCTTCAACGGATTTAGCGCAGACCCAAGCTTCACCTAAGGCTGATGGCATAACGGCTAAAATAGCAATAGCAGCAGCGAGTGCAGTTCCCATGTTATCTTCCTCCTTTCAACGAAATTTCTTCTATATCTTCATCATCTGGACCCTCGTTAGCGACAAAAATCATCGTCAAGAAGAGGAAGACGACAGTCTGAATGAATCCAGAGAATAAATCAAAATAAGCATGTAGTATTGGGGTAATAATTGGAGAAATCGCATTACCGACAGTGAGATTTTGGGCTAAGCCATTATTCACAAAGGTAATAAAGCCTTCGCCAATATTGCCCATTGCTTGATATACAAGCGTCATAACAGTCCAACCCGCAAGAGCGTTACCAAACATACGCATTGTGAGCGAAAGTAAAGGCGCCCACATCGAGATGAGGTTGACTGGTAAAAACACCGGAATTGGTTCGATATAACGTTTGAAATATTTGAATTTGTTAAAGCGAATCGCATTCGCATGAATCATCACAAAGGCTACAAAGCCCAAAGATAAAGGTGTTGCCAAATAAACAATTGGGGAAGGCAAGCCAGTTAAGCCGAAAATAAAGGCGAGGAACATATATACAGCAATCGCCATAATCACTCCGCCAAAACCGCGATATCTCTTTCCCATCATTGATTCCACTAATCCATCAAAGAAATTAACACCAACTTCAGCGATAAAAAGAATCCCTTTTGGTTTTTTAAGTGGATCAGCAAAATGTGCGCGAATGGCAATGTATAAACAAAGGAGGCATAAAATGCCGACAATAATTAAAGACGATATCGTTTCTCCTGATAAGCCACTTTGACTATCAAGAAATTGACCAGCAATATCGAGTTTGACTGTCATTTTTACTCCTTTCCTTTGTTAAAAATGTTAATTAGTCCAAAGACTATGACTGCAAAGGTATAAACACCAATGAAGACAAAGACATTGAATAAATTGATGTCCCACTTGTAATTTAGTAGGAACAAAATTATTAAGGCAATCATCACTAACACTAAACGTAACGAGATAGCAATAATTGAAAATGTTGTGCTCCCTCTACGCTTATCAATCGCTAATAAATAGTGAGATAAGAAATAAATAGAGGCAATAACACCACCACTTAGCAAGAAACCAAATGGGATGTCTTTATTAACTGAGTTTATTAGAAAACTCGTAGCAGCAAACCCGATAATCGAAGCCACCATAACGATTAAGGCAGTGAGAAGTTGACTATCAAGTCTTTTAAGAAATTTCATTATTTTACCAAAACTTTCTTCCAGTTAGCCATAGTGACAATCCCGTTTTTGGTTTTGAGTTCAACTTCTCCTTCGATTAAAGGAGCAATATAGTCTCTAAATTCTTGACTCATTCTGGTGTCATCCACCATCATGGATGGTTTAATAACACTTTCTGCATTAGCAACTAAGGATAAGTCTGCTAATTGGAAATCGATCTTGTATGGTTTTTGGCTAACTCTTTTAAAGACAACCATCTTACCGGTAACACCGTCTAAAGCAGCTTTAACTGCGGTTTTTCCAGTGGTAATTGCTTCTTCTCTATCAATTTTAGAAATAGCAAGAGGACACGCTCTTTGAGTTAAAGAGAATTCCACCGCTCTAGTTGGTAAATCTAAACGATCTTCAATAATTTCACAAAGCCCACTAGCGGCTCCACCGAGTTGAGCGTGGCCAAAGCCATCAACACGAGTGTTCTTGTTGCTTCTTTCAAATTCAATGCCTTCAGAAATAGCAACCATCGCATAACCTTTTTCCTCATAAACTTTTTTGACATCAACTAAGAATTTCTCTAAGTCGAATTTGTTTTCTGGGATATAGATTAAATGAGGTCTAGTTTGTTCTGGAAGTAAATCGCTAGCGGCAGTTAACCATCCAGCGTTTCTACCCATGATTTCCACGACGTGAATCTTTCCAACTTTGAAGCAACTAGCGTCCATACTTAAGGCGTTAATTGTGTTGATTACAAATTTAGCAGCGCTTGGGAAACCTAATGAATGGTCAGTACACGCTAAATCGTTATCAATAGTTTTTGGGACACCGATAACTCTTACATCTAATTTGAGTTCACTACAAAGAATGGATAATTTATTACATGTATCCATGGAATCGTTTCCACCATTGACGAAAACATATTTGATGTCTCTTTTCTTCATTGTGTCGACGATTTTCATGTAGATTGGATCATGGACATCTTTAGGTAATTTTCTTCTTGTAGTTCCTAAAATTGATCCTGGTGTTTGAAGTAGTAATTCAATTTGTTCTTCATCTTCTTGATCAATATCGATTAAACGGTCATCAATCATTCCTTCGATTCCGTTAAGAGAACCGTAGATATGATCAATTTGATCACGGTGAAGTTTTGCTTCTTTAATCGCCCCATATAAAGAGGTGTTAATAACGGAGGTTGGTCCTCCAGATTGAATATAAACCATGTTTTTCATAAAATTTTCTCCTGTACCAAAGATAATATTATCTTATTTATAAAATAATATTCAACAAAAACCGAACCTTTTTACATGCATATATACAAGTGTGGAAAAATAAATTGAATATATCGTTTATCTCTAATACAATATTTATGCACTTAAAAAGATAAGGAGAACAGTTATGTCATTTAACATTACTTTTAATGGCGAAACAAAGACCTACGAGAACCCTGTCACTGTCTTAGACATCGTTGGCAAGAGCAAAGAAATCGTCTGCGCGACTGTTAACAACCGCGTTAGAGAACTTACCTACGTTTTAGATAAAGATTCTGTTGTCGCTGCTTTAACATGTAAAGATCGTGACGCGAAGCAAACATATGAAGCTTCAGTTAGATTTTTAGTAGCGATGGCGATGCATCGACTCCATAAAGGTGTTGATATCAGATTCTCATATAACGTCTCAAGATCAGTCTTCATGCAAATCCTCACTCCAGGAGTAGTCGCAAATAACACTCTTGTGAATGAGCTTGAAGAAGAAATGAATCGTATCGTTAAAGCCGATTATCCTCTCGTAAGATCAATCGTTTCTAAAGAAGAAGCCAAAAAAGTCTTAGCCAAAGAAGGATTCAAAGACAAATTAGATATCTTAGAATATCGTCCAGAAAAAACATGTCACTTATATGATTGTGATGGTTATAAAAACTATATGTATAATCGTATGGTTCCATCCACTGGATACATCAACAAATGGAAGATTAGATACTACCATCCAGGAGTTATCATTCAATATCCACGTGATGAATGTGGAGGAGAAATTCCAGAATTTGAAGATTCACCAACATTTGGAAAAACCCTAAAGAGAGCCTATGAATGGGGTGTTGCCACTCGTTTTGATAACATCGTCAACATCAACCATCGTATTGAAAAAGATGGCGATATCGACGTCATCACTTTGGGTGAACAACGTCACAACCGTCAACTTTGTGAACTCGGCGAATTAATTGAAAGCGACAAAGAAAACATTCGTTTGATTTGTATCGCTGGTCCTTCTAGCAGTGGTAAAACCACATTTGCGAATAGATTAAGAATCGAACTTCTTAGCCGTGGTATTGATCCAATTAGAATTTCTATGGATGACTACTATTTACCAAGAAGCCAAGCACCAAAAGATGAAAACGGTGAACCAGATTTAGAAGCAGTTGACGCTCTTGACGTTGATTTATTCAACAAGAATATGGCAGATCTCGTTTCTGGAGAAACTGTGGATTTACCAAAATTCGACTTCAAAGCTGGACATCGTGTCAAAGGCCGTACTTTAAGAGTTCCTGACAATCAACCAATTATTATCGAAGGTATTCACGCTCTTAATGACAGAATGACTGAATCCATTCCACAACATCAAAAATTCAAAATCTTTATTGCTCCTCAAGGACAAATCAATATTGATAACCACAATCCATTAAGTCTTACAGACTTGAGACTTCTTAGAAGAATCGTTCGTGACTATCAATTTAGAGGATCAAGCGCTTTAGAAACAATGTCGATGTGGGCTAGTGTCCGTAAAGGTGAATTCAAATGGATTTATGGAACTCAAGAAGGCGCTAATTATGTCTTCAATTCCTTCCTTCCAGAAGAATTATCAGTAATGAAGAAATATGCGATGCCACTACTTCAAGCAATCGATCAAGAAAACCCATATTTCCCAGTTGCTGAAAGATTAATTAGAATGCTCAAATTCTTTGATGA
Source organism: uncultured Erysipelotrichaceae bacterium (assembly GCA_902797795.1). Lineage (GTDB taxonomy): Bacteria > Bacillota_I > Bacilli_A > RFN20 > CAG-826 > UBA2450. The sequence continues at coordinate 10,938 of CADBUF010000074.1, forward strand.
CATGCCAGATCAATGGGTCCCATGCAATTCCATCTTAAGAGAATTCATTGGTGGATCTTGCTACGCTGACGTGTAATATTAATTAAATAAAAAAAATGGAACTACTTAGTAGTTCCTTTTTTCATATTCTCAAACATGATGATTTCTCGTCGATGAATACTGACGAGTTGAGAATGATATAGCTTTCTCATTTCTAGGTAACGAGTCTTTCCTTCTTTGTCTACTAGTGAGAAGAAAAGAGATTGGAAAACAACTTCAATTCTAAAGAAAGATTCGTAAAGATTAAGCAAAGTTAAATAATAGAAATAAGCTTTGTTACTATAAATAAGTAGAGGGGTGCTATGAAGGATCTCGCTACTCGTCATATAGATGCCACTATATTTATGTAAACCCGCCATTTTTTCTAAACCGTCTCTAAAATTCAATTTGAATTCAGGAATATTTTTATAATCCTCAATTGCGTATAGCCATCCATATTCGATAAATTTCTTCATATCTTTGCTTTTTAGTTCATGCTCCGCCATCTCTTTTTTGATTTGTGCAAACAAAGCATTTTGTCTTTCTTTGTCAGGAAGACCATCCTTATAAACAATTCCATATTCCATATGTTTTAAATAGGCGTTAATCGCGATATCTTGATATTTATCAAGAACAATCAAAATTGATTCGCATTCATGAAGTGTTCTCCACATGCTAAGGGCTTCAGTTTCATACCCTTCACATAAGAGTTTTAATGTACATCTAGCAATTGATAAAGATTTGGTTAATAAGTCCACGATTAAGGTGCTTCTTGGATTATTCCTTTTATATCGAGAAACGATATTTGACATCAAATTCAAATAGAGCTCAAGGGAAGAGATTGGAGGTAGATATTCATTAGTGAGTTTTTGTTCACGATGATTATATAAAGAAAGGGATAAATATTTATCAGCAACTACGGAGGTCATGCTTTCTTTATAAGCTTTATTTGATTTGAATTTATCTAAGTCCTCATCTTTTAAAGGAGAGGTGGAATACACCATTTCACCAAGCAGATAAAAAATCAAATCAATCGAGTTGACTTCAAATGTTGGGGATAATTCATTTTTCATCTCACCAACACCTTCAAATGCGTCATTATAGATTTCATAAATGAAATCAATATTTTTCATTTGTCTAGGTTCAATACGATTAACGAGATTACTTACTTCTTCTTTAGTTAATAACTTACTCATCTAAATCTAAAACCTCCCTCACTTCTCCAGTAATTGCCGCCAAGAGAAACATTTTTACTGGTTTATCAGTTTTCTTTGCGATATAGGATTTATAAATCCTTAATTGATGATCATATTCCCTATCATCAATATTCTTTAATTTGAAATCAACGATATCGATTTCGTTTTCTTTTATGATTAAAGCATCAATATATCCTTGAACACCACTTTCTTCGTCATAAAAGGCAAATTCATGGCGAACATCTTTATTACTAACTCCTTTAAATAAAGAGGAGTTCATAACATTATATACATATTTTTTCATTCTTAAATTCTTAATGTAATCAAGTGACTTATTATCTAAATCCATTTTTTCTAAATAAGCGTGTAGCTCATTACCAAAATCAAGAAGAGAAGAATCAACTTCCATATCGCTTTCTTTACTCGCCCGAGTTCTAATCACTATGTTAGCGGGAACTTTAATCTCTTTTAGAATAATTTTGTCTGTAACTATCTTATCTTCGTTTCTATTAATAGAAACGTCATCAAGACTATATCGACTAATATATTTATCAAAAGCGTCAGTCAATAAGAGTAAATCATTCATGTTTCTTGAGCTTGTTGGTTTATTAAAAGGAAGACGTCCAATCTTTTGTCCACTCACTAAAATAATTTTTTCTTTTGCTCTAGTTAAAGCGACATATAAAAGTCTAATTTTTTCTTCAAAATCACTGACTAATAATTCCTTCTTAATAAGATGAATAAATAAGGAATAATTACTTTCTTTACTAGGAATAACCGGACCAAAACGATCAGAGAAGAGGAAACTTGTTAAGATATCTTGTCGATTAAAATCTTTATTTAGACCCGGATAATAGATAATTCCATATTCAAGTCCTTTTGATTTATGGATATTAATTAAAGTCACCGAATTTTCCTGGACATCACTATCGCTATATTCAATATCAACATCTAACTTACTTAAATCTTCAAAATATTCGATTAAATCAGATAATGTGTAGTTTAATTTATCCATTGTTTCGCTAATGGAAAGCAGTTGCTCTAACTTGTGGGTGTTCGCGTAAAGTTGTCCAATTTTACTAATGGAGGCGTAAATATCATATTCCTGATATAAGGTTAAAAGAATCTCTTTTAATGAAGCAAACCTTAACCTTTCTTTTAATAGCTCCATCTTTTGTACAAACGGCTCGAGTAAAAAACTCTTGTTCTTATATATTTCATAAAGAACATCATCTTTATATTCAAATAGGAAACTACGGGCCACACTTAAATAGGCATGTCGATATTCGTTTTCATAATCGTTATTCAAAGAATAATATAAAAGTTTTATAAGACTTCTCGTTAAAGAAATAATGTCGCTTTTAAATAATCTCTCTTTTGATTCAACTTTTAAAGGAATGTTCGCTTTAGAGAAAGCTTGACGATATTTGTCAAAAGATGAGCCGCGATCAATAATAATTGCAAAGTCTTTGTAATCACAACCTCTAAAGCCCTTTAAGTCATTATCAAATACTTGATATTTGTTATTAATTTTATTAGTGATATCTTTAATGATAATTTCACATTCTTTATCCACCACTTCATCGGCTTTTTCATATTCAAAAGTATAGATTTCAGGTTTATATGAGCAAGACGGTTTATTTATTTCGTATTCTTTTCTTCCAAAACCAAACTGATGACCGTTTTTATAATCGATTACATTGATGTCCTTTTTCATGATTTGACTAAAGACATCATTAATGAAATCCACCACTTCTTTACGAGATCGATAAGAAGTATTTAAGTCAATTTCTTTTCCACCTCTATTTAGCTTATATTCTTCATATTTTTCTTGGAAGATATGACAATCAGCGCCTCTAAATCTATAAATAGATTGTTTAACATCACCAACCATATAGACATTATTTTTGCTAATCGCGTTAATAACTGTTTCTTGTATATCATTAGTGTCTTGATATTCATCCACCATGATATAGTCAAAGGAATCAGATATTTCTTTTCTAATGGATTCATCTTTAAGTAGGTGAAGCACAAATCGAGATATATCACCAAAAGAGAAAGCGTTCTTTTCTTTTTTAAAGGATAATAATCTATTTTCAACTTCGATAGCGATATCAATAATAGTTTGAATAAAAGGTTTAATCTCGAAGTATTTATTCTTAATCTCTTCGGCGGTACCAAAATCATTCTTTTCAGTGGTCTTGATGCTGTTATCGTAATAATACTTAATCTTGTCACGGAATTTGCCATCAGTCGCATCGCTTTTTTTCTTAGTGACAAAGCCGACTTTTAAAGCTTCACGAAGCTCATCATAATCATTAATGATTAATAACGAATCACAGAAAGAGATGATATTGTCAGCGTCTTCTGCATCTTCTAATTCATATGCTTTCTTTCTAATGAATTCGATATCATTTTTAAGTTCTTCAATATATAAACTGATAGCAGAGTCAACATTTTCTTCTTTGAAGAAATTGTTTTTTAAATAATTCAAATATTCAAAATTGTCGGCCTTTTTATCACTAGCTTCTAAGATACTAATAATGTAGTCTTTAATCACGTTTGCGTTTTTTGAGGCATAATTATCAATAAGTGATAAGAAGTTAGAATCTTCTTTTTCATACAATTCTTCAATGATTTCATCCAAATATTTCTTACGTTTAATTGAAAGAATAGAATTGTCTGTTGTTGATATATCTTTTGAAATACCTAATTTGTAAAAATATTTCTTCGCCAAAAATAAAGAGAACGAATCAAATGTTTCAATATGAGCGTTATCTACTTCGCTCGCTAAAGGAAGCGTTTCCTCATCTTCCACTAACTTCGCTCTAACACGTGATTTCATCTCACTAGCCGCTAAATTAGTAAAAGTTAAAACAAGGAAATGGTCTAATGTATGATCTTTTTTTGCCAAACGATAAATACGTTCAGTTAAAACAGCAGTCTTCCCACTACCGGCCCCTGCGGAAATTAAATAATTTGAACCACTCGCATTAATCGCTAGTTCTTGTTCAGAAGAAAAACGAATCCTACTCATCTTCACTTTCCTCCTTTTCCAATAAGCGATATTGGTTATTTCTCACATAACAAATGTCTTTATAAGGACAATATTGGCAAGCGTTATCTCTATCACTAACAAAATATGGGTTAATATCAAAAATGTTATCTCTTAGTTTAGCTGACATATTTTTATATAGCTCAGTAACAGTTTCTACATAATTATCAAACTCATTTTCACCGACAATTGCGTTACTTGCTTTTAAACTACAACCATCTTTTTTAATAGCGACTTGATTGATGAAAGAACTCTTACCGCCACTAATAGTGGAATCAAGATAACTAATCGCTTCAATGTTGGCTAGAGTTTTACCGTTTAATTTTAAATATCCAGGGATCAATTCTTCTTCTTTTTGTTCAACATATAAAGAGTTAGTTAAGACGTTATTAATATAAATTCCTATAAGTGTTAGATCTTTAAATTTGTTATCTTCTTTTGTTAATAAAGCGTAAGTAGGAAGTTGAGTAGATAGACCATCTTTAATCTTACTATCTTCAAATTTTTTAGAGCCTGTTTTATAGTCTATGATTAAGTAATATTTATTATCTAAAGTTACTAAATTATCTATTCGGCCTTCAAGTGTTGTATGCTCATCAATTTGATAGACGAATTTTCTCTCGTTATAAATGGATGGATTTCGATAATATTTTTCTCTTTCTTTTATTGCGTTAGTAGCAGTTCTGATCTGCTCTTTAACGTTATGAGAAAGGATATATTTTTCACTCGTTTTTAATGGCAAATCGATGGTTTTTGCGTCAAATTCTTTATCAAAATCAAAATTTTCTTCACGCATATGTTCAAAAATATGATGAGCGATATTGCCAATATAAGAAGGGAATGTCCCTTCAATTTCATCAACCTTTAATACGTGTTCAAGATAATAATGAAATGCACATTGAGAATATAAATCAAGTGAGGTAGTTGATAATCTGATTTCACTATCCTCATTATAAGTTTTTACTTTATTTGTGTAGCTATTATCATAAGTATTAAAATCGATATCAATAATTCCATCAACCTTATAATAATCTTTTCCTTTTTCCTTATATAAATAATCAAGATCTTTTAAGTTGGTGTATATAAGTTTTAATACGCTTATAGAATAAAAAACATCATTTAATCTAGGATGTTCCTCTTTATAAGTTAAAGCTTTAATAAATGGAGAAGGATAAAACTTTGATGATACACTCTTACTTGAATATGAATAATAGAAATTGTTATTAGAGTTAAAGAAGGAAAAAAGAACATCAAAATCAACCTTTGTTTTATCTTTTGAGTTTAACCTATTTATTGATTTTAGTTCTTCATTATTTAAAAACTTATCATCACGATAACTAAGTGGGAACAATCCTTGTGAAAAGCCCATAACAAAGACATGCTTGTTATTTAAAAATAGTGGCTCAGAAGTAACATTAATAGCCGCGTCATATCGAGGTGCCACAATGACTTTTTCTTTAAATTTATTGATTAAATAATCTCTTTGAATTTCAAAAGGAACTTCATATGTGTAGGATCTAACCAAATCTTCAATCTCTAAATATAAAGGATCGTCTTTCATCACTTCTTTTAAAAGTGACAAAGCTTCTTCAATATCCTTTTTCTCATCGTACAATTTGATAAATTCTTTAACAGCACCACTAGAAAGAGAATTTTGGTTACTTTTGATATTGAGTTGATATCCAAAAGAAGGAGCAAATTTTATTAGATAATAATCATATTCATAGTTTCTTCTAAAAATATAAATGTCGTTAATAGAGACTCCGTTATCAATTAAAGACGCAATCTGATTTAAAACATAAAATGTTTCTTCTTCAACTTTCTCAAAAAAATTAATAGTTCTTTCACCTTTTTTATCTTCATATTTTTTATAGTGAGGTTTTATAGAAAAAAGAGAAAGAAGTGCTGATAATTCAAAATCATGTTCGCTATATCCATAGACATCCATTTCTACATTTTGAAAATCGCTATCCAAAGGTTCTATAACTAAGTCATTATCAATCAGTTCTTGCTTAAGTTTGTTTAAGAATGAAATTTTAGGATTATCACTACTAGAAACATAACGGATGTCTTCTAAATACATCTTCGCAATTTCATAAGAAAAATGCTGTTTGTTCATTAAAAAAAGAACAGCTTCTTCTTTTAAAGAAATATAGTAGTATCTGGCAAGGTCTTCTTTGCTCAATATTTTTAAATCAAGAAAAGGATCTTCTCCCCTTAAACAATTAAGTAGAGATAAGCGATAATTTCTTGGCGCAATGACATATTTCATCAATAAAATTATAACTCTCAAGCCATAAAAAAATCAAATAGGAGTACTACTCCTATTTGTTTTATTGAGTTGTATTTTATTTAAACATTCGCGTTACTTCGACAGCCTTTTTCCAGCCATCATATAACTTGTCAGCCTCGGTTTTTCCCATCTTAGGAACAAAGAGTTTCTCACAACGATGAATGCTCTTGATATGATTGAGATTTTTAAAATAGCCACTAGATAACCCAGCTAAGAACGCTGCTCCTAATGCTGTAGTTTGTAAACAACTTGGTAAATCAATTTTGGTATCTAAGATATCGCTTTGGAATTGCATTAAGAAATTATTTGCAGTCGCTCCTCCATCAACTTTTAAAGTTGGGATATTTAACCCTGTTTCTTTCTTCATTACTTCAAAGACATCTTTGCATTGATAAGCGATTGATTCTAAAGCCGCTCTCACAAAATGACGATTATCAGTGTTACGAGTAAGACCAAATACCGCTCCGCGAGCGTCATCATCCCAATATGGAGTGCCTAACCCCACAAAAGCCGGAACAATATATACACCATGTGTGTCTCGACAACTAATAGCAAGTTCTTCACTATCAGCGCTATGAGCGATAAGTTTCATCTTATCTCTAAGCCACTGCACAACAGCGCCGCCAATAAAGACAGATCCTTCTAAGGCATAAGTTACTTTGCTGTCAACTTTCCAAGCAACAGTGGTTAATAAACCACTATCAGAATAAGTAACTTTATCACCAATATTCATTAGCATAAAGCATCCGGTGCCATATGTATTTTTGCTTTCACCAACGTCAAAACATGCCTGACCAAATAAAGCACTTTGTTGATCACCAGCAACTCCATGGATATGGACATCTTTATTAAAGAAAGTAGCCGCTCCATAATCATGAGATGAAGGAAGTACTTTAGGTAACATCTTCACCGGCACTTTAAATAAGTCGCAAAGCTCTTTATCCCACTCTAAAGTTTTGATGTTTAATAGCATTGTTCTACTGGCGTTACTCACATCTGTTGCATGAATCTTGCCTTTGGTCATACGGAAAATAATCCATGAATCAATTGTTCCACAAAGAAGTTCGCCTTTGTCTGCTCTTTCTTGAGCACCCTTTACATTTTCAAGAATAAAGCGAATCTTGCTCGCAGAGAAATATGGGTTTATTAATAAACCAGTCTTCTTGTGGATGAAATCTTTTTGTGCTTCATATCGGTCACATATATCCGCGGATTGACGAGACTGCCATACTATTGCAGGACAAATCGGCATTCCCGTTTTTTTATCCCAAACAACCACCGTTTCTCTTTGATTGGTGATTCCTATGGAATCAATATTATCCCAAGAAATATTTTGCTTAACTAATAATTCATTGGTGACATTAATAACACTAACCCAAATGTTTAAAGCATCAGTTTCAACCCAACCAGAATGAGGAAAAGAACATAAAACTTCTTCTTGAGTCATATTAACAACGACCCCGTCTTTATTAATCAAAGTGGCCCTAGTTGATGTAGTTCCTTGATCAATTGCTAAAATATATTTTTCCATTTGTCTTACCTAATACGGTTTTTCATCATTCTTTCAATATCTGAAAGTTCTTTTTTGATACATTTAGATAAGCATCTAGCTCCTTCACTAGTGATAAGAACATCATCTTCAATGCGAACACCAACACCTTCTTCAACAAAATATAGGCCAGGTTCAACTGTGATGACATTACCAGGAACGAGTTCTCTTTCACGATTACCAACATCATGAGTGTCGAGTCCGAGGAAATGAGAAACGTTATGAATATAATATTTCTTGATATCATCTTCTTCTTTGAGAAGCTTGAGTCGTAAACATTCTGCTTTTAAAAATTTAAGTGCTTCTTCTTGAAGATCGCATAAACGCAATCCTGGTTTAGCGAATTCAATAATGTGTTTGTTGCAATTTAAAACAGCTTCATACACTCTTTTTTGAAAGTCGTTAAATGTTCCATCAATTGGATAAGTACGAGATATATCAGCGTTATATCCCTTATAACGGTAACCTAAATCAAATAACACTAAGTCACCACTATTAATAACACCTACTTGTTGGGCAATTGGATGATGCATAATTGTCGCGTCTTTTCCAGTGGCAGCAATCGTTTCAAAAGCTAGACCAATTCGACCATGGGTTTTCCCATAATATTCAAATCGGTCGCTTAATTCATGTTCCGCCATTCCGACTTTAAGATTTAATAATAAGTCATTTATACCAGTACTTGTGATATTAATCGCTTCTTCTAATTGTCTTATTTCGTAATCAGATTTAACTAAACGAAGCTCAACGATATATGGATAAATATTTTTAATATTTAAATGAGGATATTTTTCTTCTAATTCCTTAGCGAACAGTTGAGTGGAACAATTGAGTTTGATTTTAATTTCATCAGATAAGTCGATGAACAAATTCTCAATCTTGCCATACATATTATTGCTACTAGCTAAGGCCATAGAAAGCATAGAATCGAAAGTGCTATTGGCGTAAACATTAACAATTTCTGAAATGTTAGTTGCTTCATTAAAAGTTAACCTTTTACCAGTCCAACGTTCCTTGAGTTCATTATATTCATCTAAAAACAAGTATGTTTTTTTCTCACCAGCGCATTTAACAATCATTAAAATTGAGTTTTCTTGTTCAACACCAGTTAAATAGAAGAAATTGCGGTTGGCTAAAAATGGATGAAAAGAGTCTTCACTACATATCTTGCTGACACCAGAAAACACTAATGCCACCGTATTATTTGGTAAAGCATCAAATAGTTTGTCTCTACGCAAAGATAATTCTCCCATCACTTATTCACCACCTTATCTGTCACTTCTTCAAATTCAGGAAGAACGACCTCCTCAATTTGTCCTTTATCGACTTTTACCGCATTATCACTAACGAGTGGTAATTTGCCCAAAACTTTGAAATCAAGTTTTTTAGCAAAACTATCAAGGTGAGATTCACCAAATAGAGGGATCTTATCACCACAACTTGGACAATATAAATAGGACATATTTTCAATAACACCCAAAACATTGATGTTCATCATTCTGGCCATTTTAATGGCTTTAGTGACCACCATGGAAACTAAATCTTGAGGAGAAGTAACGATGATTAAATCATCAATTGGTATCATTTGGAACGTCGTTAAAGCGATATCTCCAGTTCCTGGAGGCATATCAATTAATAAATAATCTAATTCTTCCCAAAGGACATCTTCATAAAACTGCTTAACGAGATTACCTAAAAGAACACCTCTCCAAATAATTGGCTCACTATCATCTTCAAGAAGATTGTTAGCAGAAATAATTTTGATTCCTGTTCGAGTTTCTAAGGGATAAATTAGGCTATCTTCTCCATAAGCTTTTTCTTTAACACCAAAAGCTTTTGGAATACTTGGACCAGTTACGTCGGCGTCTAAAATACCAACTTTAAATCCTTTTCTTCGTAAAGAAACGGCCAAATAAGAGGTGATAAATGATTTGCCAACTCCACCTTTTCCAGATAAAACCGCTATAACACGTTTAACGTGAGAACGATCATTCATTACTGCTTTTTGAATTTGTGATGAACAATTCCCATTTTGAGAACACGATTCACAATCATGATTACATTCAGACATAGCTAGACTCCTTACATTTCAATAATTTCAGCTTTATTAATAGCGTTAACTGCACTAGTGACATAAGTTCTTAATAAACGTCCAGCCCCTAGTTGAACTCCTCCATAATATCTAACAACGATAATTGCGGTATTGTTGAGATTCTTCTTGTGAAGCAAATCAAGGATTGGTCTACCCGCTGTACCACGAGGTTCACCATCATCATTAGATTTGCTAGAAATTCCAAATCGATAAGCATAAACAACATGTCTTGCTTTGGGATTGGCTTTTTTGATTTCCTCAAGCCTCTTTTTAAAATCATCAAGAGAGCTTAAAGGAATTACAAAGGCAGTGAATTTTGATTTCATTACCTCAGTTAAGGCAAATGTTTCTTCTTTGACAGTCAATTCGTTCATGCTTAACTAGTTAAGACTACTAATAATCTAGTTTTTAGTGTATTATTTTTCATAAGGAAAATAAAGAGAATGTTTCAAAATAGTAGCCATAAAGTTAATAATGGTAGTCAAAGCGATGATCAATTAAATAACACACGTTTAGGCGATATACCACTTTGGAAACGCATTTATCTTTTTTGCATCTGCTCAATCGGTTTGAACGTCATTGCTGTTTTTGTGTATCTTATGTTATACAATTTGCCAGAAAATCAAGTCTCGGCATTAGCTAATATCATCTGTTATTCAATCTTATTTGTTGCCATGTTTGGAGTTGTCCTTTTTGATATTCCAAAATTTACATATCAATTCAAAGATTATAAACGTTATCTTTATGGGTTTTTGTTTGGATTAGCGGTCATTGGATTTGATGTATCGTACACTAGCTTTGTTAACCTATTTTATGATTTCCATATCAGTGGAAACGAAGAGGCTGTGAGAGGTGTTATTTATCTATATCCTGCTGCTTCAGTAATAATATTAGGAATAATAGGACCAATATGTGAAGAAATGGCGTACCGTATTGGTTTATTTGGCTTAGTAAGAAAATGGAATATCGTTGCCGCTTTTTTAATTAGTTCATTTGTTTTTGCTGGCGCTCACATTTCATTTGGCTCATATTTTGTTGATGAATTAGTGAATTTCCCAATGTATCTATTTAGTGGATTTATGTTCGCTCTTACTTATTATAAATTCGGCTTTGTCGGTTCAATGACCGCCCATATAACGAACAACTTAATCGCTGTTTGTTCAACCATCGGAGGAATGATTGTTTTAAGGTAATATGACTAGAAAACTCGGCATTTCTTCATTCTTTTTAAAACTTATAGCAATAATTACCATGACCATCGATCATATTGGTTTTCTTTTAGAGTTACTTGCTGATGGTGAACTTGAAATCCTCCAATTATCAGAAATATTTAGAGGAATCGGAAGACTATCAATGCCTTTATTTATCTTTATGGTTGTTGAAGGCATGATCCACTCTAAAAACGTAAATCGATATTTTTTAAGACTTGGAATAATCGCTTCAATCATTTCTATCACTTATATGGTGTTAGAGTATTCTTCACTTAGAAGTCATGTCGTTGGACTATTAAGATCAGGTAATACATTCCTCGATTTATTAGTTGTTGCCTTTGCTATTTGGGCGATAAAACAAAAAGATAATCGCAAAAAACTATTTATCCTACTTCCAATCGCATTATCTCTCACGTCATTCTTTGTTAAAGGTAATGAAATGGCGATCTCTAGTTCCATTGAAACTATCCACTGGTTCCCGTGCTTTATCACTATGAGATATGACTGGTATTCATTGCTATTAGGACTATTATTTTATTTCTCATATTTATTCGCTGATCAATACATCAAATTCATGCAAGAAAGGACAAGCATGGATAAGGAAATGTGGATGATGAATGGTTCATATCGCACCCTTGTTAATATTGTTTCTGCTTTTACTTTATTTATTGGCACTCTAGTCTATTATCTTTCTTATTATATGTGGCCAGAAGGAAGTTTTATCAACGATAAGGCAGCTTCAATGCAGCTACTTGCATTTATTTCTGGTGCATTTATTTTGCTATATAATGGCAAGAGAGGATATAATGCAAAATGGTTCCAGTATGGAGCGTATCTATATTATCCACTCCACATTGTAATCTTAGTAGTTATCTATATCGTCATAAATGGAGGAATATAAGTATGATTAAACACATTGAAACAAAAAAAGAATTAGAAGAATTATTATCTCAAGGTGACGTCCTTCTTGATTTCTTTGCCACCTGGTGTGGACCATGCAAAATGCTTTCACCAGTCCTAGAAGAACTTGATAAAGAAGGTTTTCCAGTGCAAATTGTTAAAGTCGACACTGATGAAGCTTCTGCTCTAGCAATGGAATATAACGTTCAAGCCATTCCAACACTTCTATATTTTAGTGATGGTAAAGTAGTTAATAGAACGATGGGCTATCAACGTAAAGACCAAATTATCAATTTTTGTAAGAAATAATTGAATATCAATAGGCGATTGTTATAAAATAACATTCGCTTGATGCAGGTGTAGTTTAATGGTAGAGCATTAGCCTTCCAAGCTAATTACGCGGGTTCGATTCCCGTCACCTGCTCCAGATGATTTGTATGCTGTAACCCTATACGTTATAGCTTCAATAGCACCCTTGATCTGATACATCAGGGTGTTTTTTGTTGCAAGGAATTAACAATCCGATATAAATTCTATAAGAAAAAACGAATGGGATAAAGGGTAGTCGATACTTTTTTATACTTATTTGAAAACCGCCATTTGTCTCGGTTTGAAAAATACAACACTAAATTATAGACGATGAATCTGACATCCTATGTCTTTAACTTTTCTTCCTTGAGATTCCAAAAGAAGGAATCGGACAAAGCATCTCCTTATCTTTCTTGTCCGCTTCTTTCTTTTCCATCTCTTTCTCTTTTTGTCTTCATCCTAATATGATATTTGTAGATAAATTACATGTTACATAAGATAATTAGAGAAACAATAAAAACAAATATAATAACGTTTTAAATATTTTTGTTTAATCCTAATGATTTAAAAACAATTAAACAAATATTACAAAATAATTCTACAAATAACTTAACGTGCGTATTTACGCACATACGTTTATGCTCGATCAAGAACATCTCAAGAACAGTCTGAAGACAATCGTTCAAGAGATGAACTTAGTTTGTAAAAGGCACCTCATTATGAGATGCCTAATTATTTAAAATACCCTGTGCAAGTATTGAAGGTCTTACTGCAAGATATCGTCTATCAACTCGGTCTGATGATAAAGACCCATCAGAATTTACATACGATGCTTTACCAGAATTGTCCATATCCGGTGAACGAGTCCAATAATAGCCTTTGTTTTTTCCGATAATTGCTCCCTTGCAAACTGCATAGTCAGTAGGTGAACATTTTCTTAAATCGCTTGCACCTGTAGTGTTTGTAAAACCATAGCTTGGCTCTAAATAATATACATAACTTAAGAGACATACATAATCATTCGTTGTTCCACAAGCATAAATGGATTCATGGTACGGATATCCCAATGTACTACTACTATTGTCGATTGATTGTTGAGCGACATAAGTTCTATGCAAAGCAAAAGCTGAATTATAAAAATCATCATTAAGCCAAGACCTTATTTCGCTATAACAATAATTATTTGCATAGCGTGAGTTTTTTTTGTCATACCAATATTCGTTATATCTATGCGCATCAATTTTCTTAGTTGTTAAAAGATTGTAATTATATGAATTGCCATGATCTCTTACGATATCCCAAGAAATAGGTTCGCATTTAAACCAATAGGTAGTGCCGTTAGTTATGGTTGTTCCATCTTCAAAATAATACCAATCTTCAAAGGTATTAGCTGTTGCTTTTGCGTAATAAGAATTGTTATAGAAATACCAGCCATTTGAGTATTTAACTGTTAGCTTATTCAATTCGCTAATCAGTTCAGCATCATTAACGTGCGTCTGAGGATATAAACCATATGTAACTTTATTTCCGTTACGAACTGGCGTTATTCCCCATTGCTCATTTAGTGGTGGAACATACCTATCATCTGTTCGCTCTAGATTATCAAAATAAGATGTCGAATCAAAAGCTACACCTTCCTCAATTGTTCCGTTTGTTGGTTGAGTTAGAGAAAAACCAAGAATAGAGCAGTTTGCCCAAAATTCTTTAGAACCATGCGTCGTTGTGGTTGGCTCAATAGCAGAATAGTGTTTCCAAACTACATTTTGTTCTCCAAAAGCAGCAAGCGTTCCAGAATTAAAACCAAAAGAGGAGGCAAAAAAAACGGAACATATAATACTTACAATTTCAATTGAAGAGATGAGTAATATTTTTTTGTTCATTGTTGGAAATATTATAAAAAGAAGTAAAGTGTGGTTCAAGTACTTAAGTACTCAGAATCGATTCTAATGATTAAGAATAATGATAGTGTATGTGCGTAATATATTTATATGCACACGAAAAAAACAACTATGAGACATGCGTACAGTTGTTCGTAGTTATAGGGTTTAAATATAATTTTTAATTTACTTTGAGTTAATAGCGTTCCACCATTAGGTTATGCGGGTTCGATTCCCGTCACCTGCTCCAGATGATTAAAAAACAGACCATTTTGGTCTGTTTCTTTTTTTACTGTAGCAAGTTTGTAATTAGTTTGACAATGATTTCCATTTCATCTGGATTGCTCTCAGCGGTCAATATAGTTATGGCCACTAAAGCTTCATTTGAGATGATTTGTTTATTGTTCTTATATAGATGTCCGCTTTTATATAAGAAGTTAATGAATAAG
>CADBUF010000075.1 GCA_902797795.1 uncultured Erysipelotrichaceae bacterium
ATGGCATAAAGAAAACTGTATCCAATGTAACCAATGTGCATTTGTCTGTCCTCACGCCACAATTAGACCATTCTTATTAAATGATGAGGAACTAGCAAATGCTCCAGAAATCGTTAAGAACGATGTCAAACCAGCAATGGGAGTTCCTGGACATCAATACCGCATTCAAGTCTCACCACGTAACTGTGTTGGTTGTGGACTTTGTGTCGCGGAATGTAATGCAAACAAAGTTGGCAAAGTCGCTCTTGAAATGGTGGAAGCAAAATCTCAATTCGGTCAAGAAGAAGGCGCTGAATACTTATTCAAACACGTCTCTTATAAAGCTGACAAACTTCCAGCCGCATTACAAGAAACACCTAAAGGTGTTGGCTTCTTAATGCCATACATGGAAATCTCTGGCGCTTGCGCCGGATGTGGTGAAACCCCATATTATCGTTTAGTTTCACAATTATTTGGCAAAGACATGTTAGTTGCCAATGCAACTGGATGTAGCTCCATCTATAGTGGTTCTACTCCTCTTACCCCATTCTGCACCGATAAAGAAGGCCAAGGTATTGCTTGGGCTAACTCTTTGTTCGAAGATAACGCCGAATTCGGTTATGGTATGAGAGTGGCAACTGATGCCAAACTTAAAGCCGCTATTTCTATTTTAGAAGCCGCTAAAGGTAGAGAATCAGTTGAACAAGAACTTAAAGATAAGATCGACGAATACTTCTTAAATATTAAAAATAGAAAAGAATCCCGTCGTATCGTTCCTGAACTCGTTAAATTAGTGAAAACTAGTAAAGACGAAGAAGTTAAATCTGTTCTTGCTTACGAAAGAGATTTACAAGACAAATCCGTTTGGATTATCGGTGGTGATGGATGGTCATATGATATCGGTTACGGTGGACTTGATCACGTTATCGCTAACGAAGAAGATGTCAACATCTTAGTCTTAGACACCGAAGTTTATAGTAACACCGGTGGTCAATCATCCAAATCTTCTCAAACAGGTAGTATTGCTAAATTTACCGCAAGCGGTAAACTTACTCCTAAAAAGAACCTTGCTCTTATCGCAATGAGTTATGGAACTGTCTATGTTGCCCAAATCGCTTTAGGTAGTAATCCAGTCAAAGCCATTAAAGCTCTTAAAGAAGCTGAAAGCTATGATGGACCATCCTTAATTATCTGCTACGCTCCATGTGCTAACCACGGTATCAAAGGTGGACTTAGTAACTCCATGAAGCAAGAGAAGAAAGCTGTTGAATGTGGTTATTTCCAACTCTTTAGATATGATCCACGTTTAGTGGCAGAAGGAAAACCAGGCTTATCTATTGATATGCCTGAACCAGATTATTCCAAATTCAGAGAATTTATCATGACCGAAACCAGATTCTCTCAACTTCCAAAAGTTAATCCAGAGCACGCTGAAGAATTATTGACTAAAGCAGAAAAATACGCTCAAGATCGTTGGAACAGAATTAAGAAATTTGGACTCTAATTTTTAAAAAAACTAGACTTCATGTTAAAAAAAGCGTGAAGTCTAGTTGAAGATAACGTTCATTTGTGTTTAAATATCAGTAGGTTAAAGAATATGAAAAAAAGTGAAAGACAAGTTGAAGTATTAATTGAATCTCTTATCGAAGTATCACAAATCGAAAAAGTGATTGAATCACTTCCTCGTGGATATATTTCTGTGAAGACTATTTCTGGTCACCAATATTTTTACCGTCAATGGAGAGAAGGAAGTAAGATCATTTCAACTTACGTTCCAGAAAGCTATTTGAACGTCGTAAAACAAAAAATTGAGATTCGTAAGCAAAACGAACAATTATTAAAAATTCTTAAAAAAGATTATCGTAAAGCGGAACGCGCTGTTCTTAAAGTTGGCGAAGTCAGTTTAGAAAAGATTGCCTCCGCTAAAGCTAAGGTTTCTAGTTTAAGTGAAGAAGAGCTTCTCAATCGTCGTGAAGTTGTTAAATCTTTAAAAGAAGAATTACTTGCTTAATTAATATCAAAAATATAAGAGGTTATTAAAAACCTCTTTTATTTTATCTTCATTTTTATTATCATTATTGCATGAATAAATTAATCGTTCTTTCCGGGGTTCCTGGAAGTGGAAAAAGTTACTTCTCTAAAACTGTTAAAAACGTTAAAAATAGTCACGTTTACGTCATTAGTAGTGATGAACTCAGAAGAGAAATAACTGGTATACAATCTAACCTTTCTGAAGATGCATTAATGTGGAAGATTTTCTATTCTTTGGCTAAAACATATTCTTTAGATAAAGAAGGGGTTGTGATATTAGACGCAACTCATGTAAATAGTCACTTAAGAGTGGATAAGATTAGAAACATGAAGAAACTCTTTGATGAAATATATCTTGTGATGTGGAATATTGATCGTCAAGTGGTCAGCAATCAAAATCTGCAAAGAGACTTCCCGATTCCTCCAGATATTTTGGATAAATTCTATGAAATATTTGAACCACCAACTCAAAAAGATAAAGATTTCTTCGATAAGATCTTAATGGTCACTTCTAGTGATATTGCCTCAGTCATTAGCGAACTCAACTTACAAGTTAGTGAAGGGTTACCAGAATAAAAATAAAACACTACAAAGTAGTGTTTTTTAATCGATTTGGTCGGAACGATCAGATTTGAACTGACGACCCCTTCCACCCCAAGGAAGTGCGCTACCAAGCTGCGCTACGTCCCGATATCAATAACTATAACAAAAATTACACTCATATGTGTAGAAACTTTTATTTTGTTAGTATAAAATAAAAAAGTTATGGAAAAGAACATTGTTATCAAAGGGGCTAGAGAAAATAATTTAAAGAATGTTAACGTTACCATTCCTAAAGAATCTCTTGTTGTTTTTACGGGACTCAGCGGTAGTGGTAAATCCACTTTAGCGTTTGACACTCTTTTTGCTGAAGGTCAAAGACGATACATGGAATCACTTTCTAGCTATGCTAGACAGTTTTTAGGGAACTATGAAAAACCTGATGTTGATTTAATTGAGGGCCTCTCTCCTAGTATTGCAATTGATCAAAAATCGGTCTCTCATAATCCACGTAGTACAGTGGGAACAGTTACTGAAATATATGACTATTTAAGACTTTTGTTTGGTCGAGTTGGTGTTCCTTATTGTCCAACTCATCACACTCCAATCATCTCTTTTAGCCCAACTAATATGACTGATATTGTTCTTTCTTATCCGGAAGGAACTAAAATTCAATTATTATCTCCAATCGTTCATAATGAAAAAGGAACCCATAAAGAATTATTAGATAAAATCAGAGCGAATGGCTTTGCTCGATTAAGAGTGGATGGTAATTTTATTACCATTGATGAATTAAAACCTCTTGAAAAGAATAACAAACACTCTATTGATATTGTTGTTGATCGTATTGTTTGTAAAAAAGAGAATAGAGCGAGAATCTATGAATCGATTGAAACGGCGCTTGATTGGTCAAAAGGTTTATTAATTATCTATTCTGACATCGAAGAGAAAGTTCTTTCTGACCGTCATACTTGCCCTATTTGTGGTTTTTCTATCCCAAAATTAGAGCCCAGATTATTTTCTTTTAACGCTCCAATGGGTTTCTGCCCAGAATGTAAGGGTTTAGGTATTAAAAGAGAAGCTTCTCCTAATTTGCTTATTCCTAATCCTTCTTTAAGTATCGCTAAAGGGGCGATTGATTATTATAAAAACACCGTTAATTCTCAAAATTTAGAGTGGCAAGAATTTAAATTATTATGCGACTTATATAAGATTTCTATTGATGAACCATATGAGAATTTAACTGAAAAACAAAAGAATATTATTCTTTATGGTTCTCCTGAAATTCATAAATACACCCTTAAAAGTAGCAGTGGTAACACGATGAATCGACTTGGCTATATTGAAGGTGTTAAAACTAAAATTGAAAGACTATATCAAGAAACTAGTAGTGAGTGGATGCGTGACTATTATGAAAAATTCATGCGTGATACAGTGTGTACTTCTTGTAAAGGAATGCGCTTAAATAAAGAAGCTCTTTCAGTGTTAATTGATAATAAAAACATCTATGATGTAACGTGTCTACAACTCGGCGAACTCAAAGAATGGATCACTTCTTTAAGTAGCAAACTTAAAGATAACGACTTAACAATTGCGAATATGGTGATTAGAGAAATCGAATCTCGCGTTTCTTTCTTATGCGATGTCGGACTTGATTACCTCACTCTTTCCCGTATGGCGATGACTCTTTCTGGTGGAGAAAGTCAAAGAATTAGACTCGCTACTCAAATCGGTTCGAAATTAACAGGGATCATGTATGTTTTAGACGAGCCAAGCATCGGCCTACATCAAAAAGATGATGAAAGATTAATCGAATCGCTTAAAAAAATGAGAGATATCGGTAACACCTTAGTGGTTGTGGAACATGATGAAGAAACCATCCGTCAGGCTGATTATGTCGTTGATATTGGACCTCGTGCAGGAATACATGGAGGGGAAATCGTTTATCAAGGTGATGTAAAAGGCTTAATGGAATGTAAAGAGTCTTTAACCGGTGATTATTTAACTGGTCGTAAAAAGATTGAAGTTCCGTCTTCTAGAAGAAAAGGAAATGGCAAATTTATTGAAATTAAAGGGGCAAAAATTAATAATCTCAAGAACTTAAACGCCAAATTTCCTTTAGGAACCTTTATTTCTGTGACCGGTGTCAGTGGTTCTGGAAAATCATCTTTGGTTAATCAAACCCTTTATTTACAATTAGTTAAACATTTTACTGGCAAAGAAGTATTTCCTGGTGAAGTAAAATCGATTACTGGTTTTGAAAATATTGATAAAGTGGTGAACGTCTCCCAAGAACCGATTGGTAGAACCCCTAGAAGTAACCCCGCCACATATATTAAATTATTTGATGATATACGTGATTTATTCGCTAATACAGTAGAAGCAAAAGCGCGTGGCTTTGATAAAGGAAGATTCTCTTTTAATGTTACTGGTGGGAGATGTGAAAAATGTGAAGGCGCTGGAGTTACTAGAGTGCCGATGAATTTCCTTCCTGATGTTTATGTGCGTTGTGATGCATGTAACGGAAAAAGATATAACGAAGAAACTTTACAAGTTACCTACAAAGGTAAAAATATATTTGAAGTTTTAGAAATGACTGTTGAAGACGCTTTGAGTTTCTTTAGTAATCATCCAAAGATTAAACATAAAATCCAAACATTATACGATGTGGGACTAGGCTATATTAAGCTTGGTCAACCTGCAACTACTCTAAGCGGAGGAGAAGCTCAAAGAGTGAAACTTGCTTATGAACTTCAAAGAAAACCAACTGGTAAAACATTATATATTTTGGATGAACCAACAACTGGGTTACATACTCATGATGTCAAACAATTAATCGCGGTCTTGCAACGTATTGTTGATCATGGTGACACAGTTTTAGTTATTGAACACAATCTTGATGTAATCAAGGTTAGTGATTATATAATCGATATTGGGCCTGATGGAGGAGATAGAGGTGGCAAAGTTATCGCTACTGGAACTCCTGAACAAGTAGCAAAAAATACTAATAGTTATACCGGCCAATATTTGAAGAAAGTTTTAGGTGATTGATATGGTTTCTTTAGTTTTTATGATTCTTTTTATTGCTTTAGCTTTAGGAATATTTGCCTTTGCAATTTATAAAGCAGTTAAGACTGTTAAATTCCCAATGCCAAAAACACTAAATTATCCTTCAATCATCAAAAGAATGATGTATTTAGTTGGTGGAATTGCTATTTCTACTCTTTTAATATTCATTTTCCTTGTCTCTTTCCATGGATATAAATTACCTGCTGGAGATTGGGCTCAATTAATATTTGGCTCATTAATCTTTGGTTTAGCTTTATCGATCTTTGTCTTATCTTTCATCCTTCATTATTATGGCAAAGAGATTGATAAAAAGAGCGACAAGATTCTTTATATCAGTTTAATTTGTAGTGGTTTTATTTTCTTTGTTGGATTAATTTTACTCACTAATGGGTTAGCGGATCATGTCACTTATCCTTTATGTAGTGGACTGAGCTTTAAATATGGCTTTGTTACTCCAGATTCTGTTGCTAATGTTAATGGAGTTATGCAACACGTTAAGCCAAGTATTGCTTGGTATGCGATTTGTATTCTTACTGGTGCAGTGTTAGTTTATTTCATTTGTGACCATCGTTATTATGTCGAATATGGGAAACATGGAATCTTAGAATCAACATTCTTCATAGCTTTCCCTGCTGGAATTATTGGCGCTAGACTTGGCTTTGTTATTGGCGAATGGAATACAAAAGGTTTCGCTGAAAGAGTCGCTAACGGTCAGTGGTGGTCAATCATTGCTGTTTGGGAAGGTGGATTAACCATTATCAGTGGAGCGTTAGTTGGAATTGTTGTTGGTGTTCTTTGGTTCATATGGAGAAACAAGCAATATTCGATTTGGCTCGCTATTGATATCATTGTTCCTACTATTTTAATTGCTCAAGCTGTTGGTAGATGGGGCAACTTCTTTAACTGTGAAGTACATGGTTTACCTATTGAAGCTTCTAAACTTTGGTTTGTACCAAAGATGGTGCTTAATAATGCAGTGTATTCAGATGCTTATCACATAAGTAATAATTTGATAACGGAAGGTCAAAACTACTTGATCCCTTTAACTAATGGACAAGTATATTTACCACTTTTCTATATTGAATCTTTAACAAATTTAATTGGCTACGCTTTTATTAGATTCGGTTTAGGCGTTGGTTTAAGAAAATATCGCGAACTTGGTGATTTAGCTTTTTCGTATATCATTTGGTATGGCTTAACTCGTGTCATCATGGAGCCTTTAAGAGACAGAGCCTTTAATATGGGTGCGGATGGATATTGGAGTTGGTTATGGGCAATCATCTTTGTAATTGTTGGTGGTGCTTTAATTGCTATTAACCATCTAGTTAGATTTATCTTACGAAAGAAACATAACGAAGGATTTACAAATATTAATAAGCCTTTAACTATTTCTATGACTTCTATAATTTGTGCGATTGGTTTATCTTTAACAATCGTCGGTAGTGTTTTAATGGCGAACAATCCTCAATCAGTGTTCCTTGGATTTAATAAATTCAATAATGGATTTATTCTTCTCTCTATTGGTTTACTATTCATGATGATTTTAGTCGCTTCATTCACTTATTTATTCAGTGGAAAGAAAAAAGAAAATGCGTAAAAAAAGATATTCGATACTTCTATTTGATATGGATGGGACAGTTTTAAATAGTGATCCCATGATTTTAGAAGCGATGAATACTTTATATGATAAATATCGAAATGGAGTGAGAACTCCAAAAGAAGAAGTTGTTTATTTTTCTGGACCGCCTATTAGAGAAACTTTAAAAAAAGAATTCCCAGATTTAGACAATGATTTCATGTTTGATGAATTCCATAAGGTTTCTGAGTCATTATATAAGACTCATACATTCCCTTATCCTTATTCTAAGGAAGTACTTCTTCGATTAAAAAGAGATGGCTTTAGATTAGGGGTAGTAACAAATAAACTTCATCACCTTACTGAATACGCTTTAAAATGCATTGGACTAGAAGGGATATTTGAATATATCGTTGGTTTTGATGATGTAAGGCATGGCAAACCTGATCCTGAAGGAATGCTTAAAGCGATTAATTATTTTAACGGAAAAAGAGAAGATACGATTTATATTGGAGATAACAAAAGTGACTTTGATAGCGCATCTAACGCGCATATCGACTGTGCTCTTGTTAATTGGGGACCTCGAGTACTCCCAAAAGATTTAACGCCAAAATTTCGATTTAATTCCTATTTAGAATTGGAGGACATTTTATATGAATAATGTCTATGAAACTCTAGTTATTGGAGCAGGACCAAGTGGGATTGGCTGTGCGATTAAACTTCATAATGATGGAGTCAAAGTTGCAATTATTGAAATGTCGACACCTGGAGGAAAGATTAACATTGCTCCTCGAGTGGATAATTATCCTGGTCAAAAAGAAATTCCTGGACCTGATTTAGCAGTTATCTTCTTTGAAAGATTAATGAAAGCGGGAGTGGAATTTATTGGCGATGAAATCGTTTCTTTAGATAAAAAGGGTGATTTATTCGAACTCGTTGGTAAAAATAATACGTATTACTCCCAAAGTGTATATATCGCTACTGGAACAGTAGAAAGAAAAATTGGATTACCATTAGAAGACGAATTATTCGGTCACGGCCTAAGCTATTGTGCTTTATGTGATGGGCACTTCTTTAAAGGACAAGATGTTTTAGTTATTGGTGGTGGTAACACCGCTTTAAAAGAAGCGATTCATCTCGCAGGAATTGTTAATCATTTATATGTTATCCATCGTCGTAACGATTTCCGTGGTTCTTTAAAACTTGTTGAAGAATTAAAGAGTCATAAAAATGTTACAGTCCTTACCCCATATATTCCTTTGGAATTTATTGCTAAAGACGCTCATTTAGTGGGAGTTAAAATTCAAAATAGGGAAAATAATATAGAAAAGGTGCTTAATGTCACTGGTGTTTTCCCTCTCGTTGGACAAAACCCTAATAGCAAGTTTATAAAGCTTGATATTCTTAATGAACATGGGAACATTCCAGTTGAAAAAAATATGGAAACAAGAGTAAAAGGAGCCTTCTCAGGAGGAGATATTCTTCCAAGAGATATCCGTCAAATATATCTGGCTGAGCATGATGGAATGGTTGCTGCTAAATCGATTGAGGAGTTCTTAGGAAAATGAAAAATGTAATCGTTATTACCGGTCCTGCTGGTAGCGGACTATCAAGCGCTGAATATGTCTTTGAAGAACTAGGATATTTTGTTATTAAAAATGTTCCACCTGGATCAATTAATAGCGTCCTTGATAGTGTTCTTTTAGCTAAAAAAATTCAAAACATTTGTTTTTCCGTCCATGCAGTTATGGCTAAAGAAACATTTGATGTTTTAAAAGATAGAAAAGACGCAAATTACCGTCGTATTGTCTTAAACTGTGATATTAACGAATTAACGAAACGATATGCCTTAACTCGAAGAGTTCACCCTCGCAGTGTCACTCAAAAAATCTCACCTACTGATGCGGTTAATCAAGATATTCAAGATATTTTAAGCATCGTTAATCAGGCCGATTTTTATATTGATACTACATCTTTGACTGTTAAACAATTAAGAGCAAAACTTTACAAGTATGTAGAAAACGTCGAAGAAAATAAGATTACTTCTGTTACTTTTATTTCTTTTGGCATTAAAAACGGTATCCCACAAGGAATTGATTGCTTCTTTGATGTGAGATTAATTCCTAATCCATATTGGGTTGAAGATTTAAAAGAATTAACTGGTGAAGATCAAAAGGTTATCGATTACATGAGATCTTTTCCAATTACTCAAGAATTAATTGATGATTTAGTTAAATATTTAACTAGCTATCTTAAAGAATTACAAAAAGGTGGTAGAGGTAGCTATACGATTGGTATTGCTTGTAGTGGTGGACAACATCGTTCTACATATGTCGCTAATTATTTGGCCGAACATTTCTCTAAAGAATATCGCACCCAAGCAATTCACCGCGATACCCCTTCTCTTAACAAAGAATAATGAAACAAGAAATCACTTTTGCTAGGCAAGTTAAAGAAGAATTAGTTAGTAGTGTTTTTTACTCTAAGGAGCGACTAATTGCGTTACTTAGCGCTTATATTCGTATTAACGGAGTGATTTCTTTTTTTAACAAAAAAACACAAATTCAACTTAAAAGTGATAACGCCAAAATCATCAAATTTATCTATAGTAGTTTAAAGGATAATTTTAAAGATTATGAGATCACTTTAGACTACTATAAGAAGTCTAATAGGTCGAAGAACATGACATATCGCCTATATATTAAGGATGCGGATAACCTATTAGAAGAATTGTCGGTTTCGTATTTTGAAGGAAAGATTTCTAAAGAAATAGTGTATAACTATGAAACGATAAGTGGTTATTTAGCGGGTGCTTTTTTAGCAAGTGGCTCAATTAATTCCCCAGAAACCAGTAATTATCATTTAGAGATATCCACTGTCAGTGAGAATTATGCGAAATGGTTATCTAAACTTTTTTCTAAATACCATAAGATTGAGATGTCTCCAAAGATCTCTAAGCGTAGAGATAAATATATCATTTACTTTAAGAAAAGCGATCAAATATCTAATTTCTTAATTATTATTGGTGCAACTAGTTCTTGTATGGAATTTGAAGACGCTAGAGCGTATCGAGATTATTCAAATAATGCGAATCGCTTGATGAACCTTGATGTCGCTAATATGAGCAAAACCACGATTATTGCCCAAAGGCAAATTAAAGAAATCAAATACATCGATGATGTCCTTGGAATTCATAACTTCCATAATCCCAAAAAAGAACTTCTTTGTTATTTTAGACTTGATAATGATTCTTTATCGATGAGCGAACTAGCGGATAAATTAAGTGAAGAATTAGGACAAAAAGTTACAAAGAGTAACGTTAATCATCTCTTTAGAGATATACACGCTTTATATGTTAAATTAAAAGGAAAACACTTATGAACGTCACTAAGCAATTAGGAATGAGAGTTCGTTATTTAAGAAAACAAAAAGGAATGAGTCAATTAGAACTCTCTTTAGATAGTGGAGTTAATAAAAACTATATCTCCGATTTAGAAAGAGGAGATCGTAATCCAACATTAATTGTTTTAGAAAGAATCGCTTATAGTTTAGATGTCACTCTTGAGGAATTATTTAAAGGAATACAATCTTTTGAAGAATAAGATATACTAATAGATAGGAGAAAATATATGCAATTAGTAATTTTAGCCGCTGGTATGGGAAGCCGTTTTGGCGGACTCAAGCAAATGGAGAAGATGGACGAAGCTGGTAATTTTTTACTCGATTACTCAGTCTATGATGCTAAAAGAGCAGGCTTCGATAGTGTCATCTTCATTATCAAAAAAGAATTTTATGACGCTTTTAAAGAATCGATTGGAAGAAGAGTGGAAAAATTCATCAAAGTCCAATATGCATTCCAACAATTAGATGATCTTCCTGATGGTTTCAAAGTTCCTGAAGGTAGAGAAAAACCATGGGGTACAGCCCACGCGATTTACGCTGCTAGAGATTTAATTGTTGATGATTTTATTATCATCAATGGTGATGACTTCTACGGCAAAGAAACTTATGAAGTAGCTTATAATTATTTAGCCTCTTTACCTAAAGGTAGTGAAGGAAAATACGCTAACGTTGCCTTTAAAGTTGCTAACACAATGACAGAAAACGGAGCAGTTAAACGTGGTGTTGCTTTCCAAAAAGATGGATATTTAACTAAACTCGTTGAATCTTCAATTGAGAAACAAGGAGATAAAATCATTGCTTCTCCTTTAGATGGCAGTGCTCCTTTTGAAGTTAATCCAGACGATTTAGTGAGTATGAACTTATTTGCCTTTAACAAAGATTTAATCAAACGTTTAGAAGAAAAATTCCCACTTTGGTTAAAAGAAAATATTAATGTACCTAAGAGTGAATTTTTAATTCCTACTGTGGTTGATGAACTTGTTCATGAAGGCAAGGCTACTCTTAAATTATTAAAGACCAGCAGTGTGTGGTTTGGTGTTACTTATAAAGAAGACAAACCAGGCGTTGTTAAAGCACTTAATGACCTTGTTGAAAAAGGTGTTTATAAAAAAGGTTTATATTAATCAATTAGCCCTTAAGGGCTTTTTGTTTTGTTAATCATGAAGAATTGTCATTACGAATTAAAAGACTATCAAGAACTTCAAAATAATGAGAAAACCGCTCTTAGTATGCTAAAAAAGCATAGTAATGATGGTTTTGAATTCATTCTTCATAACATTTATGACCAGTTACGTGGGTTTGACTCTCGACTCGCAGAACGCTTACTTGACCGATTTAAAAGTTATCAAATTCGCTTTGCTATGGAGAATGATGAAAGCGTATTTGAAGAGGCAAGTGGATCACTACTAGAGATGCTAAATCCTCTTTACCACAACATGATTGTTGATTTAAATGAACATAACGGTTATTGAGTAAAACTTATAGGGTCAGAAAAAAATCTGACTCTTTTTATTATTTTTTGTTGAAAGAGAAAAACAATATAGTATAAACTATATAACGCAGTGAAAAAGGAGGCATATATAATATGTCAGTAAAAGTTGCAATTAACGGATTTGGTCGTATTGGCCGTTTAGCCTTTAGACAAATGTTTGGCGCAGAAGGATA
>CADBUF010000076.1 GCA_902797795.1 uncultured Erysipelotrichaceae bacterium
CGCTAGTTGGTCCCTTAGCTCAGCTGGTAGAGCAACTGACTCTTAATCAGTGGGTCAAAGGTTCGAATCCCTTAGGGATCACCAGTAGAAAAAAACGGAGATTAATGTTACCACTAATCTCCTTTTTTATATTAATATAAGTTTATGAAATCCGGAAAATTTGTTGTTAACGCCTTAAAATGTTTTATTAAAATAGATATTAAAAAAAGAAGACCATATTATCCACCACACACATTTAGAGAATGGATTAATGTTCCTTATGTTGATGATGGTGATATGCATCATGCTTATGATTTTTATTTAGCAAATGAAGAAAATCGTAAACATGTTTGTTTGATTGACATTCATGGTGGCTCTTATATTATTGGAGACCATCAAGACAATTATCCTTTTGCGTATGAGTTTTTAAAAAGAGGATATGATGTTTGTTTAACAGATTACGTCCCTAATGATGGTAAACGTGGGACTTTTGATTTGGTTAAGGACGTTATTGATAATATTTTTCATTTAATGAAGAACAAGGATAAATTTGATTTAGCGAAAGATAGATTTGTCATTGTTGGAGATTCTGCTGGAGCACATTTTGCCTTATTAATTGCTGAACTATTTAAGAACAAGAAAGCCGCTAAAGGATTGGGCTTAGAATTACCATATATTGATATATCGTCTGTTATTTTAATTTGCCCAGTTTATGATTATGAAAATCTCGGCAAATGGAATATGACCAATAGCGGACTTAAACGTATGCTTGGTCCATCATATCATGACGCTGAAATGAGAAAGAAATTGTCACCTAATACCTATATAGAATCATTTAATCTTCCAATTTTTGTCTCAACTTGTAAGCATGACTTCATTAGAGAAGAATCGTTACATGCTTATAGTGATTTAAAAGATAGAAATAACTTTGTTTTTGTTGATATTGATTCCGATAGCAAGAAAGTTAGACATGTACATAATGTTACACATCCTAATTTAGAAGAATCAATTAAAGTAAATGATGCGATAGATCAATTTATTAGCAAGAACTTATAACCTATCAATATTGAATTATAATTCAATAAGTTATAAAATAAAAATCTATGAAAAAGAATACTATATTTTTATTTGCCTTATTCGCGTTATTAATTCCTTCATGTGGAGATAAAACCTCTAATAGCAACTCTATAAACAACATTGAGCCAACTAATTCCACAAATACTGATACTAATAATAATGAGGGCAACAATAGCGAGTCAGAAGGCAATCAACAAAACGAAGATCTTGAAGAAGAAATAGAATCGCCTATAACAAAAATAGTCTTAAATCACACGGTTTTTGATGTTTTGGTTAGTAAACAATTTGTTAATGAAATGTATGTCAAACAATTCGTTTCGAGTAGAGAATTAACTGATGAAGAAAAAGAAGTGAAGTGGTTTTCTACTGATTCCTCTATTTTTGAAGTGAGAGAAGAGACAGGAAAAATTACTCCTAAAAAAATTGGAAGCGCTTATATTGTTTGTGAATCTGTTCCTTTTGGCATACAAGCACGTTGTCTTATCAATATTGTCAATTCATTAGATGATTTGTATTCATATGAATATGTTAAAGTAACGGATTTTTCATCTTTACATGATAAAGATACAATTATAATAGCTTCTCCAGAAGATGGAGTTGTCGCTACAAGTAATTGCCAAGGAAGTAACCTACATTGTGTCGCAGCAACATTTGACAATAATCACAATAAAATTACTGATTTCGATGAAGATTTAACTGAAACTTTCTATTTAGGTGAGGAAGAAAAAGGATTTACTTTGCAAGCAAGAGACGGCAAATATTTGGCAGGTTTTAACGAAAAACGAGTGGGTTTTGTCAATAATAAAGGCAACATTCACTGGGTTTTCACGATGTATGAAAACCAACTTTATATCGAAACATATAATGATGTGAGAGGCTGGCTCATGTATAACCATGATTTAAATAATCGCGATGGTGGTTTTACCCTATATGAACGCGAAGATGTAAATCAATATATTCATATGCCTACCATTTATAAATTGACAAAAATAATAAAATAAAAGAGGTACATAAAAATGAAAAGAATTGTGTATTTGGTGTTAAAAAGTTCTACTGAATCTGTTAGAGCTTTAGAAGAAATTAGAAGAGACGGCTATAATGCGACTCTTATTTCAACCGAATCTCTTAGACATGCTTTAGAAGATTTACCTGAAGAACGTCATTTCTTTAATCTCCGTCATGTTGACGCTATTAAAGACAACGAAAGTATCTTTTGCTTATTTGTTGTTGACGATGACAAGTTAGAACATCTTAAAGATGTCGTTAGAAGATATACAGACCATTTCCATAAAATTAATGGTTTTATGTTTTCTACTGTTATTGAGGATTACGAAGGATCTATTTAATATATGAATCTTTTTATATACATCACTATTCTTTTGATTGTGGCTCTTTTATCTACTAGGATAATGAAGCTTTTGAAATTACCTAATGTCACCGGTTATATTATAACCGGTATTATAATGGGACCATTTGTTTTTGGTACTTTGTTTAATCTAGAATTAGATTATAAAGATATGTCCACTGGCCTAGTTGCCGGTTATGTGAATGATATTAAATGGGTTTCTGAAGTAGCATTAGGATTTATTGCATTTTCAATTGGTACTTCTTTTAAAAGGAGTGTATTAAAGGCTGTTGGTAAACGAGTTTTGGTAATTACCATTCTTGAAGCTGCAGGTGCATCTATATTTGTTTTTCTTTCTTTATTAGTCACACATTACGTTATTCCTGATCACATGAATTGGGAACTTGTTTTGACATTAAGCGCAATTGCTAGCGCTACTGCTCCAGCAGCGACATTAATGGTTATTAAACAATATCGCGCTAGAGGAAAATTAGTTGATACTTTATTGCCAGTTGTTGCTTTAGATGACGCAGCTGCTTTAATACTTTTTGCCATATTATTTCAGATTGCAAGTGGGTTAGCTAGTGGTGGCGAATTATCTGTCTATAAAATGCTTGCTAAACCTCTAATTGAAATTTGTATTTCACTAGCCGTTGGTGCTGTTTTAGGATTATTAATTTCATTTATTAATAAATTCTTTAAATCTAGAAACAATAAATTGGTTTTATGTATTTTTACGGTGTTTGCGTCGTTGGGTATATATCTGCTCTTTAAAGAGCAATGGATGGGTGGATTTGAATTGAGCTCATTATTAACTTGTATGTTAGCTGGTTCAATTTACACCAACTTATGCAAAGATAGCGATCGTACTTTGGATGTACTTGATCGATTTACTTCCCCTATTTACATGATGTTTTTTGTTATAAGTGGTGCATCATTAAATATTAGTATTTTCATGAATAAGAGTGGGTTAATTGTTTTGGCCATTGCTCTTGTCTATATTATCTTTAGAGTTATAGGAAAATACTTGGGTGCATATTCTGGTGCAACTATTACTAAATGTGAACCTACAGTACGCAAATATTTAGGCTTAACTTTGGTGCCTCAAGCAGGTGTTGCTATTGGCTTAGCTACTAGTGCAAACAAACTATTTACTGAAGATGGTCTTACTGAGACTGCTTCTATGATCGTCGCTATTATTTTATCTTCAACATTAATTTATGAGCTTGTCGGACCTCTTATTTCAAAATACGCTCTTAAAAAGGCTGGAGAGATCCCTGAAGATAATTAATATAAAGGATATATACATATGAGAATTGCATTATTTGGTGTCCCTGGGAATATGGGGTCAGAAGTATTAAAAACACTTGCAAAAGAGGACTATATTACTGGATTCAATCTTCTTGTTCATGACAAAAAAGGGCTCAGAAGTCTCCTAAAATGTATAAAAAAGAATAAAAAGGAATATAAAGTCATTTATGGTAGTGTCGCTAATTTAGATGACGTTAGAATTGCCGTTAAGGATGTTAATTATGTCATCAATATGGCGGCAGTCATTCCTCCATTAAGTGATAAAAAACCCGAAGCTGCTATAGAGGCTAACGAAATCGGACCTAAAGTTATAGTTCATGCAATATCTGAGATAAAAAAAGATCAACCTAAATTAATTCACATTTCAACAATTGGTTTATATGGTGATAGAAATTATAAACATCCTTTTGCAGAAGTTGGAGATCCTTTGTTAATTTCTCCTTTTGATTTGTACGCTCTTACGAAGATGAGAGGAGAATTCACTGTTCTTGAGAGTGAATTAGATAATTGGGTTGTCATTAGACAAACTGCTATGCTTTATAACAATTTGATGATGAAAAACATTAGTGATGGATTAATGTTCCATACTAGTTTCAACGTTCCACTAGAATGGGCAACCGCTAATGATAGTGCTCTTTTAATTAGAAACATTATTAGGCGTGATTTGAAAAATGAATTAAGTGAATCTAATTTCTGGAAACATTGTTTTAATATTGGTGGTGGCCTCAAGAATCGTGTTACTGGTTATGATACATTTGCTCTTGGATTTGGAATTATTGGATGCAAAGTTGAGCAATTCTTTGACACTAACTACAATACATTGCGTAATTTCCATGGTGAATGGTATTCGGATGCTTATAAATTAAATGACTTGTTTGACTATCAACACGAGAACATTACAGAATTTTGGGACAATGTTTTAAAAACTCATAAATACTTTAAATTAGCAAAGCTGTGTCCTAAGAAGTTAATGAAGAAATTTGTTATTAAACGACTTCTAAAGGATTCTAATTCACCTTATTATTGGTACAAACATCATGATGAAGCGAGAATGCTTGCTTATTTTAATGGTGTTGATAAATTTGAATCAATTCCTAAAGACTGGAAAGACTTTAATCTTTTAGTTAAAGGAAAATTGCCTAATGGCGATTCTATTGATTATCAAAAACTAGTCTCCAATCCAACTCACCTAGATCATTTTTTTGATATAAATAAAGACAGAAAACTTATATCCATTGAAGATTTAAGAAATGTTGCTGAGGCACGTGGTGGAAAACTAGTTGATCAAGATTTTAAAACCGGCGATATTTATCGAAAAGTCAAATGGCAAAACGCTGATGGAGAAATTTTTGAAGCTCGTCCACATACGGTTTTATTCTGTGGCCACTGGCTTAATATATCTTATAAAGAATACGCGTGGGATTTTGATCGTTTAGCCAAAACCGACAAGATGGTTGCGCAAATTTGGTATGATGCGCACGATAAAAATGAAAATCGTTTCTACTGGTATGATTCTCTTTTCAATTCAAATTATAAGAATATAGAATAATAACATGAAAATTGCACTTTTTTACTTTTCCGGAACAGGAAATACTGAACTAACAGTCAAAAAATGGAAATCAAGCGCCGAACAATTTGGCGTACAACTTGATTTATTTAAAATTGAGAAGGACGAATTTGATTTTTCTAAAATAACGGAGTACGACAAAATTGGATTTGGCTATCCAATTCATGCTTTTAATGCTCCTGAGAATGTTTGGCGATATGCTAAAAAATTTCCAAAGTTAGATAAACCTATGAATATTTTTATTGTCATGGTCAGTGGAGAATATATGTCAATTAATCATTCTTCTGGTAAAAAGTTGCTTAGAATTTTAAAAAGAAGAAATTATTTCCTTGAATCTGATTATCACTATATCATGCCTTACAATATGATTTTTAGGCATACTGAGGCTAGAGCGTTAAGAATGTTTGTGACCATGAATGAATTAGTCCCAATTAATGTAGAGGATTATTTAGTTAATGGAAAACCACACCTAACTAAGAAACATCATCTAGTTGGATGGTTCATATGGTTACTTCGTATTGAACAATGGTTTTCGGGTGTTAATGGTAAAATATATCGCGTAAATAAAAAGAAGTGTATTAAATGCATGAAATGCATTAATAACTGTCCAACTAATAATATTGAATTCATTAATGGTAAGTTCAAATTTCATAACCGTTGTTTATGTTGCGTTAGATGCTCATTCAACTGTCCTACCGACGCGTTTAGCATAGGCTTATTAAACAATTGGAGAGTGAACAAGCCATATGCTTTCAAACCGCTTGATATTAAAGAGAAAGATCGCCATCCTAGATATTGCAAAAGAAGCTATATCAGGTATTACAAAGAAGCAGATTTGGTCATTAGCAACTATAAAAAAACTCATACAAATCAAGCTTCATAATTTAGTGAAAAAATATTAAATTTGAGCAAAAAAAGAAATAAAACTGCACGAAAATGCGGTTTTTTTCAAAATTATATTGATTTGTATCGCGTATACGTATAAATTGTATTTGTTGATAGGAGATTTGATTATGAAAAGAAGTTCAAAATTAAAAAGAGTTTTGTTAGCTTTCTTCATCTCAAGCATTGCGCTATTTTTGGCGTTTTTTGTTTGCTGGATGTTGACTCCACTTTCTTATCCTTGGGAAGGAATGAATGATATTGGATTGTACATGGATAATGCTCACAAAATGTTAGGAGAAGCATTTATCTTACCATTTAACAAAGATTCTGCAATTGTTATCCTTGGAAATTATAATATGGTATTCCTTGAACCTGCTGGTGAAAGCATTGCCATGAGTGTAAGCGTTGTTACTTATGTCTTTACTGGCATCATTGCTATTATGACAGTTCTTGGCTTGATCTTTGTTTTGACCAAGAAAAAAGGAACTTATATTTTATTTACATTATTACTAGGAGCGGCATTATACGCTGTATTAGTGTTAACGGTTTACTTCACATTTGCATTTGCTGAATTAGGAAAAATGACCGAAATGCTTAGTTCTGACCTCGTTATGCCTTATGCTGCTATGGTCTATATCACCTCTGTACTTGGCTACTTAGCAGTCGCGATGATTGTTGTCACTTATATTTTAGGCCTTGTATTCGCTAGTAAATCACGCAAACAAGTATTCGTTGAAGAAGAAGCTGAAGCAAAAACTATCGCCGAAGCTGTTGGTGATCCAGAAGCTATTCAAGAAGGTGAAGAATTAGTAGCACCAGATCCTGAATTAATTGTTACTGCTCTTCCTGAACCAGCTGAAGAAACTACTGCTACTGAACCAGCTGAAGAACCAAAACCTGAAGAAGAACCAAAACCTGAAGATGAACCAAAATCAGAAGAAAAGCCTGAACAACAACCAGGTGAAGATAAACACGTTGAAGTTAATGTTAATAACAACGGTGGACAAGGTATGGATCAAGCTTCTCTTGCAAGTTTATTACGTGAAGTTGTTCGTGATATAGTAAGAGACGAAATTGCTAGAAATAATGTCAACCAACCACAACAACAACCACAACAAGCCCCTAATGGTGGAAATCAAACCATTACCGGCGCAACATTTGGCGGACCATTAGTTGTTCAATATTTCAACGGTGGAATTAATGGCGTTAGTGCTCCAACTCCAGTTGCTGCTCCAGCACCTGCACAGGTTGAAGAAAAGAAAGAAGAACCAAAGGTTATTGAATCTCCAAAAGATGAAGCTAAACCTGAAGAAAAACCTGCGCCTCGCCCATTATTTGTAAAAAAAGAAGCGGTGGAAGCAAAACCAGCTCCAGCACCTGTTGCTCCAGTCGTGGAAGCAAAACCTGCTGAAGAAGTTAAGAAATATGAAAGATTAACATTCGCTGAAAGATTGTTGCAATCTGAAAAAGATATTCATGATTTATATAATGAATTAAAGAATGAAATTCTTTCTTGGGGTGTTAAATCCCGTGTCTCTGCTGTTGGTGATACATTCAGATTACATAAGAAAATGTATGTTAGAATCACTGTTGCAGGTAAATCTCTTAAATTATATTTCGCATTAAATCCTGCTGATTATGCTAATAGCACAATCCCAGTTCAAGATGCTAGCGGAAAAGATATGTATCAAGAAATTCCTCTCGTCTTCAAAGTTAAATCTGGATTATCCGTTAGAAGATGTAAAGAACTCATTCAAGATGTCATGGAAAAAGATGGTCTTGAACAAGGCGAAATCGGAAAAGTTAATTGGGTTAAAGAACTCAAAGCTGAACTTGCCAGCGGAAAAAAGAAAGAAAAAGACGAAGAATAATTATCAATCTATAAAATTGTCGGTGACGTTATGTTACCGACTTTTTTATTACCATTGATATAATAATGGTGGTAAACTAAATAAAAAGAGGTGTTTATATGAAAAAAACTAAACTTTTTGTTCTGCCACTTATAGCATTCCTTGCTTCTTGTGGTGGAGGCGCAAGCCAAAATAATGGTGGATCTGGTGAATCTCAACCTTCCAGTCCATATAAAACCGAAGTTCCTGCTGGTGGTGAAGCCATTCCTTATGAAGAGCCAGCCTCAGGTGGAGAAGAAGGCGGCCAAGGCGGCGAAGGCGGTGAAGGTGGCGAAGGTGGACAAACCCAACCAACCGAATATGAAAAAGCCCTTATGCAAGCCATTGGTGGCGTTATGGGAAGTTTCTTTTCATCATCTTGTGAAGGAAACCTTTCATTTAGTTATGTCGTCAATGAAACAGTTCCTGTTGATCAAACTAGTGGCTTATATGTAACTGCTAGTGAATCCTTGAGTGGAAATCTCCATTTCGTTTTTGCGGGTTCAGATGGCGCTAATATCAGTCGTTATGTTAGACTCGACCTTCAAAATTTCACTCTTATGGCAAATGTTAACTACGCCGGAATGGGATTTAGCGCATCTATTGTTAACTTAAATGTCAGTATGTTCTATGTTGCATTTAAAGAAGGCGCACCAAAATTATGTATTGATTTATCTGATCCAAGCGTTACAAATAACCTTAATGGTTTAATTAATACTGCTAATGGTATTTATAACACTATCGTTGGTATGATTGGTGCTCCAGAAGAACCATTTGATTTCTCAAAATTATATGAAGCAGTACCATTAATTGCCAAGAAACATTATCTCAATCCTAGAGATTTAGCTATGTTTATTGATGATTCTGAAATCAAATCAGCTCTTAGTGGTGAAGATCCTCTTGGTGCCTTAATGAGTTTAGGTATTTCCTCATTAGCGAAAGAAATTGGTGGTGTTGATTTTGAACAATTATTAAGAACAATGCCATTTAGACCAAACATCTATACTTATAAAGATGCCACTGGTGCAGTCAATAGAATTGCTGTTTCTGCTGAATTAGATAAAGATGATTTAGGTGTCCCAGATGTCATCGGACAATCAAAGCATACAATTTATGATTCTGAAACCGGTGAAATTATTGGCAGTGAATTAGTTGGTGGAGTTAAAGTCGAATCTTTAAATCTTGGTGCTTCTGCTGTTGTTGGCACAACAAAAGGCACAACAGATATGATGGCCTTAGAAGAAGTTCATGTTAAAGTTGGATTTGCTTGTGAATACGGCACAGCTGCTGCAGTTATGGATTGCTCATTAGCATATAATGAACAAGCTCATTTCAGTTATCCAAGTGAAACCGAACTTGCTGCTTATGATTCTAATATTTTAGAAGTCGTTATGACTTTATATAACCAATTTAGTGATTTATTCCCACAATCATCATCTGGTCAAGAAGTAATAACACAAGAACCAATCCCAGAACCAGAACCAATCCCAGAACCAGAACCAATACCTGAAGAAGTTCGTTAATCATAAGATTTAATTTAAAACAAGATGCTCGCGTTCACGCGGGCATTTTATTTTTTATAATCTTTGTGTTATAATCATTATTTGAACGGAATTGTTCGGAAAAGGAAGTGGTTAATTAATGCCTGACCCTAGTATATCGTGGATCATTATAGGTTTATTAATCATTTTGTCATTCTTCTTCTCTGGTGCTGAAACAGCATTCTCTTGTTGCAATAAATTCAAAATGCAAGTACGAGCAGATGAAGGAAGTAGAACTGCTAAAACATTATTAAAAATATTAGATAAATACGAACGCTCGTTAACGGTTGTATTAATTGGTAATAATATCGTTGCAATTGCGATTTCCGCTGTATCGACAGTGCTTTTTCTTAATTATTTTAAAAATGTAATTCCGGATGAATATACGATATCATTGATATCCTCAATTATAATGACATTTGTAGTCTATATGCTTGGTGACACTCTACCAAAAACGATTTGTCGAGCAATTCCTGATACAACGTCATTAATCTTTACTTACCCAATTTATTTCTTAATGATTATCTTTTTCCCAATCACTATCCTTTTTGAATCGTTTGCAAAAATATTTGAGAAAATCTTCAAAATGAAAAACGAAGATGATTTCACCGAGGAAGATCTTGAAAACGTTATTGAAAAAGCTTCTGAAGAAGAAATGATTGATGAAGATCAAGCTGAAATTGTACAATCCACAATTGATTTTTTAGATACTAATGTTAAGGAAGTGTTAACTCCTAGAAACAAGATGTTTGTGCTCAATATTCATGACTTAAACCATGAAAAACTACAAGAAATCATCACAACCACGAATTATTCAAGGATTCCGGTATATGACAAGGTTTTTGACAATATTATCGGGGTTTTGCACGTAAAAATCTACTTTGAAGAGTATGTAAAAGATCCTCATTTAGCTCTTAGAAGCGTTCTTCAAAAGCCATATTTTGTCAGCAACAAAATTATGATTGATGACCTATTCCATGGATTTAAAAAACATCGTACTCATATTGCTCTAGTTAGAGATAACCATAACAAAATTGTTGGAATGGTTACCATGGAAGATATTTTAGAAGAAATTGTTTCCGATATTTCTGAACCAACTTCTCCTAGAAGGAGGAAAGCATAATGGCGTGGTATTATTGGCTAGTAGTCGCTATATGTTCACTTTTCTCCATGTTCTTTTCTAGTGCGGATATGGTTTATAGCGTCGTCAACCGCGATAAACTCAAAGTAGAAGCCAACAAAGGAAACAAAACCGCTAAGCTTGCTTATGACTTTGCGTGCGATTATGAATTCTCTATTGCCTCTATTTTGTTTGGCAATAACTTAGTTAATATTTTCGCTTCTTCTTTCGTAACTTTAATTGGTATTAATTGGAATCAAAATTGGGGAAGCACTGTTGCGACCATTCTATTTACTGTATTTATTATTATTTTTGCAGAGTTTGCACCTAAATCATTCTCAAAGAGATTATCTTACTCATTAAGTAAGTTATATGTTTATCCTGTTCTTGTTTTTAAATATTTAACATTCCCAATTATTTGGCCAATCGCTAAATTATTCCAACTTATTTCAAAGTTATTCAAAAAGAAATCTGTAGAAGAAGACAAAATAGATGAAGATGTTATTTCAGAAATGGTGGATGAGCTTGAAGAAAACAAAGAATATGATGAAGATGAAGCCGAACTTGTTAGAGGAGCTTTAGATATTAGTGATATTGAAGCTCACGAAATCATGACTCCTCGTGTCGATGTTTTTGCGATCAATGTTGAAGATGATATTAACGAGATTATTAAAGAAGGAGAAATTTTTAAACATTCTCGTATTCCTGTATACAAAGACACTATTGATAATATTATTGGTATTTTACCTATCAAAGAGCTTGCTAAAGCGGTTTTTAAAAAGGAAGAGAATATCGATATCATTTCCATGTGTTATAAACCAATAATTATCCCTAGAAATAGACAATTATTAGACCTATTAGCAGAATTTAAGGAAACCAAAATCCACATCGCTGTTGTCATTGATGAATATGGTGGTGTTGAAGGTATTATCACCATGGAAGATATTTTAGAAGAAATAGTGGGCGATATTTTTGATGAAACCGACGAAGATGAAGTGGAATTCATTGATAATGGGAACGGGACTTATATTGTTGATGGATTAATGAATATTGAAGACTTCTTTGAGTTAATTGAATATAAAGGCGAATTTGAGACGGACTACGAAACTGTTGCGGGATTCTGCCAAGAGATTCTTGATCGCTTCGCTAAACAAGGCGATAAATTTACCTTCGCTGAAAGATATGAAATCGAAATCCTTTCTGCCGACGAATATACAGTCGAAAAAATAAGAGTAATTGACACTCAATATAATAAAGAAGAAGAATAAAAAACCCATTAGATAACTAATGGGTTATTTTTAATATTTACAACTAATTAGAATTTGCGATTGGCGAACGCTTTAACTCCTAAGAAGCAAGCATTTTCACCAAGTTCTTCCTCAATTCTAAGCAATTGATTGTATTTGGCCATACGGTCTGTTCTACTAGCAGAACCAGTTTTGATTTGACCTGCATTACAAGCAACCGCTAAATCAGCAATGGTGCTATCTTCTGTTTCACCAGATCTATGAGAGACCATGCAGGTATAGCCATTTGATTGTGCTAATCTAATCGCATCTAATGTTTCAGTTAAAGTACCAATTTGGTTAACTTTAATTAAGACAGAATTTGCGACGTGATTAACAATACCTTTCTTAACAAATTCTGGATTGGTA
Source organism: uncultured Erysipelotrichaceae bacterium (assembly GCA_902797795.1). GTDB lineage: Bacteria > Bacillota_I > Bacilli_A > RFN20 > CAG-826 > UBA2450. The sequence goes on from CADBUF010000076.1 coordinate 12,370, forward strand.
ACGAATAAGTCGTCTCCAACAAGTTGGATTTTATCACCAAGTTTAGCGGTGAGTTTGGCCCAACCCTCCCAGTCGCTTTCAGCAAGACCATCTTCGATGGTAATGATTGCTGGGTATTCTTTAACGAGTCTTTCTAAGTATTTGATCATTTGATCAGTGGTCTTTTTACCTTCCTTAGATTTGACTAAGTTATAAACGCCATTACCTTCATAGAATTCACTAGAAGCAACGTCCATACCTAAGAAGATTTGCTCGCCAAGTTTATAACCTGCTCTATCAACTGCTTCAGCAATTAAAGCAAGTGGTTCTTTATTTCCGTGCTTGCAGCTTGGGGCAAATCCACCTTCATCGCCAACACCAGTTTCATAACCATGTTCTTTAACAACTTTTTGAAGGGTGTGGAAGATTTCTGTACCTGCTCTTAAAGCTTCTCTAAAGCATGGGAAACCAGCTGGAATAATGAAGAATTCTTGGAAATCAACGCTTGATTGTGCGTGCGCACCACCATTAATAACGTTCATACATGGGGTTGGAATGACTTTTCCGTTTGTACCACCAATATAACGATATAAAGGCATATGAAGTGATTCTGCTGCTGCTCTTGCAACTGCTAAGGAAACACCTAATACTGCGTTGGCACCTAAATTCTTCTTGAATGGAGTGCCATCGAGTTTGAGCATTGTTTGATCAACTAATACTTGATCAGTAGCTTCTAATCCGATTACTGCTGGAGCAATTTTGGTGTTGACGTTTTCAACGGCTTTAAGAACACCTTTTCCTCCATATCTTGATTTGTCGCCATCTCTTAATTCAAGGGCTTCGTTTTCACCAGTTGATGCTCCTGAAGGAACGATTGCACGTGCTTTTGTGCCATCTTCAAGAACAACTTCGACTTCAACGGTAGGATTTCCTCTACTATCAAGGACTTCACGACCATGAACTTTAACAATTTTAGCCATTATAAATTTTCTCCTTTTAATGTCCACTTGTTATTATATATAAGTATTAAGAAAAATAAAAAATTTTCTTAACTTTTTTATATTATTTAATCTTATTTTGGAATGATGTATAGATTTTATAGACTTCATCAGTCACTTTTTCCACTGATGAATCTTCATTAGAATCGATTATATAGTCTACCGTAGCAATATTCTCTTTTTTAAAAGCAATGCGGTCATTTGCAATTCTAGATTCTATTTTTAATGGATCATCTCCACGTGCCACCATACGTTTATGTCTTGTTTTTTCATCAGCCTCTAAATAGAAGGTGACAATATTTTTATCATGTAAATTGATATAGGCACGTAGCCCTGCGGGGTCAATAACTACACATTTATCGTTGGCGATTTGATCTTTTGTAGATCCATATAGTTGGCCATTATAGAGAGTGTATTCAACAAACATTCCTTCTTGGATCATTTTTTCAAATTTTTCTTTGCTCACGAAAAAATAGTCGACTCCATCGACTTCGCCATTGCGCTTTTCTCTAGTAGTAGTGGTCACAATTTTAGTGATTCCATACTTCTTGTTTAATAATTTAGCTACTTCAGTTTTACCACTGGCGCTTGCGCCTGCTAACACTATCATATGTCTATAAATATATATGCGATGCATCATTATTGCAATTTACTTAAAGAAATAAATTTTTTTATTAATTATAAATAATTAATAATATAAAAAAATGAAAAAAATTTAAAAAAAATTAAAGATAGACACTACTAAATATATGAGGAGGCAAAATAATGAAACGATACAAACTGGAAGAAATCATCAAAGAAATTGTTCGAGTCTACTTCATATCACTACGTCATATTAACGAAATCAACTGTACAGCCTTTTCTAATGGGAATGATGATTATTATTCTCCTTTTTATAAGTATTTCCAGGATGTTGAGAAAGCCTTTTGCCTCCTTGATGTAGAAACACAAAGAATCATTAATAACGAATATTTTTATAACGCTTATGCGAACTGGTGGATTAATGATTATTCTTCTATCGAATTTAAAAAGAAGAAAAAAATAGCGGTAAAAACCTTTTTGGAGGTCTTCTATGAAATACACTAGAAAATTATTGCTTGCTCCCTGTGTGGCAATATTTACCATTTCTGCTTCTCCATCAGTGGGAACTACTTATACGCTTTTCTCTGACACTGTAATTGGGCCATTTGATGACTCGCAAGATTTTGTAATGAGAATTAGAACTTTGCAAAATGTGTTTCTTAGAGCATCATTAAAAACTTATAACGCTTCTAGTGGTGCTCTATACGGAGAAGATACATTCTCCATTTGTAATAAATTTGAATACGAAATCACTTTCTTTGCTCGTGGAAGAGTAGGTGTAGATGGTCTTAGATATGTTTTATCGATTGGTAGCGCGTCATATACATTTAACATTGATCCATTGGTAAATATGGAAGTTAACGCCAACGCACATAAAAATAATTCAGTTACTTTTAATAATTGCTGTATTGGTCTACAAAATAGTAGAAAGATCACTAGTGAAACATATAATTTCAAAGATACCTTAGATTATGTGACAATCGATGATAATAATGCTTTTGCAATTAACGAAATAAGTTTTTCTTATAATCGCGGAGATTATTTGCATTACTCTTCTTGTTATTTAGAAGTTAATGACTACATTGGAGTATATAGTAATTTCCTTTCAAGAGATGGATATAAGGTTGCTTTTCCACTTGATATAGTAGCAAGTAGTAGCTCTATTTCTTTTATACCCAATTCACATATGTATGTTAATAACAAAACTATGGAAATGAGTGATTATCATATCACTGGATATAGTAAAACTGATCAAATCTATGTACCCATAGGCAAGGAAAAAGAATTTGAGAGTAATGAAGTGAGAATTGTGATAGAAGACTTTGGCTTTTCTAAAAGCAAAATCGTCATTCCTTTATCCTTCTTTTCACTTCATAAACTCTTTGGTGCTTGTTATGAATCTGAATATTGCATAACTGGAGGAGTAAAGGCATGATTAATGTACTTTTGAGTGGAATTTTCGTGCTAATCATGGGTGGAATATTCTCAATTTCATTTTCTTTCCAGGGTTTAAATAGGGCGATTATTAATACGCCTATTGAATCAATGTTTAGAACTGTGGAGATCGAAAACATAGGCGTTTTCTTTGATAAAAATAGTTTTCAAAATACAATGATGAGATATTACGATAATGTTATTCCTAGATACGCTAAAGAGTATTCTGTTGAGTTCTATTATTTTAATTTAAGTGACGGATCTATGTGCATCAGTAATTTTTGTTCATCTGTTGAGATTACAGTCAATTGTAAGTTAATTTTTAACTATGATTACTCACGTACAATGGCATACTCGATTAGGAGGACTTCTAATGGATAAAGAAAAAGCTTTATATTACTTAGAACATTCCTTCTTATCTTCTCTTTTACTTGATGAGGATGTAACTGATATTTCTTATAACGGTGAAGAATTCTTTTTTGTCAGCAATAAATTTGGAAGAAAGAAAAGCGATATTTTAGTTGAGCCTCAAATTGTCAAAGACTTTTTAAGACAAATAGCAAATATTGCTGAGCAACAATTTAGTTACACTAATCCAATTTTAGATGTCTCTATTGGTAGATACCGTATTAACGCTACTCATCAATCAATTGGAAAGATTAATGACGTTGATGTTACGACATTTTCAATTAGAATTGGTTTCTATACTTCAAAAATTGATGATGATAGCGATTTCTTTAACCCTGTAATAGTGGAACTACTCAAAACTATATTGTTACACCGACAATCAATCGTTATTGGTGGTATTACAGGAAGTGGAAAGACTGAATTGCAAAAATATCTACTTAGAAACATGCCTCCATATGAAAGAGTTATTGTTATTGATAACGTCTTGGAATTAGACACAATACGTGGATGTAATGACATTGACCTTACATGTTGGAAAGTAGATGATAAAAATCCAAATATATCTGAAGGCATTCTCATTAAAAATGCTTTAAGAAACAATCCTGATTGGTTAATTGTAGCTGAAGCCAGAGATAAAGAAATGGTTGATGTTTTAAATTCCTCAATGACTGGCTTACCAATTATTACAACCATCCACTCTTTAGATTGCAAATCCATGCCTTTTAGAATGGCAAGAATGGTGCAAAGAAGTGATCAGAAAATGGACTATGGGGACGCTTTGAAAGACATTTTCTATCACTTTCATTTCTATATTTACTTAAAGAAAAAAATGGTCAATAAGGAAGTTAAAAGATTCATTGCCGAGATTGGGTTATATGACAATAACGGAACATACACTTCAATCTATAGAAAATTGAATTCCGGAGATAAATATAACTACCTTACTGAATCTGGTCTTTCTTTATTAAATGATTTTGACTTACCAAACCTAGTTAAAGAGAAATTTGTTAATAGTGAGGTACGCAAATGAAAAATAATATTTTGATCTTTGTGATTATATCACTGATTGCTGGTGTAACTAGTTACATTGCTTTAGATAGTCTTCTAATTGCAATTATCACGTTAACAATATTTCTTATAATGTCGATATTTGTTTTTTCACCGATGATCTCTAGATACGTTATAAAGGTGAAAAAGTTCCATGAATGTTATCACTTTATCAATAATTTTGTGATTGCTTTATCAATCAAAAAGTCAATATCCGGATCTTTTGAAACAACTGTTAATAGCATGCCGAATGAATTTATTGAACTTTGCGAAGGTTTAGAAAATATGACGGAAAAAGAAAAACTAAATTACTTTTCTTCTTATTTTAATTTCTATGTATATCAGCTCTTTATTCAAATTGTGGATTTGTGGGAAGACCAAGGTGGAGATATTTTGCAAATGTCCAAATATTTAATCACTGAAATTCGTTATAACGAAGAATATATTACAAAGACAGATTCTTTGTCTAAACACAAATATGTAGAAATTGGTATTTTATGGGCGTTCTCTTTACTTGTAATCATTATTCTTCGCTTCGCTTTAAAAGATTTTTATCAAAGTGTTAAGAACCAACTCCTTTATATGCTTGCGATTGTCATTGTAATGGCTTTCATCTTGTTAACAATCTTTTTGTTGATTAATAAAGGAACTTCTTTGAAGTTGAAAGGAAATAACCATGAAAAGAACTCTTAGGGAAAGAATTAACTCCTTAGGTCTAAGTTACCCTAAGGAAATGACAATTATGGTGATGTTATTAGTTATTTTTGCTATTGGAGGAATAGTAATAATTACCTTTTTGAAGGAGTTATATATTGGCATTTTTGTTGTTGCTGTTGGCCCTATTTCTGTTTTCTTCTATATTGGCCGATATTCTTCAATCGAAAAAGCACAAGAAAAAGAACATACGGACGAACTTATTTCACTCCTTTCTTATTTCGAAATATTTATTTCTAACGGCAACAATGTGTATAACTCCTTCAAAAAGTTAATCCCTTATACATCTTCGTTTATGAATGATGCAATTACTTCTCTACTTGCAATGATTGATAGCGATAAATCTGTTGGTCCTTACATTACTTTTGCTAGTAAATTCAAATCACACATTATTGAAAGTTTGCTTCTTTCTATTTACCAAATGGTGGGTAACGGAGAGAATGTTTCGCAATTCTCAGAATTTGACATTTTATTTGGAAATATTAGAAACAACTTTCAAGAAGATTTGGTGGACGGAAAGAAAAGAGCATTAGATACTTTCAATTCTTTTCCACTTATTGGAGCAGGCTTTGTCACTATTGCATTATCAATATCAATACTTTCAGTTATAGGAGATTATATCAATGTCATCTAACATCGGAATTATTTTATCTACATTATTTGTCGTTGCTTTTGTTCTTATCGGAGGAGATATGATTTGCATTTCAAATGCTTATAGTCAAATTGATAATATTTCTATCACGATTGGTTATTTGATCTCTAAAAGTGGGAGAGCAGATAACGAATATATTTCGTCCTTGCAAAACACATACAACATCTATTTTGAGAATGTAAGTTCCACTGCACCAAATCCAGGTGATGTAGTGGATTTTACTATATATCGTTATTATCACCCATTATTCGTTGCCAGTAATGACATGAAGATTGTGGCTAAACGTAGCACGGTTATTGGCTATTTTGGGTAGAAAGGAGTAAGTTATGTCAGAAATCAAAGGTCAACTTTTAGGTATCATCCTTGTCCTTATTGTCTTTGGCGCTATTTCTGTTGGCATGGTTAGTGTTTTCAAAAGCACTGCTAGCAATGTTGCTGATCGTGCTTCCGAAGTTACGGTCGCTGCTGAACTTGAAGCTCAAAAAACAGAAACACCAAGTGAAAATAATGGATTCATTTTATCTGGTTCTTTATTAAATTATTAATCAAACGTTAGCCACAAAGAGAAATAGAGGGAAATATTTCCCTCTTTTTGTTTGAATATTAAAGATGTATAATATCAAACAGGAGAGAAAAATGGACATCAAAAAAATAGTCTCGGACATTATTTCAAAAAGAGTCGATATTTCAAATCTTAAAGAAGAAGATAGCCTTTCTTCATTAGGTCTTGATTCTCTAGATTTAGTGGAAGTGATGTTAGAAATCGAAGAAACTCTTAATATTACTTTTGCATCAGAAGAAATCGGAGAAGTTTCCACTCTTGGAGATGTATTAAAATTAATTGAGACAAAATTGAAATAAGGATTGATTTTGCAAAAACGTATATGATATTATCATTCTTGCGTTTTTAATAACGTAGTGTTGCCTACCTAGCTCAGTCGGTAGAGCTATCGGCTGTTAACCGATCGGTCGTGGGTTCGAGTCCCTCGGTAGGCGC
>CADBUF010000077.1 GCA_902797795.1 uncultured Erysipelotrichaceae bacterium
ATAAGGGGATAGCCACTATTAAGTATATGAAGGCACTTATGTGTCTTTGGCTATAGGAAAGTCAAAACCTATGGTCAGGTTCATTTTATTTCCGTGTTTTCTTCCCTGCACTTATAAGGATTGACAACCCCTATAGTCGCATGAAAGGAATATGTATGGAGGAACTGTTGAAATTGATCTTGGTCCTTTGGATCATTATTGAGATTAAAAAAGCCTACAGAAGTAGACCTTAAATTGCGTAATAAGAATAACACGGAAGCCCCAGGGGCGTCAATGTTACTCAAAGTGGAATGGGACGCATTTAATCCCATATTAATAGATGGTTTTAAAATTTATTTTTTCTAAGAGCTCTTTTAAAGATGTTTTAGTTTTAAAAGGTGGTACCGCAATTAATGGTAGACTTTAAAAACAAATGATTGAGTGGTATATACCAATCACAAAACATCGACAAATTAATAAAAGAGATGCTATACTACAAAGTATAGTTAGAGGATTATAGTATGAGAAAATCATTTAGATTATTTACTGTCGCTTTAAGCGTTTTTGCTTTTGGAATCTCAATAAGTTCTTGTGGTAGTTCTAATGCAGATTCTCAAAATGTTCCTGCAATCAGTGACTTAGAATATAAACTTCGTCAAATATACGCTACTGGAGTTAGTCAAGGAGCAATAACTACTAGTTATGAAGAATGGCTAGAATCTATTAGAGGAGAAGATGGACTCACACCATTTATTGGCGAAAATGGTAATTGGTGGATTGGTGAAACTGATACAAATGTTAGAGCGGAAGGAAAGTCTGCTTATGAATTATATTGTGAAGCTCATCCCGAATATGTTGGTGACCTTGATCAATGGCTTGATGATTTAGTGAATGGAAGACTTGGAGATAAAGAATATCACACTGTGACATTTGACTCTAATGGTGGTAGTGAAGTTGAATCGCAACAAGTTTTACATGGCGAAAAGGTTTCTAAACCCGAGGATCCAACTAAAGAGAATTGCTCTTTTGAAGGATGGTACGATGAAAACAATGATTACTGGGTGTTTAATGGACATTCCATAACATCTGATATTACTCTTCACGCTGAATGGAAGACCGTTGCTGAATTAAAAGTCTCGCCTACTTATGCTCAAATCGAAAGAAATGATTCATTTCAAATTACAGTTGAAGCTTATCCAGAAGACGCCACTGTTGTTTTTGCTTCTGATGATGAAAATATCGCATCTGTAGACGTTACTGGAAAAGTAGTTGGTGTCTCTGCTGGTCATACTTTCATTAATGTTTCCCTATATGGATACGATATTTCAAAAAAATGTTCTGTTGAAATAACAGAACCTGATTATGATATATGGACAAGTGCAACTGAAATGAGTGGTACACTAACTGTTGGAGTATCAAGAGATTCGCTAGAATTTACAGTACAAATGGCTGAAGAATTTAATCGTTTGACTAACAGTAATGTTGAATTTGATTTTAAAGAATTTAATGGATATGACACAGCTAATAATTTCCCAACTGGAGCTAGCAGTGGACCGGACGTATTCACTTTTCTTTCCGACGAAGCATATGATTTGTATCAACTTGGAGCATTATCACCAATTTCAACTAGCGATAAAAGAGATTATTGTATGGAATTAATGATTGATGATTCTTTAACTGGCGCTACCATCAATTCAACAGCATTTGGGTATCCATATGCCGCAGATTATGGCGTTGTTATGTTCTATAACAAAGCATATATCTCTGACCCTTCTGAAATTGATACGCTGCCTAAGCTATTAACTAAGGCTCAAGAACTTCAACAATATGTTTCCTTTGACTATAGGAATGGTTATTTTGGTTCTGGCATATTACATTCATATTCAAATAGCGAACCACTTTATCATATTGACTACACTAATACTGAACAAAAAATAAGTACTTCTTTCAATTGTGAAGAAGGATTTAATAGTGCTAAGGTTGGCTTGTCTTTAATGACAAACAGTTTTGTTAAACCAAATAACGAGGTTCCTATGGAAAACTATTTTGCATCAATCATTTATACATCTCGTGTTAGAGAATTCAAAGATAGAATGGGTCCAAATTACGGAGTTATGCCTGTTCCATATATTACGAACGACAAAGAAAATAGAATCGGAACACATCTTGAGACTAAATATTTTGGTGTTAATAACGCTTTAGATGATGACCAAAAAGAACTTGCAAGAAATTTTGCAAGGTTTATGGCGTCTGAATATGTCCAGAGTTGTCGATATTACGCTCTTTCTGTTCAACCAACATTCAAATCATTACAATTAGATGCATCTGAAGAGCCACATATTGCAGCTTTAAACGCACAAAAAGCAGCTAACTCGACGGTAATACTAGAATCATTGCCTGGCAAGTACTACAACGCTGTTTCTACGTTTTTTACTAATTTATATTCAAAATATGTTTCTGATGGTCAAGTAAGTGATGACTATATTATTCAAGAATTAAATAATCTTGATGCGTCTATAGGTAATTAAATCTTGTTAGAACACTATAAACGCAGTTCCAACTAGTGTTTTCGGCGTTCAAGTTACCAACAAACCACTCTGATGTTTTATTAACATCTATAGAGACTTCATGTTTATTTTGACCTAATGAGTCACAAGTAGTTACGATCATTTCTACACTATATTTACTCATGAATGTAGGATCTGGGTTTTCGACCACAGTTAAAAGTGAAACAGATTCTTTAAAAGCAAATAAATAATCTTTAGTGGCGTATGGTCCAACCTGTAATTTACCTGAGTTACCAGAGATTTTAAATATGTAACAAAGATAATCCAAACCATATTCAGGATAAACTGGTTTAGCAAAACTGATTTCATCGTTCACTATTTGAGTTTGTGAAGTTAAAAGTGTCGGTTCCCATAGAATATTATCCGGAGCACTAGGAGTTACTTGACCACTTGTTGGTTCGTTCTTTTTACTGATATAAGGATATATACAAATAACAACAACCGCTGCGACGATTGGAATAACCACACATAAGGAAATGATAAAAAACTTCTTTCTACTCATAAATACTAACCCTCACTAGATATTATATACATGTAATCGATACTTTCATAAAAAAACAAGAAGATAGGATTACTAATTTATTAGTTCTCGTAGTTTTATTAAGTCTAGAAAAAAAGATAATGCTTTGCTTTGCATTATCTCTTCATATACTTGTGTTAATTGTTTTTCATCAGTTCGTTAATAAATGGAACTTCAATCGCGGGATCTAATCTTGGGAAGAGAGGCTCGCCTTTATTAACTTGATGATTATCTAAAATATGAGCGTTTTTGATATTCTCATATTTTCTTTCTTCTTCGTTTAACCCTAATTGATCAAAGGCTTTATCACTACAAGTGACAAGAATTGGGTGATATAGCCTACTAGCGACATATATGGAATAAGCGAGGTGATTCATGACACTTGCAAGTTCTTCAACTTTAGATTCATCTTTCGCTAAAGCCCATGGGGTTGTTTCATCAATGTATTTATTTGCTCTATTTACTAATTCATTTACATATGTAATTGCTTCGGTGATTCGCAAATCATCCATCGCGTTTTCATAATTTGAAATAGTAGAAGAAATAACACTTTCAAGATTTCCATCATAAGGAGTAAATTGTCCTTTATATTCTGGAATTATTCCTTGGAAATATTTATTAATCATGGAAATGGTTCTATTTAAAAGATTTCCAAATGAATTAGCGAGGTCGGAGTTAATTCTTTCCACAAATTGTTCTGGTGAGAAAGAACCATCGCTTCCAAAATTAATTTCTCTAGCGAGATAATATCTCACTGAATCCACTCCATAACGTTCCACAAGTGGATATGGATCAACGACGTTACCTTTAGATTTACTCATCTTGCTATCTTTCATCATGAGTAGGCCGTGAACAAATTCGCGGTCAGGTTTTCTAAGACCTAACGATTCAAGGAACATTGGCCAATAAATCGCATGGAAACGAGTGATGTCTGCGCCTAAGATGTGAATGATTTCACAGTCTTCACTTTCCCAGTACTTTTTATATAACTCTTCATTATTACTTCCATATCCTAACGCGGATATATAGTTAGTTAAGGCATCTAACCAGACATATACAACATGTTTGTTATTTTCTTTAACCGGGATTCCCCAGGAGAATGAAGTTCTAGAAACACATAAATCTTCTAAACCTGGTTTGATGAAAGTGTTAATCATTTCATTTTTACGAGATTCAGGGATGAGGAATTTTGGATTATCTTCATAGAATTTAAGAAGGTTATTTAAATATTTATTGGTTCTAAAGAAATATGCTTCTTCTTCTGCTTTTTCTACAGAACGACCACAATCAGGGCAAATGTGTTCACTTCCAACTTGAGTGTCGGTCCAGAAAGCTTCGCAGTATTTACAATACCATCCTTCATATTTTCCTAAATAGATATCATCTTGTTTGAGCATTTTTGAAAATGCATTTTGAACAACTTTGATGTGTCTATCTTGAGTAGTTCTAATAAAATCATCATTACTGATTTTTAAAAGATCCCATAGTTTATAAAATCCTTCAACAATATGGTCAACAAATTCTTGAGGAGAGACCCCTTTAGCTTCGGCGTTTTTTTGAATCTTTAAGCCGTGTTCATCTGCACCTGTAAGGAAATAACAATCAAATCCTCTTTCTCTTTTAGAACGTGCGAAAATATCGGTCAAAGTAGTGCAGTAAGCATGACCAATATGAAGTTTAGCGCTTGGATAATAAATTGGTGTGGTAATATAAAATCTCTTTTTCATAGTGATTAGATAAAAGAAACCGGACTAATCCGGTTATTTCTTTCTTATTTAAGTCCGTATTTACGGTTGAATCTATCCACTCTACCATCAGCTTGAACATATCTTTGTTTGCCAGTGTAGAATGGGTGGCAGTTGCTACATGTATCAACTTTAATTTCTTTTTCTGTGGAACCGGTTTCAAATGTTGCTCCGCAGCTGACACATGTCACTTTGCAGCGATAATACTTTGGATGTACATCTTTTTTCATTTTTTGTCTCCTTCCGCCTAGGACATTACTTCGCCTAAGAAAGTTTGCGGTATAACTTTACCATAGATATTAAATTAATATCAACATGAATTTTTACTCTTGCTCACAAATAGGAAAATGTGCTGAATTATTCAACACTAATCTATTGAATTAGTTGTTCCTTTGATTTATGATTTGTGTAGTTAATTTTTATAGGAAAGGAAAAATATGGAAATTAGTAAGAAAGAAAAGATTCTTAATATTATCTTTACTTCGCTTGTTTTAGTTATTGCTTGTTTAGGCATTGTCGCTTTATTTGGTGACACATATGTAAGAACAACAGTAACTCCTTTTAGCACTGTTATTGAGTCACATAGTGTTCTTGGAAGTAATGGTTTTATTAAAGAAGTCCAAAATTACATCGAACAAATTACCTCTGGTTCTGTTAGTGGTGATGCGGTTATTGATTTAATTCAAAGCATGATTGGAACTCTTGTTGTTTTAATAACATTTGTAGTTGTCTCTATTATCATGACAATTTTCTTCATCATCATTATTGTCAGAAGCGTTCAAGTATATTGTGGAAAAAGAGATTCTAAAACTTTATTTGCTTCATTCCTCAAATTCATTATGGCGTTCCTCAACTTTGTGATGATTGTTCTTCTTGTCAATTGGACCAAAGAAGGATCAACACATGTCTTATTTGGAGGAGTTGCATTTACTGAAACTACAACGATTGGTTTAGGCTGGGGAGCAATGCTTGGTTTAGTCGCTTCATTCGTCGGTATTGGAATGTTGATTGTAGGTCAATTCTTATATCCAAATGAGAGACCTCTAATCACTAAATTCTTCTCTGCTATCATGGTAGCAATGTTATCATTTGTCATTGTATTTGTTTTCATCGATAGCGTTAAATCTGTTAGTGGAACAGAACATTACCACACAACAATGTTTGAAGTCTTTAGACAATTATTCTCATTTAAGAATTTTTCTGGCGAAAATCCAATAATTAGCATGCAAAAAGCCATTATTTATTTATCAATTGGCTATTTTGGCTTTGTTCTTACAATTGTTGGTGTCAACTCTTTTGCAAGAAGCATCATCTATAATGAACTTGGAGTTAATGACAGAAGACTCGCCAAATATGGTGCTAGTGGAACTGGGGTAACATCCACTATGGTCAAAGCGATCCTTGCGTTTGCTTTTACCTCAATTGGTTTGATTCTTAGTACATGGATGTATTGTAAATTGTACGTTGGTCCATTTGGAGTCGGATATCAAATATCCACAATACCAATTTTAGTTATTATCTTCTTAGGTATTGTTCTTGGATTTGCTATCACTAACAAATGCCTTGCTGGTGCTAGCAAAAAAGAAGAACCAACTCAAGCTGAAGAAGCTAAATAGTTTAAACAATTTTTTTATAAGAACAGGTCAGTATTTTGCTGGCTTGTTTTTATATTGAAATGAATGCTATTTGTTATATAATAAAGTTATCGTACGAAAGGAAATTAGAAATGAAAAAAGCATCCAAAACTTTATTGATTATTGGCGCTGTTTTGTCAATCGTCTTATCAGTCACTTGGTTTATTCTTTCTATTGTCTACTTTGTCATCGGCGCTGCATTTAGTGCAGTTAAAGCAGGTTCTGCTTCAATGACAGCTGAACAATGGAATGAAATTCTCAAAGCTGGTGGTATTGACAAAGTCATTAGTTACTACACAACTGGTGGCGTTATCTTCTTAATTCTCTTCTTTTTTGCTCTTGCAAGCTGCATTCTCGCATTTATTGCAAAGAACAGAGAAAACAAAGGATTATTCATTGCCAATATCGTTCTTGGCTTAGCATGTGGTGCTGAACTCAACGCCATCGGTGGTGTTCTTGGTTTAGTTGCTGTCTGCAATAAAAAAGAATAGTTTTAAAAATTTCTAAATTGAAAGCTCCTGGGATATTCCTAGGAGTTTTTAATATCTATTGATATTGAATAATCGTATTATTGTTCTATAATAAAAGTATCGTACGAAAGGAAATATAAAATGAAAAAAGCATCAAAAGTTTTACTTTTAATTGCCGGAATCGTTTCAATTGTTATGGCAGTCCTTTGGCTTGTCTTATCAATTATCGAATTCGTCAGAGCTGGACAGGTCTACGCGATTTACGCGGCTAGAAATGCTGGCAATGCAGTTGTTCCACCAGATTGGTATATGGAATACTTCAAAGCTCACCATTCTGAATACAAGACCTTCTTAGAATTCACAGAAGCATATGCTGGATCATTCATCTTATCCGGTGTTCTTTTCTTGGTCTTCTGCATCTTCTGTATTCCATGTGCTATTCTCAGCTTCATTTCCAAGAACAGAGAAAACAAAGGCTTATTTATCTGTGACATCATCTTTGGTGTTCTCAGTGGAACAGGTTTAAGTATTCTTGGTGGTATCTTCGGATTAATCGCTGTCGGCACCAAAAAAGAATAATTTCATTTATAATTATCCAAAACAGAGCTCTTGAGCAATCAAGGGCTTTTGTTTTGTTATATATCGATTATTCTTATTTATGAAAATAAGTGAAAGTGATATACTCATACTCGTATGAAATATAACAATCTCGCTAATAAAAAGAGTATTGATCAATTTGTCAATTACAAATTAGACCTTCTTAATAATAAAGAAGTATCCTTTAAAACTTTATTTGAACTAATGTTTTCTGAAAAAGAGAACACGTTCTATGAATATAACAAGAAATTCAAAGTTATTAAAATAACCTATGGAGAGGCTTATAAAGATATTTTAAATATTGCGTTTACCTTAAAGAAGTCCATTAAATTACCTTTTAATTCTGTCATTGGTTTATACCTCAATAATGATATTCATTGGTTAGAAGTATTCTGGGCATTACTATTTCTTGGCTATCGCCCTTTATTACTTAATAGCAAGCTCACTGATGATGTTTTAAATAATTTGATTAAAGAATCAGGATGTGAACTAGTTGTTTCAAATGGTAAGAATTTTGATGTTGATACTTTGAATTATTTTGATTTAAAAATTGAAGAAGGATTTATAGATTCTTCCTTTGCAGATGAAATCCTTTTCCTAAGTAGTGGTACTTCTTCAGTTAAGATCTGCGCTTATACATCTTTAGAAATCACAAATATTATTAAGAAAGCCAAAGAAGTCGTATTAGCAAATTCACGTGTTAAAAAACATTATGAAGGTGAATTAAAATTACTTGCTCTACTTCCTTTTTATCATATCTTTGGATTTGTAGCCGTCTATTTATGGTTTACATTTTTCTCTCGTACACTAGTGGAACTTACTGATTTATCTAATAAGAATGTTCTCTTTGTTATTAATCATCATAAAGTGACTCATATTTTTGCGGTTCCTCTTTTGTGGAATAAAGTTTATGACTCAGTGATGAAAGAAATATCTTATAGAGGGGAGAAAACATTAAAGAAATTCAATAAAGGATTAAAGTTATCTTTAAAACTTGGTAATAGTTTTCTTGGAAGAGCGTTTAGAAAAGTGGCCTTTAAAGAAATTAGAGACAATCTCTTTTTAGATCATATCTCCTTTATGATTAGTGGTGGTTCATTTATCGATAGGAAAGTTCTTGAATTCTTTAACGGAATTGGCTATCACCTCACAAATGGATATGGGAGTACAGAAATTGGTATCACTTCTGTTGAGTTATCTAACAAATTCAAATACATCACTAGTGGGTCAATTGGTAAACCATTAGATAAGATTAATTATCGTATTAATGATAACCATGAATTATTAGTTAAAGGTAACTCTTTAGCAAACTACCTACTTATAAAAGGAGAAAAACACCCTCATAAAGAGGATGAATGGTATAACACTTTTGATTTAGTATCTTATAAAAACGGTCGCTTTTATATTGAGGGTAGAAAAGATGATTTAATCATCCCAAAAAGTGGAGAAAATATTAATCCAAATCTCGTTGAAGAAAAGCTCCGTAATGATGATATTGTTGAACTTTGTTTAATTCCTGAAAAGAATAATAACGCTCCTATACTACTTGTGGAACTTAGCAAATATCTTTCTATAGAAAAAGCTAATAAGATTCTTGAAGCTTTAAAAGAGAAGATTAGACTTGAAAAACTCAATTCCGAAATTGGTGAAATTGTTTTGATCAAAGATAAGCTCATCGAAGAAGAAGATTTTAAACTCAATCGTAAAAAGATACTCCGTAAATTTAATAGCCATGAATATGCTCTATTTACGGAGAACGCTAATAACAATACCTCCACTGATCTAGATGAAGTAACTTTAAAGATTAAAGAGATATTCTCTAATAACTTCAATCGTGAAATTACTGACTTAGATGGTGACATCTTCTTAGAATTAGGTGGTTCCTCTTTAGATTATTTTGCAATTATAGGAGAGATTCATGAAGAATTCGGTTTAGATTTATCTAAAGTTCCAGATTCCTCTTTAGTCACGATTAGAGCGATTAGTGAATATATCAAAACCAAATTATGATTTTTCTATTTACCTATTTTGTGAAATTCACTGGTTGGTTAGCGTATCTAATCGTTTTTAAAACAAAAGTGATTTATCAAAATCGAAATATCCAAGGTAGACGAATCAAAGGAAAAGCAATTATTGCTAGTAATCACACTGCAGTTAGTGATTATATCCTCTATCTATTTGTTTTCTTTTGGAGAACTCTCCGTTACCAAATGGCGGAAGTCCTCTTTAAAAATAAATTATTGGGTTTCTTTCTTAAATTAATGGGAGGAATATACGTTAATCGTGATAATCATGACTTCTCTTTTATTGATAAATGCCAAAAGATACTTGCTAAAGGAGGAGTAATCGGAGCCTTTCCAGAAAGTCGTATACCTAAAAAAGAAGAGACCCCTTTACTTGAATTTAAACCAAGTATCAGTTATTTATCCTTATTGAGCAACACAAAGATTATTCCTTGCTACACAAACGGGAGATATTTCACCAAAGATCGTGCTTATGTTGTTATCGGCGAACCGATAAATCCTTTGGATTATGTAGATGAAAAATTGTCAGAGAAAGAAAATATTGATATAATCAATTCCGTTTTGAAAAAGCATATTGAAGAATTAAGAGAAATATATGAACGAAACAAAGAAGAAAAGAAATAGATTATTTTCATTCCATTATTTGATGCACGACATCATTAGAATCACGGCATCAATTGGATTAATCTGGTATCGACCAAAACACTTATATTTGGACAAAAAATATAAGAAGATTAGAAAAGGAGCGATTATCAGTAGTAATCATATCTCCTTAGAAGATCCAATTAGACTGATGATGGGGATATGGTATCGCCGTCTCCATATGGTGGCGATGGAAGAATTGTTTGGAAAAGGCTTCCGTAGACACATGTTTAAAAGCTGGTTCCAATGTATTCCAATTAGTCGAGATAACTTCTCAATGACTTCATTTAAAGAGATTGTGGATCATCTTAATCATAACGAAGTAGTGATTATCTTCCCTGAAGGAAGAGTGAACACAGACCCTAAAGGGATTAAAGCATTTAAAAGCGGGATGCTCATGATGGCCCTTAAAAGCGACGTTCCAATCGTTCCTGTCTATTTAAAAAGAAAGAAACATTTCTATTCAAGAGTGGTCATCGCTATTGGAACTCCAATAAATATTAAGGAATACACCACTAATGGGGTAACCACACTACAAGACTTCGATCGAGCGATTGAAGATATCCAAAAAATGGAAAAAGAATTAGAAAATCTTTGCTATCAAAAGGAGAGAAAAAAAGATGAATAATAGAGAATATTTTGCCAAATTTACTGACAAAGAAACATTTAGCAAGATTGTTGAAAAAGAAACAATTGTTGAAATGTGGGAAATGGTAAGAAAGAACTATCCTCACGATGTCGCAATTGTTGATGATGGTGTTTCTTATACCTTTAGCCAATTAGATGAAGATATGGCTTCCTTTCGAGGAGCGTTAAAGGCTCTAGGCTTAACTAAAGGAGACCGTGTTGGTGTTTATTCTAAGAATAGCTATCAATTAGTGAAGATGTATTTAGCTATTGTTACTAGTGGTTATGTGGCAGCAATTTTACCTGCTCATTTAGATGATAAAACCCTCTTTGGTGTTTCCATGATGTTCTCTTTAAAAGGGTTATGTTACGCAGAAGATATGGTGGACCGTCTTAATGTTATTAAAGCAATGAATCCAAATCTTAAGCTTTTAAGTGAAACCGCTAAAGGGGAAAAGGTCGAAATGGATAAATCCACCAAGGGAAGTGATCCAGCCTTAATCATGTTTACTGGTGGCACTACTGGAAGAAGTAAAGGCGCTCTATTATCTCAAGAGGCAGTCATGCAAGGAACAGTAAATGGATGCTATGGTGTTCCAAGTGTCTTTAAACAAAGATATTTATTAATCTTACCAATGAGTCATGTCTTTGGTTTGATTCGTAACGTCATGACCTCTTTATATACAGGAAGTAGCCTATATATTGTTAAAAACAACAAAGATATGTTCAAAGATATTGCAATTTTTAAACCAACTGTCTTGGTCTTAGTTCCTGCGATTGCAGAGATGGCTTTAAATCTTTCACGTCAATTTAAAAAGAACATGTTAGGTGAGGATTTAAAATACATCATCTGTGGAGCTGCTAAAGTGGCACCATATCTCATCAAAGAATATAAGAAAGAGCTCAATATTGACTTATATCCAGGATATGGTTTGACTGAATCCGCTAACCTTGTAAGCGGTAACCCAGATCAATTTAATAAACCTGATTCTGTTGGTTATCCTTATCCACATCAAGAATTCAAAGTGGTAAATAACGAACTTTGGATTAAAGGTAAAAATATGATGATTGGTTATGTTGGTGATGAAAACGCCAACAAAGAAGCTTATGAAGATGGCTGGTTTAAAACTGGTGACTTAGTTAGATTTGATGAAGATGGTTATTTATATATCACTGGTAGATGTAAAGAAATTATCATTTTAAGTAATGGTGAAAACGTCTCCCCTCAAGAAGTTGAAGTGTATTTTAACGCCCTTCCATATGTTCAAGATTCACAAATTTTTGAAGATGTTGATGATAGTGGTAATCATTTCATCGCTTTAGAAGTTGTTCCTCGTATGGTGGAACTCGCTAAGGTTGATGAAATTGATAAGATGGCTTTCTTAATGAAAGAACTATATAAAGTTAATAATTCTTTAGTTCCATATATGAGAGCTCAAAGTATTGTTATTAGAGATAAAGATTTTGATCGCACTCCAGCGATGAAGATTTTGAGGTATCATAAATGCTAAGTAGAAATGAAATATTAGAAAAACTAAAAGAGATTTTAGTGGCGATGGATCCTTCTAAAGAAGGAGAACTTGATAACGTTAATGAATCCACTCGACTTGTGGAAGATTTAGGCTTAATGTCTATCTCTTTACTTTTTATGGTGGTTTCTATTGAAGAAAAATTTAACGTTGAACTTGGTGATGTCTCTGTTAATGATTTTGTCACTGTTAAAGATGCGATTGACCATATCGAGAAGTGCTTAAAATAATATGAGTTGGTGGCTAATTGTTCTTATTGTTTTTATCGGGTTTGGGTTACTTTTTATTTTGTCGCATTATTATGTGACGTATCTAATTTTTACAAAGTTTTTTAAACGTCAAAAAAATGAGAAGATTCTAAGACTCGCCTACCATAATCTAAACGAAGAACAGACTACCTACTTAAAAGAATCAATTAGAGAACTACATTCTCATCCACATCATGAAATTAAGATTAAATCTTATGACAATAAAATTTTAGTTGGAGACTTATATAAAAATAGTAGTGATAGAATCATTATCTTATTCCATGGCTTTCAGGCTGATAATTATATGAATTTTGGTGTCCAGGCTCTTTATTTTCTTAAACACAACTATAACGTTCTTATCATTGATGAAAGAGCCCATAAAAGAAGTGAAGGTAAATATATTACCTATGGCTATTATGAACATCATGATGTCCTTTCTTGGATTGAGTATGCTTCAAGCTTGAAGGATATAAAAGAAATCATTTTATACGGCATCTCCATGGGTGGAACAAGTATTGCTTTAGCAAGTGAGAAAATTAAAGAAAACAAAGTCAAACATCTGATCATTGAAGATGCTTACACTAATCTAGAAAAACTTGCGGACAATATCGCTACTACTCAGCATATTCCTTTTGGAATATTTAAAAGAGAATTAGGTTTTTATATTAAACATTTATCGAAAACTAATTGGAACGATATAGACACCGCTAAATCGCTTGCAAATAACAAAATTCATACGATTTTTGTTAGAAGTGAAAAAGATAGTATTGTCGATATCAGTTTTTTTAACGATAATTATAATAACTGTGCCGCAAAGAAAGATAAAATCTTTGTGCCTGAGGCAAAGCATGCTTGGGCTACTTTATACGGCAAAGAAAGTTATCTTAACGAACTCAATAAATATTTAGGAGAAAATAACTAATGGAAAAGAAATTTGCAATCATGCCAGATCTTACTTGTGACTTAAGCGAAGAATATCAAAAAGAATATGGTATTGATGTTATCATGGGGCATTATGTCACTCCTGATGGAGTAGAACACGATTCCGCTTTAAACTGGAAAAATATCAACAAAGAAGAATTCTTCAAGGAACTCAAGAAGAACCCTAACGGCTTTAAAAGCGCTCCTCCAAGTATAGGAGAATGTTATTGCGCTTTTGTTGAACATATTAAAAAGGGTGAAGATATTATCGCAATGACAATTTCTAGCACCTTAAGTGGAACATATCAATTCATGGTTAACGCGAAAGAAATGGCCTTAAAAGAATATCCAAATGCAAAAATTGAAGTTGTTGATTCTCGCCGTTTTGGTCCTGGATTTGGTCTTATGGCTCTTTACGCTGCTAAACTTCGTAATGAAGGCAAATCATTTGAAGAAGTTGTTAATTGGATCCATGAAAACAAAAACAGATTCCATCAATCTGGATGGATGGACGATTTATCATTTGTTGCTAAAAAAGGTAGATTAACCCATGCGAAGGCTTTCTTTGGCTCTTTAGTGGGTATTAAACCTTGTGGTGAATTTGATTATAACGGTTTAACCACTGTTATTGGCAAAGCCAAAGGTGAAGAGCAAGCTTATAAAGTTTTAATCAAATACATTCAAGAACATATTGAAAATCCAGAAGAACAAATCATCTTTGTTGCTACTAGTAATAGAGATAAACAAGCTGAAGCATTTAAGAAATTACTTTTAGAAAATATCAAGGTCAAAGACGTGAGAGTTAATGAAACATTTGTTAATGTCTCTATTAACATTGGTCCTGGCTTAATGGCGGCTTATTACCTTGGTAAACCAATTACTGAAGGATTAAAAGAAGAAACAGAGAGCTTTGCTCGCATCTTACAAGAAGTTAAATAATGAATAGAAATCAGATCAACGGAAAAGATTTTGAAGGAATGCTCGCTAACGCATTCAACAATATTCTTAATCGAGAACAAGAAATCAACTCGATGAATGTTTTTCCTGTTGCTGATGGTGATACTGGCACTAATATGCGTTTAACTGTTCAACATGGCTTAAACGCTCCTAGTAATATGCATCTAGGCTTCTATTTACAAGGTGTTGCTAAAGAGATGCTTTTAGGAGCCCGCGGAAATAGTGGGGTTATCCTTTCTCAACTTTTCGCAGGCATGGCGAAATCTTTAAGAAACCATTCTTTTGCTTTCCCAGGAGAAATGAGAAACGCTTTCATATATGGCTATCGCACTGCGTATAAAGCAGTTATTAATCCAGTAGAAGGAACAATCCTCACTGTATCTCGTTTAGGAATTGAAAATGTTAGAAGAATGATCGCTGGAAGAATCTCTATGGAAGAAGCTTTTAAACTCTACATTGATGAGATGAATAAAGTCTTATTAGAGACTCCAGAAATGCTATCAGTTTTAAAAGAATCTAATGTCCTTGATAGTGGTGCTAAAGGATACATTTTAATCATTGAAGGAATGTATAAATATCTTCTTGGAGAGCATATTGAGAAAAGTGATGAAATTAGTGAGGTTAAGATAGAAAAACCAGCAAAAGTGGCATCTTTTGATGAAAATAGTGAATTTTTAGATGGTTATTGTATGGAATTTCATCTTCAATTGATGAACTCAAAAAACTATAAAACCACTTTCTCTTATAACAATTTTGTGAAGGAAATTGGAGAGTTTGGAAACTCGCTTGTCACAGTGAGAAATGACTCAATTATTAAGGTTCATATCCACACTTTAACACCAAGTAAAGTGATTGATTTAGCACAAAGATTTGGTGAATTTATTTCTTTTAAACTTGAGAATATGCAGCTTCAACATAATGAATTTTCATTAGGCAAAGAAATAGAAGACATCATTGCTAAAGAATTTGCAATTATCGCTTGTGTAGATGGAGAAGGTGTTGCCTCAACTTTTAAAGAAATGGGCGCTGATTATATCGTTAGTGGTGGTCAATCTATGAACCCATCTGTAAGTGACTTTGTTGAAGCAATTAAACATATTAAAGCTGAAACAATTGTTATCTATCCAAATAATAGCAATATTATTGAAACTGCTAATCAGGCCAAAAAAGCTTTTAAGAATTATCATATAGAAATCATTCCTACTACCTCTATTATGGAAGGATATTATTCTTTAGCAATGGATATTCCTGATGGAGATAAGGAAAGCCGCTTATCATCTTTAAAAGATGGAATGGAAAATATCATAACGGTATCATTATCTAAAGCGGTTAAAGACTATAAAGATATTAAAAAAGGTGAATATATCTGCTGTGTGAACGATAAAGTCGTTAGTGGTGGAACCTCCCCAATAGATGTTTTATTAAACGGGTTAAAAAAGATAAAAGACTTATCTTCTAGAAGTGGAGCAGTTATCTTTAAAGGAAAAGACAATGGTCTATTGGATGAAGATATTGAAAGTTTATTTAATGATCACTTCTCTAATTTAGAAATCAATATCCTTGATGGTAATCAAGGTGTTTATGAATTATTAATTGGTATTATCTAATTATGGAATGGTATTACATTGTTCTTATTATTCTTGGCGTGATCTTTGTATTTGGTATATTACCAATCTTTTTAATTGCGAATCGTATCTATTCTGTTTTGTTTATTCGTTGTAACAAAAAGAAATGGAGCCGCACAGTTAGCTGGGATGATGAAGAATTACGAGAAATGTTCGCTATTGGAAGAGCCTGGGGCGAAAAATATGACGAATATCGTAAAAGTATCTCCATTAATAGTTGTGGATTTAATTTAGTCGCTGAATATTTTGATTTCGGATTTGATAAAGCAGTTATCGTTATTCCTGGAAGAATGGAAAGTGGTACCTATTCATATTATTTCTCTGAACCATATCGTAAACTTGGCTACAACGTATTGGCAATTGATAATCGTAGTCACGGATTAAGCGAAGGAAGATATAACACTTTGGGGTTAAAAGAATATAAAGATATCATTAATTGGGCTATATACCTACAAAATAACGAGAATATTCACCATGTTTTGATACACGGCATTTGTATTGGCTCGGCAACTGGTTTATATGCCTTAATCGATAAAGAAGCCCCATCAAATTTAAAAGGATTAATCGCTGAAGGTATGTATACAAGTTTTAAAGAAACACTTGATAACAATCTTAAAAAGAGAAATAAACCTGTCTTTCCTTTTTCTCCTATTATCTTAGGAATGATGCATATTGTAAGTGGAAAGAATGTTAAAAAGAATGGCCCTCTTTATAAATTAGACCAATTAAAGAAACCAATCTTATTCATGTATTCTAAAGAAGACGTATTCTCTACTCATGGGGAAGAGTTGTATTCAATCGTAAAAGCTCCTAAGAAAATTGATTGGTTCCCTAAAGGAGCTCATTCTCATATTCGTATTCATAATACTGAAGCCTACGATAAATCGATTATGGATTTCGTCAAAGAATACATTAAATAGAAAACCAGCCAAACGATGTTGACTGGTTTTTATTATTCTTCTTCTTCGCTTTCTATATTTTCTTCTATTTCTTCAACATTATCGTTTTGTGAAATAGCTTCAAATTTGTTATTGATACGATTAACACGGTTATCAAGCTTTTCTCTACTTCTACTTGCCATGTCGAGTTGACGCGAGAAGCTTTCCCATTCTTTAGCGAATTGATTGAATTGCTTTCCTAAGAAGTTCAGTTGCTTAGAAATTTCTCTCACATTCTTCGCTCTTTCAGCTTCAATTCTCACCATATTTATAGTGACTAAGATAGCAGGAAGAGTACTAGGAGAAGTTAAGATAACGCGTTTTTCTCTAGCGTATTCTACAACATCTTGTAGTTCTTGATGGATATAGGCGAACACACCATCATTAGGAATAAACATCAAGGCTTCAGGAGCGGTCTTTCCTTCAATGATATATTTGTCTTTAATCGTAGTGATATGAAGTTTAACTGCTCTAGCGAAGGCTTTCTTATATTCTTCTTTTTGGGCCTCGTCTTCTTCACTAATACAACGTTCATAATCTGGGAACGGGAATTTAGAATCAATACAAATCATTTTGTTTGGTTCAGGCATAAAGACTACTGCATCCGCGCGAACATCATTATCATCTCTTCCTTTTTTGATCGTGTATTGTTCTTGATAACATCCCACTGTGTCACCAAAGACATTATTAAGGACCATTGATAATTGATATTCACCATAGGCTCCTCTAGACTGATTTCCTTCCATGACATTTCTTAAAGAAATAACATCTTTAGAAAGAGATTCCATATTCTTTTGAGCTTCATCAATGACTTTGAGTCGTTCTCTTACTTGGGCCATTGTTTCGCTTGTCCCTTTAAACCCTTCTTGGAGTTTATCTTCGACCTTCTTATTAATATCACTCATCTTGGTATTTAATTGGTTATTAATGAATTCAAATCGAGCGTTTAATGATTCAATGATATTCTTTTGAAATCTTTCTAGTTTTTCATTGTTTTTTTCACTACCGCTCGCATTAGCTTCGCTTAACTTAACCATCTCTTGAGAAACAACAAGCTTGATATCTTTTTCTAATGATGTTTCTAGATTCTTAATTTGTGCAGATAATTCCCCTAATTCTTTGTTATTAAAATTAGAAGGAGTTCTTTTGTTATTTTTAATGACGATAATAAGTAAAACCGCAATTAGGATAACTGCGACTATAGAAATAACAATTGCAGCAATTTCCATATAAGAAACCTCCTATATTGCCCAGTTACCATTTTTAAAGATAACTGTTTTTTTGCCGTTAAATGATGTTCCAATTATTTCAAGATCTTTAGTGCCAATCATGAAATCAACATGGATGATTGAATCGTTAAGACCTAACTTCTTTGCTTCTTCATTTGAAGTATCATTACCATTAGGAAGAATATCTTTAAATCCACGGCCTAACGCTAAATGGCAGGCGGCGTTTTCGTCAAATAAAGTTTCATAGAACAATATTCCGCTTTCTCTAATAGGAGAAGAATAAGGAACTAAAGCAACTTCGCCTAACATTGACGCTCCTTCATCCATCTTCACCATTTGTTCTAAAAGTTTTTGATTCTTTTTAGCTTTAACTTCACTGACTTTACCGTTAGTGAATCTAATAGAAAATTCATCGATGAGTTGTCCATTAAATGAAAGAGGCCTACTGGAATATACAATCCCAGAACATGAACCCGCTAATGGACTTGTAAAAACTTCTTCAGTTGGAATATTAGGATTGAATTCACGTTTATCAGCGGTGAATTCTGCTCCTCCACCCCAATGAGCGCCTTTAATGAGTTCAACTTTGAAATCAGTGCCGTTAGACGCCTTATATTCTAAATATTGAAGGTCTAATGATTCTAATAGTCTTCGATGTTTTCTTAAAGAAGCATTATGCTCATCCCAGTTAGAGAGAGCTGAACCATCAACGCGTGATGCTTTTAATATCGCGTCCCATAATTTTTCCACCGCTTCATTTTCTTCTACACCAGGAAATACTTTTTTAGCCCATTCTTTAGAAGGAACAGCAGCGATACACCATTTATATTTGCCGTCCATCATATTTCTATATGGTTTTACTTTCTTACCAAATTTCATTGAACTTTTAGAAAGGACACTTTGTTTAATTCCTTTAAAAGCATCTGGATCATCTGAGACGATATGTAACATGCTTGGAAGGTGTTTCACCATATATTTATATTCACTAATCGTATATTCAGGTACTTTTGATAGTTCTTTTACTGACATATATTGGTAATTGAGCCTACTGATTTTATTATCAGAGAATCTCACTCTTACTTTTTTAGCTTTGAGTTTATAACATTCTTCTACGACTAATCTTACAAAGTCGATTTGATCAAGTGAACAATTGATCCAAACTTCTTCTCCCTCAAGGACTTTAATTCCTGTATTAGCGAGTAAAGAGGCGTATTCTTTTAATCTTTTTTCATCCATGGTGATAATCTCCTATATATTTTCTTTTCTATTGTATTATTTTTGTAAATATAAAAAAATAAATACGGTAAATATTTATGAAAAAGAATAATCCAGTGATTGATGAATATGAAAAGAGTCTCTCTACTACTTATCGACGAGGACTTTGGTCGAGATTTGTGAAAGGGTTAAAAGAATATCAGCTACTTTCTCCAAAAGACAAAGTTTGTGTCTGCATTAGTGGTGGGAAAGATTCGATGTGTCTAGCAAAACTCTTTATGCTTTTACAACGACATTCGGATTTTGATTTTGAAGTTCATTTCCTAGTCATGGATCCTGGATATAATAAAAAGAACCGTGATCTAATTAAAGCCAACATCAAGAAACTTCATATTCCTGCAACTTTTATTAAGACTGATATCTTTGAAATCGCGAACACGAGAGACGAACATAATCCATGTTTTTTATGTGCAAAGATGCGTAGAGGCGCCTTATATAACGCCGCTAAAAAATTAGGATGCAATAAGATTGCTCTTGGCCATCACTATGATGATGTGATTGAAACAACTTTAATGAATATGCTCAATAGCGGTTCTTTCCAAACAATGCTACCAAAACTTCATAGCACTAACTTTGAAGGTATGGAACTCATTAGACCAATGTATTTTGTTAGAGAAAAAGACATCATCGCTTGGAGTAAGCATCATAACCTTGAATTTATTCAATGTGCTTGTAAATTTACCGAAGAAGCAAAGATAGACGAATCTAGGAGTATGAGGAAATACACTAAAGAACTCATTAAATCCTTAAAGAAAGAAATCCCTCAAGTGGAGCAAAACATTTTCAAAAGCGCGAGTAATGTCACCCTTGATATGATACTTGGATATCGTAAATATGGTGAATTACATTCATTCTTAGATGAATATGATGAAAAAAAGGAATCTTGATAGATTCCATTTTTTGTTAGATAACTTTGATGTTTTTAATCATCACATCTTTTCCAGTGATTAAATACGTTTTATCAGAGTGGCAATAAGGACACTCTTTTCCATATTCAGTCGTGGAATATGTCTTTTCACAGTTTTCACAATATGTGATTCCCTGAATGATGATCAGATTGAGCTTACAGTTTTTCATGTGCTCAGTTCTCTTTTTTGCCCATTCAAAGGCATCATAGAAATATTCTTTAACCACTCCAGAAACTTCACCAACTTCTAAAGTCAATTCAACGACTTCTTTAGCGTTTTGTTTAGTGGCTAAATCTTCTATTTGTTTAATAACGTGAACTACTATTCCTAATTCATGCATCTACGGCATTACCTGTATTTGGATGTGTCTTTTTTGCTACTTTGTAGTGTTTCTTCCACTCTTTACGTTTCTTACGCATCATGCGTGCTTCTTTAGAGCAAGAGTTGAAGAGAATCTTTACTTCACGTTTAAGAGCGTAGCCAAGTAAACCAGAAACTTTCTTTTCTGCTTTTCTCATCTTGGAACATTCTGGATGATCTCTTACTAAGTGGATAGCGTCAAAATGACATTTAGTGGTACAAATACCACAACCGATACATTTATGAGGATCGACATAGGCCGCTCCACAAGATAAGCATCGACCTGTTTCGATTTTGACTTGTTCTTCAGTGAGTGTTCCATGAGCGTCTTTAAATGAATTCTTGTAGTCAATGGATTCATCCATCTTTTCTTCTTGTCTACCGGCGTCATCATAACCAGGAAGAGTGATATCTTCTTTATTAAGTGGAGTAAATCCACGGTGATTAAAGGCAATAGTAGGATGAGCATTTGGTCTTACGTGCCTTGCTAAAGCGTCAGCGACTTCATGACCTGCTGCGATAGCGTTAATAACAAATTTTGGACCAGTAAAGACGTCTCCACCAACGAAGATATCTTCATCAGCAGTTTGATAGGTAACTTTATCGGCAAGTGGGTAATTACCATGCCAGAAAGTAACTTTGCTTCCTTTGAGTAAATCACCCCAAACGATGTCTTGACCGATAGCGAAGATAATCTTATCGGCTTTCACTTCTAAGACTTCGTTTTCATCATATTTAGGAGCAAATTTTCCATTTTCATCGAAAACAGAAACACATTTCTTAAAGATGATACCAGTGACTTCACCTTTATCGTTGACTTTAACTTCTTTTGGTCCCCAACCATTATGGATTTTGATATCTTCTTCAAGTGCTTCTTTAATTTCTTCGTTTGTCGCTGGCATATGGTCTTTATCTTCTAAACAGAACATAGAGACACTCTTGGCTTTTAATCTATGAGCGGTACGGACACAGTCAATAGCGACATTTCCTCCACCTACGACAACGACATCACCTTTAAAGTCTTCCTTCTTTTCAAAGACGCTCTTAAGGTAATTAACGGCAATCTCTGTTCCTTTTGCGTTATCATTAGCGACACCAGGGCGTTTACCACCTTGGCAACCAATTGCGATATAGAAGGCTTTATATCCTTGTTTTTTGAGTTCTTCGATGGTGACGTCTTTACCGACTTCAACACCGCATTTAATTTCAGCACCTAAGGCTCTAATGACATCGATTTCTGATTCGATGACATCTTTTTCAAGCTTGTAACTTGGAATGCCATACATCATCATGCCACCAGGGCGTTTCTCTTTTTCAAAAACAGTTGGTTTAAAGCCCATTTCACATAAATAGTAGGCCGCACTTAATCCTGCTGGACCAGCACCGATAATGGCAATCTTTTCATCGAAATGTCCATAAGTAGAAGCGACAATCTTTTCTGGGATATATCGATCTTTTGAATTTCTTTCTAAATCAGCAAGGAATTTCTTAACCGCATCGATAGAGACTGGACGATCAATATCTCCTCTAGTACAAGCTTCTTCACATTTTTTATTACAAACTCGACCACAGACTGCTGGGAATGGGTTTTGGGTTTTAATTAAGGCTAAAGCTTCTTTATATCTTCCTTCGTTTGCCATCTTTAAATAGCCTTGAACAGGAACGTGAGCTGGACAAGCAACTTTACATGGAGCGGTACCTGTTTCATAGGTATCGTGTTTTCTCATCGTGTCACGATAATTTTCATCCCACGCATATTTACCCCATTTGATTTTATCTGGTAGTGGAGCATGAGGATATGTTTGTGCTTTGCCGTCTTTTTTACATAATTTTTGTCCGAGTTTAACAGCACCAGCAGGACAATTAGAAACACATTGACCACAGGCAACACAGTTCGTGGTTGTGACTTTTGCGGTATATGCACTTCTTTCTAGATATGGAGTGTTAAATAATAAAGCTGTTCTTAAAGCATTACAAATCTTCACGTCACAGTTACAAATATCAAAAATTTTGTTTTCGCCATCGATGTTTGTAATTTGGTGAACGAAGCTATTCTTTTCGGATAATTCAAAGATTTCTAACGCTCTTTCTTTGCTGATATAGTGGGCTCTACCAGTTTCCACTGTGTAATCGGCCATATCACCGAATTGGATACACCAATCATCAACATCATCGATACATCCATCTCCAAGCATCGCTCTACTTGCTCTACATGAACAAATACCTGCGGAGATATGTCCTTCATATTTATTCATCCAGTGAGAAATGTGTTCAACATCCAAAGACTTTTGTTCGCTTTCAATTGCTTTTTCAACAGGAATGACGTGCATTCCAACTCCACCTCCTCCAGGAGGAAGCATTTCGGTAACCCCTGCTAAAGGAATGAAGGTCATTCTTTCAAAGAAGGAGGCTACTGCAGGGTTTTTAGCAATCTTTTCCACTGTGGAGTTCATGAGTTCCGCGCTACCTGGAACGAAATAAGAAAGCATATATCTTTTAATTTTTGGTTTATCTTCTAAAGGATGATCCCAAGCATAGTTATCGCCGTAATCATATTCGATGATTCCAATAACTGACATTTCATCTAAAAGTTTTTGAAGTTCAATTGGTTTAAGTTCTTTATTCATTTTGACAAGATCTTCAAAGAGATAATGTTTTCTTTGTTTCATCTTTAAAAGAACATCAATCATCGGTTCAGTGAGAACTTCTCTTAATCCCCAATATTCTGGGTCTGTAGTTTTCATTCCTAAAAGTTTATGAGGAACGACATCGGTTATCTTACGACATAATTTGATTAATTTGGCTTCGTAACTATAGCCTTTTTCTCCTTCATATTTAGAGATGATTTTCGAATTTTTTTCTGGCATGCTTATTTCTCCTTCCAGTTTTTAATTTTATTTTTAAAGTAGTCCGCTACTTCATTAATTCCAATATTGTTTTTAGCGCTTATTTGAATAATCGTGGCGTTCTTATTTCGACGATATATATCTTGATAACAACGTTCCATATCAAAATTGAAATACGGTAAAGCGTCAATTTTGTTAATGATTACTAAATCGCATTTTTCAAAGATAAGAGGGTACTTTAGTGGTTTATCATCACCCTCTGGCACTGATAATATCATAACATCTAGACATGCGCCTGTGTCAAACTCTGCCGGGCATACTAAATTTCCAACGTTTTCAAGAAAGATCAAATCTAGATCAGAAATATCAATCTCTTCTAAGCCGCTTTTCGTCATTCCAGCATCAAGATGACACATCCCTGACGTATGGATTTGAATAGATTTGACTCCAGTGTTTTTAGCAATAGAAAGTGCGTCGACATCACTATCGATATCAGCCTCCATAACTCCTATACGATAATCTTTCTTTAATAGATTAATCAATTTGGTCAGGGTGGTGGTTTTTCCTGCTCCTGGAGAAGACATTAAGTTCACTAAAAATGTGCCTTTATCTTTAAGGTATTCTCTTAATATGTTTGCTTCTAAATCATTATCTGCATAAGCAGAACGATTAACAGTTATTGTTCTTATCTTTTCCATGTTAGATGCATATCTATCTTATTCTAATATTGATTTATTTGGAACAACTTATTGTATCTATGATAAAATAATTTCACGTAATAGGAACAAATTAATGGATTATCAAGTTGTTAAGGTTAAGGAAGACATCCTCATTGAGAATCAAAAAAAGGCTCAAGAGGTCAGAGAATTTTTAAAATCTAGAGGCATTTATTTTATCAATGTCATGGCTTCTCCTGGAGCGGGTAAGACAACTTTACTTACTAATCTTATCAATCGACTCAAAGATAAATACAAGATCGGTGTTTTGGAAGCTGATATTGACGGAGAAGTTGACGCGGATAGAATTGTTAAAAATACTGGTGTTAGGGCTATTCAAGTTCATACTTCTGGAGCTTGTCATTTAACCGCTCAAATGGTGAGTGATGCTTTAAGGGAATTTAATATTGATGGGCTAAATCTTATTTTCTTAGAAAATATTGGTAACCTTGTATGTCCTGCTGAATTTGACACCGGAAGTAACATTAACATGATGCTACTAAGCGTTCCTGAAGGAGAAGACAAGCCACTTAAATATCCATTGATGTTTGAGGTCAGTGATATCGCGGTGATCACTAAGATTGACACTCTTCCTATCTTTGATTTCGATTTTAATAAATGCGAAGAATACATTCATCGTAGAAATAAAAACGCTAAGGTCTTTAAAGTAAGTGCGATTAATGATGAAGGAGTTGCTTCTATCGCAGATTATCTTATTTCTATTATTAAATAGAAGGTATTTTTCTAATATTTGCTTTATTATTTACCTTCATATATTATATTAACGTCCTATGTGGTACGATTGGGTTTATTATTACTTAACACAAATTAATGTTGGCATATTAATCTTCATTGGTATTCCTTTTGGTTTACAGCTCATTTATATGCTTTTGTTTTGGTTACCAAAAAAGACCTTCAAGAAGACAGATAAAATTAACCGTATCGCGGTTGTTATCCCTGCTCATAACGAAGAAGATGTTATTTATGACACAGTAAAAGATGTTATTGATAATCAAAAATATCCTCGTGAAATGTTTGATATCTATGTCATCGCTGATAACTGTAATGATAAAACTGAAGAATTAGCAAAAAAAGCAGGCGCTACTGTTTTTGTCCACACTGATCCAGACCCAAAACATCATATGGTGGGCTATGCTTTAGATTACGGTTTTAAAGAATTATTAAAAATTGATTCCGCTAAAGGCGCTCCAGGTGAATTAGTTTTAAAACCTTGGAAGAGAGTTAAAAAAGGACGTAAAGCTGAATCTATTACTGTAAATAAATATTATGATTTTATTATTAGATTAGATGCCGATAATCATATCAATCCTGAATTCTTCTCTTTAATGAATGATGCTTATAATAGTGGTGTCAAAATTGCTCGTCCATATGAGAGTGCAATCAATATGACTCAAAGCGCTTACACAAAGGCGTGTGGATTATACTACATTTTTGATAGTAGAGGTGGTTCTCGTGTAAGAGAAAGAATTCATGTCGACGCTCACGTTAATGGTCCTGGTAGCTTGATTGAGATGGATATTATCCGTCGCATTGGTGGCTATGACACCGTTACGATGTGTGAAGATACAGAATTTAACTTTAAACGTATGTTTGAAAAAATTAAACCACATTTCGTTGAAGATGCAGTGGTTTATGAAGACCTTCCTTCTACTTTAAAAGATACCTTAGCAAGAAATAAGAGATTAGGTGCTGGTAATACCAGAATGCTCATTAGATATACTCCTAAACTCTTCTTCTATACATTCAAGAATTGTAACTTATCTTTCCTTGAAAACTTCTTAACATATATCTTTATTCATATTTGTCCAATACTTTGTATCTGGCTTCCTGGATATTATATTTACGCCTATATCTATCACATCATGGGCTTTATGGGTCCAGCTGATTTAGGTGGATATGAGATGGTGGCAGGTATGTTCTATGTTAATAATCCAGGTGATTGGATTTGGACATATTCATGGGTTATCGTCTTCTGTATTGGTGTTTTATTCGCTTTCTGCGGCATTCTCCAAGGTGTTCTTATGGTGGTGTTTGATTATAAAAAGATGGGCGCGAAACGTAGACGTGATCTCATCAGTGGAATTCTTTTATTTCCATTCTTCTCAATCATCTATGTTATAACAATTACCATAGGTGTATTATCCAAGCCTAAATGGACGAAGGTTAGAAGAAATCCTGTTAAAAAAGAAGCAGATTAATCCTTATAAATAAGGATTTTTTGTTGCATTAATATTAAAACATTGATAATGTTTGTAAGCATGAAACTATTTGAAAATCGTACTTTTATTGGTGAAAGAGCTCAGTTCATGAGTAGTGATAAACAGTACTTTAACTGTGTCTTTAAAGATGGCGAATCTCCACTCAAAGAAAGTAAAAACATCGATATAAGAATGTGTGAGTTTCAGTGGAAGTATCCTATTTGGTATTCTCATAATGTTAAAGTCATTAATTCTAAATTTTTAGAAACCGCTAGAAGTGGGGTGTGGTATACAGATCATATTGAGATAATTGATTCTTGTATAGACGCTCCTAAAACTTTTAGAAGAAGTAGCAATATCAAATTAGTGAACGTCGATATGCTTAATGCGAAAGAAACCTTTTGGAATTGTCAAAATGTTGAATTAAGAAATGTTAAGGCAAGAGGAGATTACTTTTGCTTTAATAGCGAACATTTTGAAATTAGTGAATTGTATTTAGATGGTAATTACTGCTTTGATGGAGCGAAAAACATCACTATTAGAAACTCTACATTGAATAGTAAAGACAGCTTCTGGAATAGTGAGAATATCACAGTTATTGATTGTATTATCAACGGGGAATATCTTGCGTGGAACGCTAAAAACATTACATTCATTAACTGCAAGATTATTTCTCATCAAGGCTTATGTTATATGGAGAATGTGAGATTAATTAATTGTGAATTGATTGACACTGATTTGTGTTTTGAATTCTGTAAAGATATCGACGCTGATATCATTAATGTTGTTGATTCTATTAAGAATCCTTCATCTGGAATTATTAGAGTTAAAGGTGTCAAAGAATTAATACTTGAAGAGGAAGTCGTTAATAGAAATATGACGACTATTGTTATCGATGGGAAGCAAATATAATTTCGATAAAATTATCGATCGAAGACATATCGATTCATATAAATGGAACGTTAAAGATAACGAATATTCTTTTTCTATCGCTGATATGGATTTTGATGTGATGCTAGAAATAAAAGAGGCAATCATCAAACAAGCTAATATTTCTACATATGGATACACATATGTGAACGATAAATATTACGAAGCCTATATTAAGTGGTGGAAGTCTCGATATGACACAACCTTAAAAAAAGATTGGTTTATGTTCTCCATTTCCGTTGTGGCTTCCATTGATTCAGTGATTAAAAGATTAACAAAAATTAATGATGGAATATCTTTATTCTCACCTAATTACAATGTTTTCTATAACTGTATCAACAATAATCATCGCAATGTTATTGAAATACCTTTTGACTATAAGGATTATAAATATTCGATTAACTGGGATTTAGTTGAACAAGGTATTAGTAAATCTAAGATGTTCATTCTCTGTAATCCTCATAATCCAATTGGAAGACAATTTAGTGAGAATGAGATTTTACGAATTGTGGATATTTGCAAAAAACATAACGTCTACATCATCAGTGATGAGATTCATGCAGATATAGATTATAACGAAAGTAGGTATGTCCCCGCTCTTAAAGTAAGTGACTATGAGAAGCTTATCGTTATGCTTTCACCTGGTAAAATTTTTAATGTTGCTGCGCTACATTCTTCAGTAGTTATAACACCAAATTTAGAAATTAAAAATATCATAGAAAAAGGACTACAAGAAGACGATGTAGGTGAACCATCTTTCTTCTCGATTGCTCCAATTATCGCAGCGTATGAAAACGGTGAAGAATATGTCATTGAGCTTAACGATTATCTAAAACAAAATAGAACGTTTTTGAAGGAATTTTTCGACAAAAATGGCCTAAAATTACGAATAATTGACAATAATTCCACATATTTGTTGTGGATTGATATCTCTGCTTATTCATCTAATTCGGAGGAATTTACTAACCAATTATTTACTAAGAATCATATTCTAGTTTGTAGTGGAAAAAACTACCACGAACATCATTCAAGTTTTATTAGAGTGAACATCGCCACTAATAGAAATAACATCATTAAATTTTGTGAAGAAATTAAAGACTTTTTGCTTAAAGGAGAAAACAAATTATGAGAAAAGAATTACCAGTTATCCCAGCCTTATTTCCAATGCCTGTCATATTGATTGCCACATATAATGAAGATGGTTCAATTGATGTGATGAATGCGGCATGGGGGTGTGCTTACGATTATAAGCAACTCAAATTAAATATTTCTGATGAACATCAAACCACTAAGAACATCAAAAGAACAGGATATTTCACTGTCACTGTTGCGGATAAGAATCATATTAAAGAAGCTGACTATGTTGGTATGGTGTCCGCTAGAAGAGTAAAAGACAAATTTATCAAAAGTGGATTAAAAGCGCATAAGTCAGATATTATTAACGCTCCTATATTAGACGATTTCCCTATTTGTATGGAATGTAAAGCAAGCGAAACTAATCCTGAAGATTATGGGGTTATCGCCGATATCATAAGATTAACATTGGATGAAAAATTCATTGATGAAAAAGGCAATGTTGATTTATCAAAAATGAACATTATTGCCTATGATCCATTTAATCATGGGTATTATGTTGTTAACGAAAAAGTTGGACAAGCCTTTTCAGATGGTAAAAAATTGATGTAATTATGGATAAAACAATAATTAATAATATTATTAAACTTCACGAAGGTTATCACGAAGAGAAACCCGAAATGGTGGTCTCTTGTGGTGGACGTTTTGAAATACTTGGAAACCATACTGACCATAATCATGGTCTATGTTTAGCAAGTGCGTGTGATTTAGAGATTATTGCTACTATCAAAGGAAACAAATCAAAAATTGTTAACCTAAAATCTTTGGGTTACCAAGGTGATGAAATAGATTTATCTAATCTTGAACCTGAGATGAGTGAAAAAGCTACTTCTTCTGGATTAATTAGAGGGGTAGCAAGTTATTTGTATAGTCACGGCTATAAAATTGGTGGATTTAATGCTTATACTTATTCCACAATCTTTAAAGGTGCAGGCGTATCTAGCTCCGCTGCATTTGAACTACTTGTTGGCTATATCTTTAATATTCTTTATAACGGTGGAAAGATCGACACTCTTACGCTTTGTAAAGCTGGACAATACGCTGAAAATGAATATTTTGGTAAAAAAAGCGGCCTACTTGATCAAATAGGTGTTGCCTTTGGTGGAGTTGTTTCTATAGATTTTAAAAATGTAGATAGTCCCACAATTGAACAACTAGAATTCCCATTTAAAGATTTACATTGGGTGATTGTTAATACAGGCGGAGATCATTCTTCACTTAACGATTTATATTCTTCTATACCACTCGATATGAAAGAAGCTGCTAATCAAATGAAAAAACGTTTCTTAGGTGATGCTTCTTTAAGTGAATTAGAATTGGTCAAAAAAGATTTAACTGAGAATCAATATTTAAGAGCGAAACATTTCTATCAAGAAAACGAGAGAGTTAAACTCGCTATTAAGGCTCTTAATGAGAAAGACGAGTCTTCTTTTTTGAAATTAATCAATGAATCTAGAATCAGTTCCACTAACCTTTTAAAAAACATGATGGTGGGTGATAAATATGTAGGAAGTCCACTAGAAGCATGTGATTTAATCTTAAAAGCCAGTGATAATGAAGGCGCTTGTAAGATTAATGGTGGTGGTTTTGCTGGAAGCGTTATTGCTCTTATTCCATCAAACAAATTTAGAAACGTGATGTACACCTGTGCTCGTAAGTACGGCGATGAAAACGTTAAAGAAATATTCGTGAAAAAAGATGGCCCTAAAATTATAAATAAAATCGAATAGAATTTTGTGTATAATAATGTTGCTATGAATGGAAAACTTGTGAACTTAGATTGGAATGGTTTCTGGCAAAAAGCTGGAGACTTTTTTATGGTTCCTGATTCCTCAGGGCTCAATTATTTGACAAGAATCATCATCGCGGTATGTGTGATTTTTGTCGCTTATTTTGTTATTAAACTCTTGGGATTTCTTTTTAGAAAAGCTTTTAAAGTCAAAAAACGTGGACCAGATATTGATATCTCTGCTAAAAACATTTTGGTTCAAATTATTAAAGCGATTCTATGGATTGCTACTGCCTTTGTAGTTGCGAGTATTTTAAAATTTGATCTCACTGGTTTAGCGGGTATTACAAGCGCTATTGCGGTTGCTCTCGGTTTAGCGTTACAAGATTTAATCGGTTCATTATTCTCTGGCCTACTTCTTTTACAACAAAAGAATATTAAAACCGGCGAATATATTTCTGTTGTTAATTCCTTCGGAAGTTGTGAAGGTACAGTGAAGAATGTTCACTTATTCTTTACTCACCTTTTAACATATCAAGGACAAGTTATTACTATTCCAAATAAGAATATGACAAGTGCGATTATCACTAATTTCTCTCGCACTGGCAAAAGAAGAATTGATTATGATGTTGGTATTAGCTATAACACTGATATCACCTTTGCTAAAAACGTCTTTAATAAGATATTTGATGGAGATGAACGCATCTTACAGGAAGAAGGAATTACAATCATTGTTAATAAGTTAGATTCATACTCCGTACAAATGAGATTAAGATGTTGGACAAGTTATGATGACTATTGGCCAGTATATAATGAACTCGGAGAAAAAATTCTAATCGCGTGTAAAGAAAACGGAATCAATATTCCAACAAGTATTGACCGAAATATTATTGAGAGCAAAGACCATTAGGTCTTTTTTCTTTTGTATTTTAAAAAATGAAAATATTTTTAAAAATTTTTCGTTTTTCTCATATTAAAAAAGTGAGGGGACTCATCATCCTTTTAGACAGAGAGTAGTCTATAAAACCTAGTTCGGTGCTTCGCCAGCTGAGGTTCTTTTCCTGGTTTTCTCCTTGGTGAGGAGTGATACTCCGAACTATTAGAGAGGAGGTGAATCTATGGAATTAGTC
>CADBUF010000078.1 GCA_902797795.1 uncultured Erysipelotrichaceae bacterium
GTTGTCAGTTATTTTTGTTTTGGTTTAAGGTTACCAACCGCTGCAGATAAAGCCCTGCCAATCTCCGTCGAATCCAATACGACCCCAGGAGTTACCTATCTCTAGGTGAATAGATTTTAGCAATTTACATGTAGGAAGTTAAGTATTTTCGTAATTTTCTATTAAAAAGGTAATAGTTAAAGTTTGAAATTATTTCAAAAATCGATATTAATGTAATAATTCATTTTTAGTATTTATCTTTACAATATGTTCAATAACATATAAACTTTATCTTGCTATTGCAAACAATAGGATAGGAATTACATATGGCAACAAAATTAAAAAAGGTAAATAAGAATAAGGGAATGTCCCCTAGAACTAAAAATGTCATCAGCAATACCTTTAGGGGTATTATTTCAAACCGTGCTTGTGTTGATAATGGACGTGAAGCTCCATGGTGGCTTGCTATTTTATTCTTCCTTTTTGGCGCAATTATTCCTTTAATTCCTAATCACGTTTCCATGAACAAAGTTTATGGTGCCTCTTTCTTTAATAATGGTACCTTTGACTTTGCCGAACAAATCACCAAAGCCTCAGTAGAAATGAGACAAGACAATATCAAATATGATAATGGTGATACAACAGTTACAAAAAGACAATTTGTCATTACTGGACCAACATTAACATATTGGGAAAACAACGCTCCTAAACCAATCGTTGGCGATGTTGGCGGAAATAACGAAGTTTATAGCACAACCAATATCGTTACAAAAGAATATGGAATAAGAATATTCTATAGTCCAGATGATGGAGAAGCCTTTGATAATACATGTTTACGTCTTAGTTATCAAAAATTCTATTCTGGAACACAAAAGCCTGTTGATTGGGCTGAATGGTATTCTAAACCAGTTTATGATAGAGAAGCCTTTTATACACCAAATTTGCTTATCTTAGGTAAATACACCATGAAATTAATCCTCTATAAGAGAGCAATTACTGGTGGAAATAGTAATACAGTTGCTCAAACCTCTCCTGCTGGCATCCACTGGGAAGGTCTTTGTGATGGAGATATGATTGGTATGTCCACATTATATATTCCTGGCATTGAAGGACTTAAGTCAGATAACCTCAATTTACAAGTATGCACTCTTGTTTATGACTACTGGAAAGGTGTATTCACTATTGGTTATAATGCTGAAAAGAATGTTAGAAAATGGAATTCAACATTAATCTATTTAGGTGTCTATGGTGGGCTTATCATTTTCTTAGGATTCATGGTCTTCTTATTAACAAGAGGTAAGAACAATCCATTTAGTTCTCTTAACTTATGGCACGCTGAAAAGATTGCGTCCTTCTTAAGTTTCACTCCGGCATTGCTTGCGATGATCTTCGGATTTATATTCGGAGGAAATATGATTGGTCAGATGGCCTTCATTATGCTCTTGTCACTACGTGTCATGTGGGCGTCGATGAAAACACTAAGACCTATTCAATAGAAAATAAGAACCCATTTGGGTTCTTTTTAATCTCCGTAATCGCTACCGCGACTTTTGTCTTCAACAAATATTTGTAAGGAATCTGTAATATCAATTAATTCAGAATAAACATATCCATCTTTTTCAGTGAAATAATTTTCGAAGTCACCTACATAAATGACTTTCTTTAATTTCATTACTTTATCCAACATCGCTTTAATGATGAGATGATATTTATCAGGATGCCTTTCTTTAAAGCCATTTAATTGGGTGAAGACCACAGGTTCCACATAAAAATCATGTTCATCATCAATAATAAAGTGAGGAGTAAATGGATTAGATGGATCTTTTTCTAATTTATAATCTTTGAAATCTTCGTACATCATTTATGATAAGTCTCGTTATTAATAATTTTAAACGCTCGATATATTTGTTCAACTAATATTAATCTTG
Source organism: uncultured Erysipelotrichaceae bacterium (assembly GCA_902797795.1). Classification (GTDB taxonomy): domain Bacteria; phylum Bacillota_I; class Bacilli_A; order RFN20; family CAG-826; genus UBA2450. The sequence continues at coordinate 1,908 of CADBUF010000078.1, forward strand.
CTAGTTGGTGAGGGAAAGTTAATTTAGATAAACAAATAGAAGCATTAACTCTATTCTTTAGTTCATCACTTAACCCATAGCTTCCTCCAATAACAAAGGAAACGCTACTACCGTTATTTACAATTTTATCCAATAAGAAAGAGACAAATTCTTCTGAAGTAAATTCCTTCTTATTGAGGTCTAAACCAATCAGAAACTCATTATTTTTAAGTAAAGCCAACACTCTTTTGCCTTCGTTATCAATCGCTTTTTTAATTTCTAAATCCGATGGCTTTTCACTAATTGATTCATCTTTGACTTCAATTACTTGAATCTTTGAATATCCACTTATTCTTTTAAGATATTCATCCACTCCATCTTTATAGAAGTCCTTAATTTTTCCAATCGCATATATCTTAATTGTCATAATTGCCTCCAATGAGAGGAACCCACTGATTAGCGCATCTTACTTTATATTTATCAATATTTATATGTTTATAAGCAAATATCTTTTTATAAGCACTTAAAGCAACTTCTGGATCATTTGCTTCTTCTGATAAATGAGCAAGTATTATTTCTTTGGTGTTATCACCAATAATTTCTAAAGTAGCAAAGGCACTATCTTCGTTACATAGATGTCCATGATCGGACATGATTCTTTGAATTAAGACTAATGGTCGATTCGTATGGAGTAACATTTGAATATCGTGGTTACTTTCAATAATTAAATATGTTGGGTTTTTAATAAGACTTGTATTACTAGATAGATAAACACCAGTGTCGGTCATATAAACTAATTTTTCACCTTCATTTTCTAACATATATCCGCATGGATTAGTCGCATCATGACTGGTAGGAAAAGGGGTGATTTTAATATCGCCAATCATAAAAGAGGTGAGTTCTTTTGCAACATTACTTAAAGACCCTGGAATTGTGCCTTCTAAAGCATACATCTTCTTAGGTGAAAAAGACTTTAAACTACGATAGTGATCACTATGATCATGAGTGATTAAAATTCCATCGATATCTTTAATTGTTTTATTAAATTTAGAAAGTTCTTCTTTAACTTTTTCTAAAGGTAGACCAATATCAATTAAAAGAGTGGTCTTATTTGAAAACACAAGCGTTGCGTTTCCTTTAGAACCACTTCCAATAATATCAAAAAACATTTTGATTAATCTTCGTTTGCGATGGCGTTCATCGCATCTTCCCATTCTTTACTTGGAGAATCAAATCTCACATAGTCTTTATAGAAGAATAAGCGGGCTGTTCCAGTTTGACCAGCACGGTTTTTAGCAACAATTACTTCAGTATATGAGGCATTACCTGGAATTTCTGCACCTAAATCTTTTTCTTTTTGTGCTTTTGCTAATTCGAATTTATCATTAGCGGTTAATTGACCGCCTTTCTTATTGGCCGCACTTGTGGTCTTCTTATCAGCGTAATAGTCTTCACGATAAAGAAGAATAACAATATCAGCGTCTTGTTCAATATTACCAGAGTCACGTAAATCAGACATCACAGGACGTTGAGATTCACGTTTTTCAACCGCTCTAGAGAGTTGGCTAACAGCGATAACAGGAACTTTTAAGTCTCTCGCTAAAGCTTTTAAGGCTAAAGAGATTTGACGAACTTCTTCTTGACGGCTATCAGGTGAACGGCCATTCTTACTAGCAATTTGTACTAAGCCTAAATAGTCGACCACAATTAAAGCTAAATCAGGTTCATGAGCCTGTAGTTTGGTTGATTTAGTGATAATATCGTTAAGTTTAATAGATGGGGTATCATCAATATAAATTTTAGAACCCGCTAAAGTTTTAATAGAGTTAAGGACTTTAACTTTTTCAGTAGCGGAATTAAGCCTGCCACTATTGATTCTTTTAGCGTCAACACAGCAATCCATTGCCACTAAACGATTAAAGAGTTGCTCTTTAGACATTTCTAGAGAAAAGATAGCAACAGCTTTTTTAGAGTGTGTAGCAATCTTATGAGCAAAATTTAAGCATAATGCAGTCTTACCAACAGCAGGACGAGCAGCGACAACGATTAATTCACCAGGTTTAAATCCTTGAGTGATTTGATTTAGTCGATCATAACCAGTAGAAACACCGATAACATCACTATCACCTACTGCGTCTTGTAAGGTTTCTAAGTTTTCTTGAATTGTAGGAGCAATATCTCCAGTTGTGACAAAAGAAGATATATGACGTTTAGCAATACTTGCTTTAAATCTATTCTCGCTATCAAGTATAAAATCATTGATAGATTCGATTTCTTCATTTTTATATTCGCTATCGATTTCTCTAATAGTTTTAAGCATGTTTCTAAGAACAGAGTTATCTTGAATAATACGAATATAGAAAGTTAAGGTTGATGGGGCAACCATGGTGTTGGTACATTCTGCTAAATATTTAGCACCACCAATATTTTCAAGTTCTTTGAGGTTATCAAGTTCTTCAGCGACAGTTAAAACGTCTACATCAATACCTCTTACTGCTAAAGAAGCAATCGCTCTAAATATGATTTGGTGTTTACCAAGGAAAAAATCTCCTTCTTCTAAGGTATTAAGGATATCAAGGCAATAATCTTTTTTGAGCATGGCACTACCAAGAACCACTCTTTCCGCATCGGCGTTATAAGGGAGCTCAGTAGCAACTTTTTTGTTTGTAGCTTTACGTGCTGGCATAATTATTCCTTTCCTGAGATATGGACATTAACTTCACCGACTACACCTTTATATAACTCAATGCGTAAACGATACGCTCCAAGCATATCAAGTGGTCCTTTATCAATGAACTTTCTTTTATCAATTATGATGTTATGTTTAGCTTTCATTTCCTCTTCAACTTGTTTAAGAGAAATCGATCCAAATAATTTAGAATCTTTACCAACTTTAGCGGTAAATTCTAAGGTAATTCCCTTTAATGTTTCCACTAGTTTAATAGCATTATTTCTGGCGTTTTCTTCAGCAATTCTGGCATTTTCTTTCTGATTCTCAAGGATTTCGACACTTTTTTTACTAACTGGAACTGCGAGATGTTTTTTAAATAAAAAGTTATTAGCGAAACCATCACTAACATTAACAGTTTGATTCTTTTTACCAACATTTTTTACATCCGCTAAAAGAATTACTTCCATATTACATGTCCTCTCCTTGCTTCCTAATACCATCAGTTTTGGCCTCGGATAAATACTTTCTAATCGTACTTAAAAGAATTTCTTCAACTTCACGAACATCACTCTTTAAGAAAGAGGCTGCAGCACTTGTGAAATGTCCGCCTCCACCCATGCGTTCACAAAGTTTAGAAACGTTAATTAGTCCATCACTACGAGCCGAGATTTTAATTTCTTTATTGTTGGTTTTACCAATAACAAATGCAGCGTGGATGCCTTTCATTGCTAAACAAGCATTTGCGGCTTTAGCAATTGAAGAAGAATCATAGATTTTGTTTTCATCGGCAATCGCGTAGACCACGCCATAATCGGCAGTCTTAATATGAGAAACGATAGAAGTTGTTTCAATATATTCTTCATAATCATCTTTTAATAAATCATCAGCAACACTATTATCGGCACCATATTCTTTTAGAATAGTAGATGCTTCAAAAGTACGAATACCAGTGTTTTTACTCTTATAGAAAGAACTATCTAAGAAAATGCCACTAAGCATAATAGTTGCATAAGTTGGATTAAGTTCAATTCTTGGTGAGATAGACGCAAAACGAATAAATTCGGTAATTAATTCAGATGCACTACTAGCGGCAGGATCAATATAGTTAAAAACAGGGGATTCAATATATTCTTCCGCTCTACGGTGATGGTCGATAACAACAATCATATTAGTCTTATCTAAAACATCAGGGGCCATGACCATGCTAGGAATATGAACATCACAAACAACGACAAGAGTCTCACTCTTAATCATACCCATAGCCTCTTTAGGAGAGACAATCAATTCTTCCATTTGTACACGGTTGAAGCTATTGGTAATTGCTGCTCTAGTTTTGGTTTCTGTAGCTTTAAAATCAACAACCAAACGTGCTTCAACATTCATTCTTTCACAAATTGCTTTAACACCTAAGCAGCTACCCAAAGCGTCCATGTCCATATTTGTATGTCCCATAATTAAGACATTAGAAGCATTTTTAATTAAATTAATTAATGAGTCAGCAAGAACACGAATTTTAACTCTACTACGTTTTTCTTGAGCTTCGGTTTTGCCACCATAGAATTCCATTTCTTTGCCATATACAGAAACAACAACTTGGTCACCACCACGACTCATCGCAATATCTAAAGCTGCGCTAGCTAATTCATTTAATTTAACAACATCAGGAAAGTCTCTAGCAATACCAATAGAAAGAGTAAGAGGAATGTTTTCTCCAAATGAAACAGATCTAACTTTATCAACAACTGAGAAATTATCTTCTCTCATCTTGGTGTATGCTTCATAGTTACAAAGCATCAAATAAGTGTTGTCTTTAAATCTTCTAAGAAGAATTCCATATGTTTTCGCGTAATCAAAGATTACATCTTTAGCTTTAGTAATCGTGTCATTATAGTCATCATCACCTTTAATAACTTCTTCATAGTTATCAATTGATAAAATACCAACAACAGGGGCTTGTTGCTTTGAATAGGTATAAGCAGATTCAAAATCAGTAGTGTCTTTAAAAATCCATAAGCCCGCATCACTTAAGAATTTAACTTCGTAGTTACGATTGTTAATAACAATCTTTTTAACATTCGCGTTAACACTTTTCTCTTTAAGTTCTCTTAATTCTGGTTGCCAATCAAAAATATTTAAATCAATAATTTCAATATGACGGTCTTTAAACAAGTCGTTATTCCAAATGATGACGTCATTTTCATCAGTAACAACTAAACCAATCATCGCAAAGTTATAGGCTTCTTGAACATCACTACCAATAATTTCAGCGGCCTTCAAATCGGTTTTGTGTCGATATGAAGAAATACGAGAAATAGCAATCCAGACAAATATAATATTAACCGCCACTAAAGAGACAGCCCCAATGCAAACATATTCAGGTAAACAAATCTCCGCGGTGTGGAAGAAATTATTGAAATAGAAGATCACAAAAGTAGCGATACCCGCCATTTCAAATAAAACAAGTAATAATCCAAGTACTCTAGTACGGCTAATTTTCTTTTTCATCGTAATTAATATTATACATACTCACGCGTATGAATGAAAAGAAAAAAACAGGAAAAACCTGTTTTACTATCAGTAGATAAATCTCTTAAGAAATAGTTAAGTTTTAAATAACAAAGTTATTTATATAAATATTTATGCATGTAATTATATTAGTTTTATATAATTATTAGGAAATGAAAAACACATTAAATGATGTCGTAATATTAATACCATCTTATGAACCAGATTCTTTATTTATAAAGACAATTACTGAGTTACATAAAGAAGGCTATTCAATTTTAGTGGTTAATGATGGCTCAAGCGAAGAATACGATAAAACCTTTAGCGAAGTAAAAGAGATGGTATCTTATATCAAACAAGAACCAAATAAAGGAAAAGGTGCGGCTTTAAAATTAGGATTTTCTAATATTTTAAAATTCTATCCTGACGCTAAATATGTAATCACTGCCGATGGAGATGGGCAGCATTCTCTTACCGATATCAATAAAGTTTATGAAAAGCTTAAAGAAACCGACCAATTAGTGTTCGGAGTTCGCACTTTTAAAGGCGTTCCTTTTAGAAGCAAATTTGGTAATGATTTAAGCAAAATAACGCGTTCCCTACTTACAAAACAATATATAGGCGATGATCAATGTGGATTAAGAGGCTTCCCAATTAGATATATTGATGAGTTAATGTCAATCAAAGGAAACAGATACGAATATGAGATGAATCAAATTGTTTTATTTCAAATCAAACACTATGAAATTGTTCCCCTTCCAATTGAGACGATATATCTAGAAGAAAATAGTAGCAGTCATTTTTCTCCTGTTAGAGATACGATTAGAATTCAATCAAGAATCTTGTCTCACTCAATAGTTGCTTTACTAGGTAATATTTTATTAATTCTAGGTATTTATTTTGGAATAAAAAACAACATCAATTCAGTCTTAACCGTATCAGTGTCCTATTTAATAACAACAGCTTTGTATTTAGCGGTTATCTCGTTAGTCTATCCATCAAAAAAGCCCTTTAAAAGATTATTAAAAGAATGCGCATATATGCTAATGAGAATGTTATTAACTTGGGTGATTATATATTCCTTTGTTATTAACTTAAACTTACCAATTGAAGTCTTTGCTCCTGTTGCAGTTTTGTTCTCTGCTTCAATGAATGTTTTAATTTCATTTTTAGTAAGAAGAAAATAGTGATATACGCGATATATTTTGATTTAATCAATAAAGATATAAAATAATATTAGTATTTTAGGATGAATTATGAAACGTATACTAACTATTTCAATACTCACAATTTTATTTGCGTCATGTGGAGGAGCATCTAATCCAGCTACACCTGTTACTCCTACACCAGAACCTGCTAAAGGAAATGAACTTTTAATATATTACAATGGCACGTATTGGGTTATGGGCGCCATTATAAGAGACGATAGTCAAGTTGTTGTTCCTGGAAAATTTAATGATGGAATACATGGTGAAAAAGTTTTAAGAATCAACCAAACAGCGTTCCAAAATCAAAAGAATCTTAAGAGCATCAAAATTGATGGGGCTAGAATCGAAGGCGGATACGCTAGATTACTATTCCAGGGTTGCGACAATCTTGAACATGTTGAAGTAACAAGTTATAACCTCGCTTCTTATGATGGGGTTATGTATTCAAGTGATTACTCCAGTGTTTTATATGTCCCACCTAAAAAATCAGGGATCATAACATTTAAGAAGGAAGCTAGTTTATCTTCACTCGATTTAACACATTGCAATGACATCACCGGTTTTGCCTTTGAAGATAACGAAAGCACACGTGGTTATCGAATTGAAGATGGAGTAATATATGGCGAAGATGATTATATCGCTGCGGTAAGCCCTACAAGAACCGGCTCTTTATTTGTTAAAAATGTATCAACCTATTCATTTACAGGTTGTAGAAATATAAGTGAATATCAAGTAGATCCTGATAATAATACACTCTATGTAGAAAATGGTGTTCTTTATTCAAACTTTGGTGTTGATACTTATCGCCTAATGCGTTGCCCAAATACATTTGAGGGCAAATTTGAGGTCCCATCAAATACAGATAGTGTAATGATGCAAGCTTTCTTAGGCTGTAACAAAATAACTGAATTTAGCACAACCTCATATTTAATGGATATCGGTCAATACGCCTTTAAAGATTGCACAATGTTATCGAAGTTAAGTTTTGGAGATAAAGTTACCAGCTTTGAACAATACGCATTCTATAATTGCCCTCAATTAACAAGCGTTAGCTGCGAATTAGAGAGTATCAGATATGATTCATTTTATAAATGTGATAATCTCACAAGCATTAATTTAGGAGCAAATTATAAATTCACAAATAACGGAAAAGTCATAACATTAGGAGACAATTATGTTAATTACATTTTCCCTAATATCGGAGAGGAACTTCATTTAGGCGCTGGTGAACAACGTTTCATCGATGAGAAAATGGTGTCTGAATATAAATCAATAAAGAGATTCACTGTTGATCCAGACAATACAAATTTGTACGAAGATGATGGAGTGCTCTATTGGAAAGAGACAAACGACTTATATAGAGTGCCAGCAGGAAAAGAAGGAACCCTTACTTTAAGTAAAGCTACAAAAAGTGTAGATATCAATTTCTTTGAAGGCTGTGACAAAATAACATCAATTGTTTATGATGGAACAAAAGAAGAATTCCAAAAAATTACAGGTATTATCTATATCACACAATATAATCACATCACAGTCTATTGTTCTGATGGAACATTAGAAAATATAGTAATAGACGCTAAATAAAAAATAAGCCCTACCACACAAAGGTAGGGTTTAAATCTTTTTCACCGTTATCAACAAGGACATTTTGTCCTGACATCGATTTGTTGACTAATGTTAAGAAGATAATCCAATCAGTAGTTTCTTCTAGACTCATCCATTTTTTAAGTGGGGTCACTTTCATTATTTGTTCCCATTTAGTTTTATTTTGGATAACAGGCTTGTTTGAATCTGTAAGAACTCCACCAAAAGAGATTGCATTCACTGTTACTTGTTGAGGCGCTAATTTAATAGCAATATTTTTCATATAACCAACAATACCAGCTTTACTGGCGACGTATTTATCGAATTCTTGACCAGTAATAGAAGAGCTTGAAGCATTGAATAATATAGAATTTATATCTTTATTATTTAACCCATATTTTTCAGTAACATTAATCGTTCCAATTAAGTTGTTTTCAATGTCATCATCACTATTTTGTAGACCAGCGTTATTAAATAAGATTTCAATGCCTTCAATATCTGGAAGAGTGGACTTCCTACTTATATTGCACACAAAATGATGATATTTAGGATGATTGATTTTTGACTCTAACAAATCTAAACCATATACTTCATGGCCAAGTTCTAGATATTTTTTTGCGGCTTCTAAACCTATCCCACTAGAGGAACCACTAACAAGCACTTTCATATTCAAAGTATTCCTTTCCTACTCCCTCTGACTTCCATTTTTTACAAACATAATATCCAAATGGTGAGAAGATGATTTCCATTACAAGTTCTAAAGACGCTCCAATTAATGAACAGGTCACACATTGAATAAATGTCCAAGAGAATCCATCCCAGAAAATCGGAGCAAAAATAGTAAATGTAAAGATCGCGAAGATCAAATTATCTACAAACTGAGCGACAAATGTTGATACATAGCTTCTTATAAAGAACGCTAATTTTCCATCTGGATTATTTTTAAAAATTCTTCCTATTGACCAATTGAGGACGTTGTTTAATATTGCTGACGCTAAAAAGGCAATCGTACTACTGAGAAGAATGAACCATGTTCCTCCAAAAATCGTGTTAAATGAAGAATAATCGGTAGTAGGCGTAGGGATAATACTGATGATGTAAAAGATTAAACAGCACAATAGATTAACAAGCATTGCAAATACTGATAGCTTATTGCTTGCTCTAGGACCAAAGTGTTTAGTCACAATATCCATACATAAAAATGAGAGCCATGAAACAAATATTCCCCCATCAATTGCTAGATATTCACTTTGATATATAGTCTTATTGGCTAATAAGTTCATTGTGATAACAGAAACAGTGAATAAGGCAATCACTATTCCTGGTATGCTTCGGAAAAGTAACTTCGTTTTAGCGTACTCTCCCACTAACCATGTTTTCATAAAAAAATCTCCTTGGTTTTATTTTTTAATGCGAAGGATTTAGAGGCCGAACTCCGCATGAAAATAATATAGCAATAATATGGTTATTAAAACTATTTTTTATTTATTATTAATGAAATCGAAGAATATTTTTCGATATTCATCAGTGCATTTAAGATAGCATAAGCCATGCTCAATGCCTTCAAAAATTTCCACTGTGACATGCTCTTTATTGCAAGCTTCAACACGTAGGCTTTCTTGATATGGAACTGCTCGATCATAACCGCTATGGATGATAAGAATTTTGTTATTTGAATTCCTTACATAATCAGTCACATCATATTTCAAATATGTATGACAAAAAATAAGAGCAGATAATAATGTAAGCGGATAGAAGATAGCAACACTTTTTTTCTTACCACGTATGATAAGTTTAATAATCTGTTTAGAGGAAATATAAGGGGAATCTGCGATGATTTTCACGCGATCATCATTAATTTTATCGGACGCCATTAAGACTGAGGCAGCGCCCATAGAAACACCAACAATTGTAATCTTTATATCTTCTCCAAAATGTTCTTTTGCAAAATTGATCCAAGATAAAACATCATATTGCTCTTTCTTACCTAAGGTGATTTTATGGCCTTCACTTTGTCCATGTCCTCTAAAATCTACGAGGATGACATTCTTATGTTCTTTTAATAAATCCATGGTTAAACCAGAGAAACTTCTTCTCGCAGTTCTTCGATATCCATGGAACATGATGACATATTCATTTGAACCTTCGCTTTTATAAAAATAGCCATGAAGTTTAAATCCTTCTTTAGATTTTGTTTCTAAATCTTCATAAGGAATCTTAAGCATCACTGCAACACATTCATTAGCCTTATTAGCAACACCTTGATAATTTAATCCTTGAGCAAGATTAAATTCATTGTTTTGACCTTTAATAGGACTATAAAACGCTCTTTTGTAAAGGATGTAAGCAAGAATTAATATTAAACAAATCATATGTCGCTAATTATTATATTATTTTTTATCTTTTTGTTTAATACTGTTTGTATTATTAAATTGTTTACAAAGTTTACCAATATATTTACTAAAGTTTACTATTGATTATTTTTCTTAAAGTTATAATCAAAGTGAAAGAGAAACATAATATGAGAGAAACATTATCTATTTTTAATATTTGGCGCACGTACGCGGTAGAAGACAAAGACTTAGTTTCTGAATTAAAAGAAATGGAAGGCAAAAAAGAAGCGATTGATGATGCCTTTTATCAGGAATTAGAATTTGGCACTGGCGGATTAAGAGGCGTAATTGGTGCAGGAACCAATAGAATGAATATTTATGTTGTTAGAAAGGCCTCTCAAGGATTTGCCAACTATCTCAATAAGAATTTTTCCCATCCATCAGTGGCAATCAGTTATGATTCACGTATTAAAAGTACCTTGTTTGCTAAAACTGCTGCCGAAGTATTCGCGGCCAACAATATTAAAGTTCATATCTATAAAGAATTGATGCCAACACCAAACCTTAGCTATGCAGTTAGAGAATTACACTGTTCAGGTGGTATTATGGTTACCGCTTCTCATAATCCAAGTAAATATAACGGTTATAAGGTTTATGGACAAGATGGCTGTCAAATTACCACAAAAGCAGCAGCAGATATATTAAGTGAAATTGAAAAAGTTGACCCTTTTAATGACGTCGATTATTGCCAATTCGAATTAGCCTTACAATCTAATTTAATCTCGTATATAGACGACTCCCTACATGATAAATTCATAAATCGCGTAGAAAAAGAGAGTGTTCTCTTTGGTGATGAAATCAAAAAAGACTTTAAAATTATTTATTCCCCTCTTAACGGAACAGGACTAAAACCAGTCACAACAATTTTAAAGAAAAATGGTTATAACGTTTTTGTTGTCCCTGAGCAAGAAAAGCCAGATGGACATTTCCCAACTTGCCCATATCCAAATCCAGAAATTAGAGAAGCGATGGAATTAGGGATTAAGTACGCAAAAAGAGAAAAGGCTGACTTATTTATCGCCACTGATCCTGATTGTGATCGCGTCGGAACTGCAGTAAGAGATAATAAAACTAATTCGTTTGTTCTTATAAATGGTAATCAAATGGGTATTCTTCTTCTTGATTATATTTGTCACCAAAGAAAATCACATAATAAGATGCCCAAACATCCAATTGCAATTAAAACCATTGTGACTACCGATATGTCGTTTCCAATTGCTAAAAATTATGGCGTGTCCATTAAGGAAGTATTAACAGGGTTCAAATACATCGGAGAACAAATCTTATTCCTTGAAGAAAAGCACCTTGAAAATCAATACATTTTTGGTTTTGAAGAAAGCTATGGCTATCTAAGTGGAACATACGTTAGAGATAAAGACGCGGTTAATGGGGTTTACCTCATCGCAGAGATGTATTCTTATTATAAAAATAAAGGAATTTCTCTTTCAGAGAAGTTAGAAGAATTATATAACGAATATGGATATTATTCATCTTACTTGAATTCCTATACTTTTGAAGGAATTGAAGGCGCTAAAAAGATGAAAGTTATCATCGAAAAATTTAGAAATAATCAAGTTGTGTTTCCTGAATTACACATTAGTAAAGTAATTGACTATCAAAATGGAATTGATGACCTACCAAAATCAAATGTCATTAAAATCATATTTGAAGAAGGACACTCAATTGTGGTTAGACCATCTGGAACAGAGCCAAAAATCAAAATTTATTTCTCACTGATTGGCAAATCAAATGAAGATAATAATGCTTTATATGAAAATCTACTCGAAATAATTAACAAGGAGATTCAATAATGAATATTTTGTGTGTCGGTAACTCGTTCGCCGTAGATGCTTCAACCTATGTTCATCAAATTGCAGAACATATTGGAGAAAAAATCGATATCCACGTTTTATACATTCCTGGTTGTCCAATAAACTTACACTGGAAAAATTATCTTTCTAGAGAAAAAGCTTATGAATTCTATGTAAATGGAAGCCTTTCTCCTCTTATGTGGTGTGATATTTTTGAAGGACTTAGATACACAAAATACGACTATATAACCTTCCAACAAAGAAGCGGAGATTCTGGTGATGCATCAACTTTTTTCCCAGAATTAACCCTTTTATCGGAACATATTAAAAAAGACTATCAAGGTCAACATGTATTGCATAAAACCTGGAGCTACGCGAAATCATTTTCACATGATAAATATGGTAATAACCCATTAGATCAAGCTGCGATGGATAATGACATTAAGGAAGCTTATCTAGAAGTTAGTAAAAAAGCTAACATTAAGTATATCATCCCTTCTGGTGAGGCTATTAAATTAGCAAGACAGGTATTTGGTGATGAACTCAATCGTGATGGATATCACCTTAACGAAAGAGGAAGATTATTAGTCGGAATACTGTGGGTGATGTATTTTTTAGGTAAAGAAAATATCAACTTAGAAGGCTTTGTTCCTCGTGGATTTACCTATGACGACAAAACCCCTGGAGTAGATGAAAAAGAGATACCAACACTCGTAGAAATCGCTCAGAACGCACTTAAAAATAACAAAGGACACAATTTATATGCTCAAAATTGAAAAGAACGAATATCAAGGAATTAGATACTTACTTTATTATCCAAAAGACTTTAAAAAAGAGAACAAATATCCAGTTGTATTTCATCTCCATGGAGCTGGTTCAAGAGGAAAAGATTTTAAAGAATTTGAAGGATCAGTAATACTTGATTTATTAGACAAAGAAGAATCTCCTCTTAATGAGGCAATATGTGTTTTCCCACAATGTCAAAACGACACCTGGTTTGATTCGTTTACCGAATTATTAAACCTTGTGAAATACATATATTCTCAACCTTTTGTTGATCAAAAAAGATTTAACGCTTCCGGCATTTCAATGGGGGGATATGCGACCTATCAAGTCTTAATGTCACTACCAAAACTATTCAATAAAGCACTAATTTGTTGTGGAGGCGGAATGTATTGGAATTCTGGCCGAATTAAAGACATAAAATTTAGAATTTTTCATGGTGAAAAAGATGTCGCAGTTTACCCAGAAGAAGCTAGACGAATGTATGCTCGATTAGTGGAAACAAACGCTGACGCTACCTTAACAATTTATCATGACTGTGATCACAACTGTTGGGAGAAAACATACCTAAATTTAGATAACCTCAAATGGCTCATTTCTTAGTTAGTGAACTTTTTATAAACTTTATAAAATGTTTACCAAATTCAAATAATGTTTATTAATTAAAAACATTTTTCTCCTGGTTGAATGCAAAAATATTCATAGGAGAACTTTTTATGTCTAATAAAAGAATTTGGTTATCAGCAGCCTCAATTTTGTTTTTAGTTGGCTGCGGAAGTAATAGCGGCAATAGTGGCAACGAACCTTACATTCCAGTAGTCACGCCTATTGAAGCTCCAGTAGTGAGCGTAAATGAAAAAGGTGATGGATTAATTTGGGAAGATGTTGCTAGAGCAACTTTATATGAAGTTGATATTAACGACGAAGAAACTGTCGAACTTGATGAACCAGAATATCTCTTCAGCAGTGTCGCTGGTGAATATAGTTTAAAAATTGTTTCTGTAGCGGCAAGTGGAGAAAAAAGTGAAGCCACTGAATTTGAATACGAATCACGTGCAAGCTCTTTATCCGAATTATATTGCGATGGAAGCAATGTAACTTGGGTAATCGGTTCATCTGATTATTACGCTCTCGAATATAGCGTTGATGGTGAACATTTTAGTTTGGTAAGTGAATCATACATCCCAGTAACTGTTAGCGGAGTTTATACAGTCCGTACAGTTAAAGGCTATAAGGAACAAGGAAGTATTTTCTATTCCACTTCTGTTTCAAAATCAATTGTTGTCACTGAGCCAGCTGAATCAATGTATGTTTTAGAAGATGCTAGTGCAGAAGACAGTGCAACATTAAGTGAATCTTACGAAAAATTTGTTTATAAAGATGGCAACTGGAAAGACACCACTTCTGAAGTTAGTTTAGATGGAAGTTATACGGATTACGTCGATGGTAACGCTGCCGATTTCAAATACTGGTATCACAACAGCTACTTCTTATATGAAAAAGAGATAAGTCTTGATGGTTCATATAATGAATTTAGTTTCTCTGTTAAATCATACGAATCTACCAATGCTGTTTTATCATTCCAAATCAAACAAGATTTAGTTATTAATGGCATTAATTTCAACGGCGTTTATATTAAATATGATGTCCCACAACTTCCAACCAGCTGGACAAAATATCGCGTTTCATTCAGCGATTCAAACTGGAAAGTTGTTTATGATAATCAACCATACGATTTCGCTACTATAGCAGCGTTTGTTAATAACTATGGTTTTAAAGTTCAAAAGTTAGAAGATTTCTTACCTTATTTTGATGTTTTCCAATTCAGATTAAGAGCAAGTTATCGTGATGGTGGACCAGTAGCACATACATATTTTGACAATGTGTGTTTATTAAATTCCGAATTAAAGAATACTGTCATTGAAACTATTATTCCTTCATTAAAAGCAAAAGAATCCTATGCTTTCACTGGCAATTTATGTTCTGGGAAGATTAGTTTCTCTGAAGATGGTACTGGTTTACTTTCTGTATCTTCACCAATGGAACTTGACTTACCAGTTAAGCATGAAGTGGTTGAAGGAAAATTACATGTCTATTCAGAAGTAGAAGGAAAAGACTTTGATGCTTATTTAACTTCTAATGATGGCGGTACAAATCTCGTTCTTGAATCCGTAACTGGTACTTTTGCTACTTATATGCAAGGTATTGTTGCCGAAGCAGTTAATCTCTTAGATGATTTTGAATCTTACGAATCTACCGGTGTTGGTTTAGATAATGACCACCGCGATGAAAGCCAATTATCAGGACTTAGAGGTGCTTATTTTGCTGACTACTACACTGGTGGTAACGGCGATTCCCCAGTCGGAGGATCTAACTGGAGCTTAATGCGCTCAAGCGACTACAACGAATTGTCAAAAGACGTTTACCATACAGGAAGTCAATCTTTCAAATTAAAGAGCAACACTAATACCATGAGATTTATGACCTGGGGTTTAAAGGATGGAACCGCTACAAAAGGTTCTAAAGGTAAATATTTCTCATTATGGGCTAAAGGTGGAGACGTTAGTAACATGACATTAAGAGTGTCTGTTTACGCGGTAAGCAAAGTTGATCCTTCTAATCAAGTTACTGACTCAATCAGAAAATGGACAGATTTCACCGTTCCAATGAACAGTGGCTGGACAGAATACAAATTAGAATTAGATGAATCAAAAGAATATTATGGTTTCTCCATCACCACTAAAGATGGTGGAAACAAACAATATGTCTACGTTGATGATATCTACATCTATAGCAGTATGTCTCCTTGGGGTAAATAATTAAATATTGATATGTCAAAACGAGTAAGACTAGAAGACATAGCAAAAGAATGCGGAGTAACAAAGGGATTAGTTTCTCGATCTTTAGCAGGAAAATACAATGTTGGAGATGAGAAGCGTAATCTTATCATGCAAAAAGCAGTCGAACTTGGTTACGATTTCAACAAACTGAGAACCAAAAAAACCAAAAATAGTTCAGTCGTTGTTATCGTTTCCCAGACAATACTGCTTAAAGAAGATTTCTGGCAACCAATTTTGAAGAATATGTATGCTACACTTAACCGCGTTTCAATCAAGATGGAATACTTTGTCTTTGATTCAACAAATATTGATCTCGCTAGTGTGAAAGCTTTGAAAAGTAATCCATGTATTGCCTTTGTCATATTCCATCAAAATCCAGATGTCATATTTAAGGAATTGAAGAAGTTCAATAAACCTATCGTGGAAGTTGATCCTAAATACATGCATTACACAGGAGTTACTCAAATCAAATATTCAAATTACACCTCGATTTATGAAGCAACTCAAAAGCTAATTGATTATGGTCACAAAACTATATGTTTCTATGGAAGCGATTCCCACTCATATAGCTTTAGAGAAAGACACGAGGGCTTCCTAAGTTGCATTGACAATAATAAAGAAAAAGGAATACGCGGAGTTTCAATTCTGTTTGATAACAGCTCCCTTCAATACAGTGATAATGAGATGTTAATAAAAGCATTAAACAAAAATAAAGATATCACTGCAATTATCTGCGCTAACGACATCGTCGCTCTTAATGCTTATAAAGTTATTAAAGGTTTAGGTAAACAAATCCCTGAAGATTATTCAATCATTGGATTTGACAATGTTAGTTCTGGCAAATATTCATATCCAACTTTATCAACATTCAATGTTCCAAGGGAACAAATTGGCGATGAAATAGGATTATATATCGCTAGATTACGTCAGGAGGGAAAACCTCAATATTCAGAATTTACGATTAGATGTGATTTTATCGAGAGGGGTTCAATTACGAAATTGAATTAAAGTGTTATATGAAAAATAAAAGTGATAACAAACTTATGAATATGCCTTGGGAAGAATGCCCAAAAGGTTTTACTGGCCCAATTTGGCGTTATTCTCTTAATCCAATAATTAATCGACATCCTGCTGAAAACATTTCCCGCGTCTTTAATAGCGCCGCTGTTTATTTTAACAATGAATATGTTGGTGTTTTCCGCGGTGATAATCTCGATGATATTCCTCATCTATATGTAGGTCATTCTAAAGATGGCATTAACTTTGAAATCAATAAAGATAAAATCGTCTTTGTGAATGAATCCGGTGAGGTTCTTGAAGATTCTGGATATCAATATGATCCAAGAGTCATTCCTTTTGAAGATTATTTCATCGTCGTTTGGTGTGATAATCTTTCAGGACCAACTATCGCGATTGCAAAAACCAAAGATTTCAAAACATTTGTCAAATTTGACTCGCCTTTCCTTCCATATAACCGTAATGGGGTTATCTTCCCAAGAAAAATTAATGGATCTTATTTGATGCTTTCTCGTCCAAGTGATTCAGGTCACACTGCGTTTGGTGATATTTTCCTATCAGAAAGCAAAGATTTAACATATTGGGGAAAACATCGCCTTGTGATGAAATGTGGCTATGAATGGTGGTGCGCTTTAAAAGTAGGCGCTGGTCCAGTACCAATTGAATTAGATGATGGATGGTTATTATTTATCCATGGTGTTAATCGCACATGTAACGGCTATGTCTATTCAATAGGTGGAATCATTTTAGATAAAAACGATCCATCAAAAGTTTTATATAGATGCAAGAATTTCTTACTCACTCCAGAAGAGCAATATGAAACATGCGGTTTTGTTCCAAATGTTATCTTCCCTACTTCTGCGCTTGTTGATAAAGAAAACGGCAGAATCGCTATATATTATGGTGCAAGCGACACATATACCTGTTTAGCGTTCACCACCATTGAGAGAGTTGTTAATTACATCAAAGAGCATTCTCGTTAATAAGTTATGGAAAAGCTTTTAATTAAGAGAAAACAAAGTTACGCATACTCATTCAAAAGAAGATTTAGTGCTTCTAAGTTTTTACTTTTGATGATTATCCCTGCGATTGTTTATTACGCGGTATTCTGCTACGCTCCAATGTATGGTGTTTTAATCGCCTTTACTAAGTATTCTCCTAAAAAAGGAATTATGGGTTCAGTCACAGATAACTGGATTGGTTTTGAAAACTTCAAATTCATTTTCAATTATCCAAGCTTCTGGACTGCATTTAAGAACACATTAATTATCGGTTCTTTAAAGATTATTATTTCATTTACATCGGCGATTTTAGTGGCCTTACTCATTAACGAACTAAGAATGCGCTTCTTCAAGAAAGGTGTCCAAATTATTGTCACCTTCCCACACTTCTTATCATGGGTTGTTGTTGCAAGCTTGTTCCGGTTAACGCTGAGTGAGACGGGCGGAATAAGTTATCTGGTACAGCAATTAGGTGGTCAGCCGCTTAAATTCTTAAGCGATGGAAAACTGTTCCTGTCACTATTATTTTCTAGTGACGTTTGGAAAGAAGCTGGCTGGAGTTCCATTATTTATATTGCCACCATGGCAGGTATTTCTACTGACTTATATGAAGCAGCGAATATCGACGGTGCTAGCCGTATTCAAAAGATTTGGCACGTTACCTTACCAGGTATTCGACCAACCGCAATCTTACTCCTTATTATGTCAGTAGGTGGCGTCTTATCTGCTGGATTTGATCAAATTTATAACTTAACTGGTTCTTTAAACAACGCAGTTGTTTTGGATTCAGTACAAATTATCGACGTCTTGATTTATCAAGGCACATTTGGTGGAGGTGGATTAACAATGGGTCAAACCACGGCAATCGGCTTATTCAAGTCGCTGGTTGGTTTCGTCTTAGTTATTACCACTGACCGTATAGCTAAGCTATGTGGAGAAAGGGGCATCATCTGATGGCTAAAACAAAAATTGATAAACTTCCACTAGCGAGAAAAGAGCGACCAGGACCATCTAATCGTTTTGGTGGTTTTGACGTTGTTCTTTTCATCATTCTATTGATATTTGCATTATTAATCATTTTCCCATTCTATTATTTATTTGTTGTTTCTATTACTCCTCAAGAAATTTACGTGAATAACCCACTTACTTTATGGACACCAAGAGTTACTTTTGATGCCTATAAATCAGTATTTAACGATTCACGTATTTGGGGTGGATTAAAAATTACCTTAATCCTTCTATTTGGTGGAACTTTGTATCAAATGTTCTTCACTGTTATCACAGGTTACGCATTAAGCCGTAATAACTGGGTTGGTAAGAATTTTGTGATGAACATGATTTTAGTAACAATGTTCTTTGGCGGAGGATTAATTCCTTACTACATTTTGATTAAAACTCTCGGCATGATTAACACCATTTGGGTCATGATCATTCCTGGAGCTATTGATACATTTAATATGCTTTTGATGAGAAACTATTTTGCTTCTTTACCAAAAGAACTTGAAGAGAGTGCGAAGATTGATGGCGCTAACGATGTACAAATCTTTGTGAAAATCTTCCTTCCACTATCTCTTCCAATGTTAGCAACTGTCGGTCTATTCTTTGCCGTTGGCAACTGGAATTCTTGGTATAACGGTATGCTCTTTAACAGCAGCCAAAACTTAAAGACTTTACAACAAGTCCTTCAAGATATCGTCTATACCCCAAGCAGTGGCATTCCAAACCCAGGCAAAATTAGAATCGACGATGAGAGTATGAAGATGGCCGCTATCTTCTTTACAATCATTCCAATGATGTTATTTTATCCATTCTTACAACGTTACTTCGTTAAAGGTATCGTTGTTGGCGCGATTAAAGGTTAGGAGGTATAACTTATGCGCAAGAAATTTTATTTATTATTAGCAGCAACTGCTATCTCGTCAATTTCATTGACCGGATGTGGCGGAGAAGATGAGCAGAAAGAGGATGCTTATAGTGGAGATGGAAAATTAGCCATTTCCCTACGTAACCTCTATTTCGATGACTATCAAGGTGGAGATAGTTATATTCAAGAAATTGAAAGAAAATTCGGTGTTTCCTTATCATTTGAATCCTATTCTTGGTCTCAATGGGAGCAACAAGTCAGCGGTCAAATCAATGGTGGCAATCTTCCAGATGTCTTCCATGCGAATATTGATAGCTACAATTTCGCTCTTACTTACAAATTCTGGGCTGAGGAAGAAATTATTAAACCTCTTCCATCAAATTTATCTTATTGGCCAAACATTCAAAAGATGATTTTAAACACCAGTAACATTCAATCTCTTTACGTAAATGGACAATTATATGGTTTACCAATTGCTAAGAGTACAACCGATTATTCCACTACTTTCTCTCCATTTACCTATATCTATAGAAGAGACTGGGCTAAACAATTTGGTGTTTATCAAGAAAATGATGAATACACTTGGGAGCAATTCATCAACTTACTTAATGTTTTCTCAACACAATTAGCAAGTTCTAATCGTTATGCATTAGGTGATGTTGAATGGGGTTATCCAAGTATTATCAACTTTTATAAACAAGTACCACACTGCTTTGCTTATAACGAAGTCACAAAACAATACGTTAATAACTACACTACTCCTTTATATTTACAAGGATTAGAAATGGCGAAGAATTTCAGAAACTGGGGATTCTATTACCCAAGTCAAAACTCCGCCGCTGATGGACAATTAAATAAAGAATATTACGGAAACAAAATTGGTGTTCTTTACGAAAATCTTTCTTATAGCAACTATGAAACTTTAAAGACTATGCTCAAAAGATCCAATAGTAGCAATCCGTATTTCAATGTCGATGATGCGACCGCAATCATGAAAATCAAAGGTCCAGATGGAAAATATGCCTTAGAAGGTACCGATAACTGGTTCTCCATGACTTTCTTTGATAATCGTATTAGTGACACAAAGATGTACAAAATCCTTTCAATCCTTGATTGGCTTTTATCCGAAGAAGGAACAAGATTCTCAATTTATGGTTTTGAAGATTATGACTACATCATCAACGATGAAGGCGAAATCGAATTAGTCGAAGCTTATTGGCCAAAAGCCGATGATGGATCTTATGCTCCAAAAAGAAATGGTGCGAAATATTTAAGATACCTCGCTTCTTTAGGCTATGACACATTAAATTATGATCCACTTACAAATAAAGAGTCTGTTGAATATCTCGAATCTTGGGAAAATGAAATGAAAGCCGCTCTTGATAGAGATGAACTCAAAGTTCTCAAAGAAAGACCACAAGTTATGTGGTTAACCACTCAATTAAAGAGTCAGTTATCAGGATTAATGAGAACAACTGCCTTAAATAACGTTATGAAATATGTCTATGGTGAAATTTCTACATTAGATGAATTCTGTGGAAAATTTGGATATCCATGGCCAGATGTCTTAGCAGAAATTAATGGCGCAATAGGAGGTTATTAATAAAATAATATGAAAAAAGTAGAGAGATTTGGTTTATTAGGTCTTGCCACACTTCTATCTCTTTTTTCCTGTCAAAAAAATGAAGATCTTTCTTCAAACGTAAATCAAAATTCTTCTCCAACGCGTGCGGTTGTTGATACATCCTCAGTTGACAAATATCACATTGCCTTTGTTAAAGAAGATATTACTCAAAAAAACTTTGGTGGCTTAGGTGTCGAATGGGGCGCTTATGAAGACACCGATAAAATAGCTGAAGGTGGATGGGATAGAATCATCCATTATATGGATCACTTAGCCGCCGCTAGAATCCGTTTAATGATTAACTACGATTGGTTCTGCCAAAATTTTGATAACAAGGGAAACAGAGATCCTAGTGATGACACTTGGACTTATAATTTCACAAACAAATATGCAAAGAACATGATTGATATTTTGGAATATTGCCAAATTCATCATATCGATGTTGCTTTTGGAGCGTGGAATGTTATCGGTTCGCTTGAAGGTGATATTTGGAACATGATGGACCAAGTCACCAGCGATATACGTTGGGCTAAAATCACCAGCGATGTTTTAAATTTCCTTGTTAATGAAAAAGGATTCAGCTGTATTAAATGGTTTGTTAGCTCTAATGAGCCTAATTTTACCGGTAGTAAAGGATCATCCAAAAACTACAACAACACCTACCAAAAATGGGAACAAGGTGTTAAAAACGTTAGAAACGCTTTAGACGCGATTGGCTTAAATAGAATTGGCATCATCGGAGGCGATACGACTGGTTTTGAAGGAACAGAAGAATATTTCACTGGCATTGCTTCAAATATCTCAAATATCGTTGCTGATTATGGTTACCATTTATACCTCAACAACATCGCTGTCGATAGAGGCGTGATGCTTGAAGAAATCAACAAATTACATACCAAAATCAAATTTATCGATCCAAAATTCGGTAATAGTAAAAAAGTTGATATTTGGGAAGCTGGATTATTAGACGGTAAAACCATTTTGGACTGCCAAAAATTAATTAACACAGTCGATTATGGAGTCAGAATGATGGATTACACCCTTCAATGTTTAGCGGGTGGAATGAATGGAGTTGTCTATTGGGATTTCGACGATGGAATGCACTTCATGTATAGCTTAAATTCCACTACACCTAAAGAATGGGGTATGTTTTCCTCTCTAGCCGAAGCTAGCAGTGGTAAACAAGAATTAAGGCCTTGGTATCATTCTATTTCTTTACTTACACACTTATTTAAAAAGGGTAATGTTATTTATTCCCCATTACAAAACGACACGAGTATTGATAATACCTTTAGAAGTATTGCCACGATTAGTAAAGATGGCACTCAAGGTGGCTTTGCCTGTGTCAACGCGGGAGTTAGAACAACCACCAGAACATTCTACATGAATGATGAAGTTAAAGGCGATAAGCTTTATATCTATTATTTTGGAGAAGGTACATATCGTTTAGGTGAAGATGGTTTCATCGAACCTAACGATGTTATTGAAGGATCTTTAAATAAGAAAATTACTCTTACCATTCCTTCTAGATCTGGTGTTGTCGTCTCTAATACGAGGTTATAGTTATGAAAAAGAGATGTTTATTATTACTTGCCTCGTTATTAGTTTTAGGAGCGTGTTCTGACTCTAGTGGCGGTTCAAGCACTCCTATTACACCAGTTAATCCAAGAACAGAAGTTGATTTCGATGAATTAGAAGATAACAACTATGTTCCATCAGAACAAAAAACTGGTGAAATTTCCTCTTTCTCACTCCTTTCACCTGCTTCTGGAGTTACTTTAGACGCTCTTGAAACATTTAAGTGGGAAAGCGCTGAAAACGCTGATAAATACACAATTGAAATTTGCTCAAGTGAATTATTTATCAACGATAACAGCATGATTGATTATTACATTCAAGAAAACATTAATGCGACTAAATGGACAGTCACATCTACATTAATGCTTAAAAACACTAATTATTATTGGAGAGTTATTGCCTACAATAAATCTGATATTAAATATTGTAGCGAAGTATTCTCCTTCTATCACAAAGCTCCAGAAATTGAAGAAGTACATTTTGATGTTGGCGAAGCTGATGATTGGCAGCTCCACTCAGTTGGTTCTTACGCTGATATCAGCATTGATAACTCTAACTTCTTTAAAAATAATCAACCATCATTAAAGGTATCATTTAAAGAAGAAGATACCCATCAAGGTATTCCTGAAAGTGATGGATGGATTATTGTCTCTAAAACTATTGAAAAGAGTATCTATGGCACTGATGCTTTCTTATTCAACTTCTATTATGGTGGGCAAGATGCACAAGTATTCATTCGTATGGTGGACCGTGATAATGAATATTGGTTTGCCCCTGTCATGATTTCTAATAACGCAAAACAACAAGTCATCTTAAAATTTTCTGACTTCGTTCAAAGAACAAAAGATGTTCCAGTTGGAAATATGGTGTTTGATTACGAAAGAATCAAGTATTTAGAAATCGTCTTTGAAAAAAGTTTTGGTGATGGCATTCTCCTAATTTCAGGTATGAAAGCCATTAAATTTGACAATTATCGTGACTTCTTTATTCAAAAACTTGATTTCACTTCTTATGAAGAAGAAAGATGGGTTAATGAAGGCTATAACTTTGAAAAAGAAGTAACTGAAGATGAATTAACCTTAAGATATTACGGCACTAATTCAGAAGGAAAGCCAAAAATTAATGGTTATGGTTTTGCTAAGATTTATGTCAATCAATATTTCTATGCAGGCGATGCGATTAAGATTAAGGTTAAATACACTGGATCTAAAGGAACTAACGCAGTCATTCGTATTTATGAAGAAGATACGGATAGATGGTCATATAAATTACCATTCAGTTCACTCGTAGCTGATGAATATGTGGAATTGATTATTCCATACGCTGCCTTTGCTAAAAGTGACACTCCTGGTGATGGAAAACGTCAATTCTATAACATCATCAACCTCCAATTTGGTCTAGAAGGCCAATATGGTGCTGGTACATTAAGTTATAAAGACTTTGAAATCGTTAGTAAGAAAGATTACAAAGAAGAATATGAAAGAATAGTCGGCCCTGATGGCTTAGTGGAAGATTTCAGCAATTACAAATATACATCTGAATTATTCATGAGTTGGGATTCTTCTGAAGTCAACAAAGATGAATATATGTTATTAAATGACACTAACAAGATTGGTGGCGCTTCTAATCCATATTGTGGCCAATTTGAATATAAGAGCGATATGGAACCAGCTAGATACACTATTTCGACCTCTGTTGATTTAGGAACAAGTTTCTCCTCATTATCAATTTGGATGAAAGACTTCTCTACTAAGAGTGGAGATTCTCGCTTTGGCTATCTCACAAATTATAGCGCATACGTAAACATCTATATTTATTTAAAGAGTTCAGAAATTTATCTCTATCCTTTAGGTTCAATTGATAGGGTTTGGAAGGAATACAATATTCCATTCTCCAGTTTTGAACTTACAAATCGTGATGAAGTATTACATATACCAAATCCAATTACTGGAGGCGGTATTAGTAAAATCGAATTCACCCTTCAATATTTCTATTACACGATTCAAGGTGTTCCACTACCACAATACACGAATAATAACCAAGTCTTTGTTGATAACATCTATTTAACTAACGATGACGTCTATTCTGAAGTCGAAAAAGAAAAGATTGTCAAAATGGATGGAGATATCGCTTTAGTTGATGATTTCGAAGACTATGAAGAAACTGAAGAACTTGAATATAACTGGAATGATGGTCGTGAACACGAATATCAACATAAAGAATTAAGTAATGTTGTTTCAAGTGAAGGCGATTCTCATTCTATGGCAGTTCAATATAAAGGAAACGCTGAATCTCCAGCATATTATATTGCTCCTGCATTTGCTTCTGATGTTAAAGGCAGAGCCTTAAAAGTTTCCTTATATAGTGAAAAATCAATGACTATCTACGTCAATATTTATCTCACTATTGGAACAAGCAACATTCAATATCGAGCAACAATCTCTAACAGTGCGACAAATTGGACTGAATACGCTCTCGGCTTTAACAACTTCTCTGTTGTTTCTGGAACACAAAGAACATTAACAGCGAATGATTTAGTTCATATCACTCGTATTTCCTTTGGTATGGCATATTACGGTGATAATGATTTACATCAACTTTATATCGATAATTTAATGTTCGATTATTCGTTATCCTATAACACCAATACACGTCGTGTTATCGAATAGAGGTAGTAAGTATGATTAAATTAGAAAAATATCAAAATAATCCTATCCTCGTTAAAAACAAAAAGAACAAATGGGAAAGCCTCTGTGTTTTAAATCCTGCGGTGATTTATAACGAAGAAGAAAAGCTTTTATATATGCTATATCGTAGCGCTGGAAATGATAAACAACATTATATCTATATTGGTTTAGCTACTAGCGAAGATGGTATTCATTTTAAAAGACAAAGTGATAAGCCATTAATTGCTCCCGATGTCAAAGGTGCGGATGGAGGAGGAGTAGAAGATCCTCGATTAGTAAAAATCGATGATTATTATTTCCTTACTTATGCCTCTCGCCCATTTGCCCCAGGACAATATTGGAGAGAAGATAAAGAATATTTTGGCTTCCAACCAAAAGCTGGTCCTAGAACACTTATTTATAACGATACACAAACCCATTTAGCGGTCTCTAAAGATCTCAAAAATTGGAAAAAACTTGGACGTATTACTGATTCTAGATTTGATGATCGAGATGTCATTATTTTTCCAGAAAAAGTTAACGGCAAATTTGTCAAAATCTCTAGAGCGATGAATAAATGCGGGGAAGGCTATCAAAATAAGAAACCCGCCATCTGGCTCTCTTATTCAGATGATTTACTTGAATGGAGAGAAGAAGAACATCTCCTATATGAAGGAAAAGAATCTTGGGAAGATGAAAAAGTTGGTGGAAGTTGTCCTCCTATTAAAACAAGCGAAGGATGGTTATTCATCTATCACGGGGTTTCTTCTAAAGACAAGCAATATCGTGTCGGTGCGATGCTATTAGATTTAAAGAACCCGCTTAAAATCCTCGGACGAACTAAAGACTTCATCATGGAACCAGAATTCCATTTTGAATCAGATGGTTTCTATAGCGGATGCGTTTTCCCTACCGGTATCGTAGAAGTAAAAAACAAATATTACATCTATTATGGAGCAGGAGATCAATGTATCTGCCTCGCTACCATTGAAAAAGAAAAATTATTAAAAGAATTGAAAGGAGGAAAATAATAACCATGAAAAAACGTTTAATGCTATTACTTCCAGTAGTCTCGCTATTATTTGCGTGTGGTGAGCAAAATAATAATCAATTATATGCTTCATCCATAAAAAGAGCGGGAAATGAAGAAAGCGAAGAATATGGCGATGACCGTTATTATGCTTTATTCATGCTTAACTTTCCTCGTTCCACCTCCACTTCTCCTAATGGCTATGAAGAAATGGTGGAAAACACACTTTATCAAAAAGTGGAAATTGTTCCTGGACAATTAATTCCTAGACCAGAAAAAGATCCTGAAAGAAACAATTATGAATTCCAAGGATGGTTTAAAGAAAAAGCTTGCACTAACGAATGGGATTTTGAAAATGACGTTGCTGTTGGTTCAACCATTTTATACGCCAAATGGGGTACTGGTGAGGAAGAAGAATATGTCGAACCAGAATACATCCCAGAAGAAAGGATTATCACTGATATGGATTATCGTGTCACTGGAATATTAAATAAGAGCGTTTACCCCGCAAATGAAGAAGGCGTGAATTATAAAGTTGATCTTACTGCCGGCGGAATAAATCGTTTAATTAAACATAAAGAAGACGTCTCTTTTGCTGTTAATTATGAAAGAAGAATCGATGTCACTTTAACTAAGGCTACATATGATGAAGAAGCTATGGCCATTCATCTAGAAGTCAGTAGCGGCAAATCTTTCAATATCTTAATTAATGATATTACTAGTTCTTTAAGTATCGCTAATGTGTCTACATATTATGAACAAAAAGCTAGTAAGTATGAACAAAACGGTGCCGATATTGAAAACTATCACATCGCTTTAGGCGGTTCATCCTCAATGGAAAACTGGTCCACATCAACTGAAGATATGGCGCCAATTGTTTCCTTTAACCATGGTATTGGTGGCACAACCGTTCAACAATGGACCGATAAATTATTTGAAAGGTTAATTCTCCCATATTCACCTAAGGCAGTAGCCTATTATGTTGGTGTTAATAACATCATCAACTCTGGTGAAAAAGGCGATGAAACCGGACGTGCTCTTATCGATTTATTTAATAAAACACACGAATTTTTACCAAACGCCAAAATCTTCTATGTCCTTATTAACAAATTACCAATGTATGGTAGCTTCCAATCTGAATTTGATATCGCTAACAATTACGCTTTAGAACACGCTAGTACACATGAATACTTAACATGTATTGATGCTGGTGTTGGCTTATTAAAAGAAAACGGACTTCCACACTTTGGCTATTTCTGCACTGATGGATTACATATGTCAAAAATTGGCTATGTTATCTGGGGCGCAGCTGTTAAAAAAGCAATCATGGATTGGTTAGGATAAGATGACTGTCGTAATCGATGTAGATAAATATAAAAAGAAGACAAAAATAAGATTCATTATTCACCTTATTTGCCTTTCCCTATTAATAGCAGGTGTTGTTATTGGGAGTGTCTTCTCTTTAATTAAATCTCCACTCGATTACCGATTAAACCTTATTCTTAATATCGTTATTGATTCTTCGCTTATTTGTTTCTTAATCTTTTATTTCTTCAACATTTTTCCAGTCGTAGTCCACTATTACAGGATCTTCAAAAATGCGAACCATGTCGCTTATGAACATCGTCGTCATTTGACATATATCGAAGAAAAAAACATTAAAACAATTAGTAACATTAGATTTCGTACATTAAGTTTCTCATATAAGGAAGGGGAAGGAACATATCTAGACAATTTATATGTTTTAGATAGTGATATCGAATTAAAGAAGGGACAAAAATATTCGTTATACACATATCGCAATATCATCATCAAATTAGAGGAGATTAATAATGCAGCTATTAAATAAAGAAGCCTCTAAAAGGATATTTGCGCATACGTGGTATCTCTATCCACTATTTATTGGTATCATCACTCTACTTTGGTATTGGGGATTTCAAGCTTTTCATCTTCCAAGCGCCCATCAGCAATTAGTGATGTTCTTTGCAACAAATATCTATAATGAATCATTCGCTACTGATCTACAAAATTACTATTACGCACCTGAAAGTTTAAGACAAGTAAGCGCGTTTCATTCTTTGCCAAGCGCGACCGGATATTATTCAAAATTGCAAATCTATTTGAACAAAAGTGACATCCTCGTGCTTGATAAAAAAACAATTGATGAATTTAAAGGATATCAAGACCGCTTCTTTGTAGAAATAAACGATTATGTGATTAACTATTATGGTTTGAGCAATTATGAATATTATGAATACACTGATGCGAGTGAAGTGACACATAAATATGGCATCAAATTGAAAGGAAGAGAAGAAGAACACTTTTTGCAAAGATATATGATGTTTGATGAAGGATATGACTATTACATCATGTTATCAATCAGTAGCGTCAATCTAGGCTTTGTCAATAGTATGGACAATATCTACTATGACAACGCGATTACCTATATGAAACATCTATTAGAACTAAAAATATGAAAAAAGACAACGTCAGAAAAACCGATTTTAAAGAAAATGAAAGGCCTCGAACAAGGTTCTTGCAGTTTTTTGATATTTTTAAACATCGCTTTGTAGAATTGATGAAAATATCACTCCTTCAAGCTGTCTTCAATATGCCTTTAATTGGCACGCTTATTTCCTTTTATTCTTTAGTTAGAAGCTCATCTGATATCAACTCCTTAATGACTGTTTTTATCATCACAAGTATCTGTCTATTAGTTAGTGTTATTTTCAGCATTGTTGGTCTAACAGGTTCGTTCTATTGTTTGAAAAAAATCGCTTATGCGGAAGGTGAATTTGCCTCTTCAAGTTATTTTGTCGGACTCGTTGAAAATTGGAAAAAGGCGGTATCTATAGGGTTTATCGCCGGAATTAGCTTATCAGTAACGATGATTGGGTCATTTTTCTTCTACTATAAATTATCAAGTGTAAACGCCGCTATCGCTGGTTTTGGAATCGCCATTTTAGTAATTCAAGCGATGGTTGTTTTAATGATGAGTTATTACTCTATTGCGCAAATTGTCATTTACGAAAATAAGCTTAAATTTATTCTTAAAAATTCATTCATCTTTACCTTGATGAGATTTCAATTTAATCTCCCTGCTTTCATCATTCATCCTGGCGTCATTGTTGTTTTAACTTCAATCATGGAAATCACGATGTTTGTCGCAGTTGGATTAATTATTTTATTCGTTTCTATCGGCCACTTAATTTGGTTTTTAAATATCTTGAGTGGCTTCGATAAATTTATTAATAAAGATTATTACCCTGATTATTACAAAAAGGGTTTATATAAGGAGGCTTAATTATGGCTAGTCTATTATTAAAACACATCTACAAGGTTTATCCAGGAGGTGTAAGAGCGGTTAACGACTTCAATCTTAAAATCAAAGATAAGTCATTCGTTGTTCTTGTTGGACCATCTGGATGTGGTAAATCCACCACATTAAGAATGGTTGCAGGTCTAGAAGGAATCACTTCTGGTCAACTCTATATTGATAACACTCTTGTTAATGATGTAGAAAGCAAAAATCGTGATATCGCAATGGTGTTCCAAAGCTATGCTTTGTATCCACATATGACCGTTTATCAAAACATGGGATTTTCTCTTAAATTAAGACATGAAAAATCCGCGGTTATTAAAGAAAAAGTTCTTAAAGCTGCTGAAGTATTAGAGATTTCAGATTTACTCGATCGTAAGCCAAAAGAATTGTCTGGTGGACAAAGACAACGTGTCGCTTTAGGTAGAGCAATTGTTAGAGAACCTAATGTCTTCCTTTTAGATGAACCTCTTTCTAACTTAGACGCCAAACTTCGTGTACAAATGAGAACAGAAATCACAAAATTACACGAAAAGCTTCAAACCACATTTATTTATGTTACTCATGATCAAACTGAAGCGATGACAATGGGTGATACAATCGTTGTCATGAATAAAGGATTTATTCAACAAGCCGATTCTCCTGTCACTTTATTTGAAGACCCTGTTAATTTATTCGTTGCAACCTTCTTAGGTTCACCACAAATGAATATCGTTGAAGGTATGCTAGTTAAAAAAGAAGGTAAGATTGGTTTCGAACTTGAAATGAATAAAGAGAATGTTGTGTGGTTTAAAGAAGAAACCGCAAAACAAATTATTAATAGTGATATTGACTTTGATAAACACTATCTCTTTGGTGTTAGACCAGATCATATCAAAATTTCAAATAAAGGCATTCCTGCTCATGTTGAAGCAGTTGAACAACTTGGTGATGAAACAATTGTGTACACCAAAATTGAAGGTCATAAGAACAATGTTGTTGTCAAATCACCACTTCTTAACAATATTAACGTCAACGACGATATTCATTTAGATATCTCAATGAATAGAGTGTATCTGTTTGACGTTTTAAGTGAGCATTCTCTTATCGGCATGCCTTCATTTAATAAGCTCCCATGCCAACTCAAAGATAACAAAATCAAAGTCGGTAAATCCACGATTGTTATGGATAGTGAATTTATGTCTCATTTATTAGCGGGTGCGTATGAAAAAGACCGCTACTTAGCAATTAAACCAGAGCATATCGAATTTGAAAAAAATGAGAGCAACGCTCCACTTAATGTGAGAGTTGATTTCATCGAAAAAAGAACAAACTACAACATCATCTTTGCGGTAGTTGACGGGGTCAAACCATACCTTATTTTTAGAGCTAATAAAGATAGAAACATTAAGGTTGGAGATGAATTAGATGTTTATCTTCCTTTAGAGCACATTTCCATCTTTGACAAACATGATGATTCATATTATTCAAGAGAAATCGTCTATCCAAATAAGGCTATTGCAAAGTTAAAAACAAGAAATGAAAAAACATATGTCTCAATCATTGGAGGAGAAACACTCGTTTATGATAATCTTCACCGCGAAGATGGAGAATATGAATTTGTTTTGAAGCAAGATAAATGTAAGCCAGTATTCAAACATAAAGTGGCAAAAAATATCAAAGATCCATTAACAAAAGTGAACAAAGGTGAATATCTCAAAGTCTCTTGTTATGACGAAGAACCACAACACAAAACCAACACTATTTTTGTAAAAATTAAGGGCTTCGAAGAATACGTAACGCTTAACATTAAAAACAATTTCTCTGTTTACAAAATGCCAACTTTTAAAATCAAAGTTCCATTTGATGGATTTGAGTTAAAACCATTAGAGAAATAGAGTGATTAAATAACATTATTTATAAATTAAAGAATACATGTATTCTTAATACAAAAATTCCCATCAGCAAATGATGGGTTTTTGTTTTTATTAAATGAGGAAATATTTCATATTTGTTTACTTGTTTTTAATTTTGTTAACTAAGTAAAAATTTTCATTTCTTCTAGAGAAGGCAAAATAAAGTTAACTGATAATAGAAATATTTTTCTATAAGGAGGAAAAAAATGGCAAAGAAAAAAATATCATTTTTACTAATCATGACATCTTGCCTTTTAGCAGTTGGATTAATTTCCACTGGTGTCGAATCTTCAATTTTGAAGGCTATGCGTGGTGCTAACCCAAGTAGCTACGATTTAGTCTTAAGTGGAAGTAACGCTCCATCAAGCTTAACATCATCATATCAAAACGAAGTCAAAGGTGCAGTTGTCACCGAATTAGGCAACACTGTCAATCTTACTTTCTCAGGTGCCAAATTAAATGGTGGCAATATCCAAATTGCAAATCATGGAAAGATTCACAATTTCGATACAGACAACTCCGCTGTTACTGCTGTTAATGGAGTCACACTCGTTGGTAGTGGATCGTTCTCCTTTAAACCAGCAATCTTAGACAGTGGTAAAGGTGCATTATTAGCCGAAGCCGATCCAGTTACAATTAGCGCTGGCGCTGGCAAAGTTACTGTTCCAGCATGTGACTATTTCGAACTCGAAGCCGGAGATAGCGGCGCAACAATTACAAGTTTAACTTTATCATTCTCTTGTGATCCAAGCGCTTATGATAACAAACTTATTAACGGAACATACACTGTTCTTGGTGTTGATACTTACACATACAAACTAGTATTTAGTAATGGCACCGCCACTCTTACTTCACTTGATAAACCAAGCAATACAAGTACAAGTGGTACTGTTGCTCTTAGTGGCAGAACAAGTGGTACTGTTACCCTTGGAAAATCTTCATATTCTTTAAGTAGTTATGACGGTTATTCCTTTGCTCTCTATAGCGGAGCATACACAAACTTTAATGGAAAAACATTTAATAAAGTCCATAAAGTTGAAAATTTCCAATCTTATTCCGCAACTGGTACTGGTTATGTCAGTGCTGATGCAAAATGGACAACAACTGGTTTAAGATCTCAAATCTACGCTGATTATTACACTGGAAGCAGTTCTGGTGAAATCGGTGGTAGCGGTTGGCCAATCATGACATCAACTGATAACACAACCTTATTAAGTACCAAAGGACATGACGGCACAAAAGGTGGTGCATTCAAATTCTCAAACGGCATGGGTATGAGATACATCTCCATGAATGAATTATATGGTGTCGAATCCATTATTGGTAAAGGTGCCAAATTATCATTATGGGCTCGTGGTGCTTATACAAACGCCAGTTTCAATACAAATCATGCTTCTGATACACCAATGAAAGCATACGCTTTCTATGCAACTCCTCTTACTCCGTCAAATCAAACATCAGTAAGAGAGACATTTGATTTCACCGTATCAAGTGGTTCAACATGGCAACATTTTGAATTTGATTTAACAGCTGGTAGAAGATATTACGGTTTTGGTTTCTATGCAAAACAATCCAGTGGATCAACTCAATATGTCCCAATTGACGACGTTGAAATTTATACTGATTCACCATACAAAGAATACGTTGCTCCTGTAGCCGTCACTGGTGTTTCATTAAATACTAACGCTCTTAACCTCGTTACTGGTGGAAGCGATTCATTAATTGCTACCGTTGCTCCAAATGATGCAACAAATAAGAATGTTACATGGTCAACCAGTAATTCAAGTGTTGCTACAGTAGCTGATGGCGTCGTTACCGCTGTTTCTGCTGGTAATGCCACTATTACTGTTACAACTGTTGATGGCGGATACACTGCAACATGTACAGTCACAGTTTCTGCTCCAGTTGCTTATTATCCAAGTGGTACATTCTATGCCCCAGTTACAATTGGTAGTGCTTCATACAAATTAGTCATCGCAATTGGTACACAAGCCAATCAATTAGTTGGTGTTAAGATTTCAACATACGATGCATCCCCAACTGGTATTACATATAACAGTAGTAATAACACATTCACAATCACCACTACTGGTAGTGTTGGTGGATACACTGTTGGTAATATTACCGGTAAATACGATTACGCTAATGATAGATTAACTAATGTTAACTGTTCTGGTCAAATCGGTGCAGCCGTTAGTAATCTCACATTAAATAGACCAACTGATAGTTCAACTATGAAGTTCAACAACTGTGATGCTTCTACATCAGTCTTACAATCTACATTCAAACGTAGATATATGTCTGGAAGCTGGCAAGTTGATAGCTCTAACGCAGATAGAATTACCAGTAATACAACCGAATTTGCTGCTGGTTCAGGTTCCTTAAAACGTAGAGGATACTCTGGTGGCGCTGTTGCTCTTAACTTTAACAGTGACTTCTCCAGCGCTATTACCGTTGCTAATATTCAATTCTGGGTCTATAATCCTTCAAATTCTGACATTAGTTTGAGAATGTGGGGTTATAAGGCAAAGAGCTTTGGAAACAACTTTGAAACTGGTTCAGTTACTGCAAAAGCTAAGAGCTGGACTTATGTTGGAATGGGATTCTCCTCAGCCGCAATTTACAACTGGCAAATTGCTGACTTCAATAACACTGGTGTATATCTCTCATTTGACGATATCTTCCTATTCTAATCTTTAAACAATTAGAATCATTTCGCCAACAGGTAGCGCTTATGAAAAATAGTATAAAAATATTCGCAGGAATATCGATTACTGTTTTACTCGGTGCTACCGTTGGCGATTTATTTTACTCAAAAAAAGTCGTTTCAAGATTAGCGAGTGGTGATCATATTTATACTTTAAGACTTTCAGATGAAAGAATAACTGATACCACTAACTCCTATTCTTGGGAAATCTCCGCAAACGTAAATACCGATTTAGGCAATTCAATTACTATTAAAGCCTCTGATGTCATTAAATATAATGATGGCTGGCAAACATTTTTACCTGGTGGGTATTTATATAACCCTTTAACAAATAATGCAAATCATAACAAATTAAGTGGAATGTCTTCCATTACATATACTTCGTCTACTTCCAGTAATTTGAGTTTATATTACGGTTCCACTATTAATAATAATCAAATCATTTATTCTCATAAGGTTTCATTATCTTCAGGAGTAACTTATGACTTCAATAATGAAAAGCCTCAATATTTCTATTTAAAAAATGATGGAAACACAAATGTTAGCATCAATAATTTGAGTATTAATTACAGTTGTGAAGACACTGGTTATAGTAAGCAAAATCTCAATGTCTTGATGATTGGTAATTCATTCTCAGACGACACAGTTTTTTATGCATCACGTGTCGCACGCGCATATGGAATTAATTTAAATATATATGACGCGTATATCGCGAGTTGCACTATTGCTACTCATTACAATAACTTAGTCAATAATAATAGCAATTATTCATATAGAAACATGTACACAGATGGTAGTTCTTATAGCTGGAACTATCAAGATAATAAATCACTCACTCAAATCCTTAACGATAAGAGTTGGGATATTATCACTTTTCAACAAGCTTCAGCCTCTATTGGTGATAAATCTAGTTACGCTAATTTGAGCTCTTTAGTCAATGGAGTTAGATCAATTGTTGGTTCTACATCAAAATTCTATTGGTATCAAACTTGGTCATATGATAGCCACTACACAGATGAAGGCTCTTCCATATACGCCTTCTCACAATATAATAACGACCCTAATGAAATGTATGAGGCAATCGTTGATGCCTATGAAGATGAAGTCGCTTCTTTAGGGGTTTTCGAAGGAATGATTCCTGCTGGAACCACGGTTCAAAATTTAAAGACTTCATACATGAATGAAACAATCACTAGAGACTTTAAACATATGTCTTCGGTCCATGGAAGATATCTACTTGCGTTAAATATGGTTTCTCATCTATTTAATATCGATTTAGATATGAGCAACTGCTCTTATTTACCTAACGAAGTTGATCCTTCTTATAAAACTGTTGCCTATGAGGCAATTAGAAATGCTTATAATCATCCTTTAGAAAGTACGAATAGTAATTACACAGTTAGAGAATTAAGTGGATATGATTTATCTCAATATACCGAAATCGATGCTGAATTAGTTGGATGTTCATTATGGAATTCTACTGATTCCTCTAACTACAACAAAAGAATCTCTAATTCGTCTGGAACTTCAAATTATTACGTTTCCACAAAAAGATTCACTTCAAGCACACTTCCTGTTGGCTCTTTAGTGGTCATTGATGACGCTTTTGGAGTAAGGCCAGAAGCATGGGTCAGTGACGCTAAACAAGACACTAGACCAGGTGAAACATATGCTAATGTCATTGAAGTAGATTCTTCTTTCTTCTCTGGCTATTTATATCGTGCCTTTAACATCTTTAAAATCGGAAAAAGCGATCCATTAAAAGGCCAATATGATCAAATCTTTGATGGGTTCCATATATATGTTCCTAATGCTTCAATGGGCACATTAGAGCCTAAAGACCATAATTCTTATTATGATAGTGACAAATTACTTTTAAAAAATAATCTCATCAATATCGATGCATTTGAAAAATTGCATTTAGACCCAATTACTGGTTTCTATAAATGTGATTCATACGCTGATTTGAATAATAGTTATGTCGATGATACTGCGAAGAAATTCATGTGTACTCGACCATTCTATTCTTTCAAAAACGATTTACCAGAAAACACGGTTATCATTGTCGATTCTGGATATCAATGGAGAAGCGATTGTTGGACTGGTCACTGGACTTATAGTCCTAGACCAAGTAATGTCTCCACTACTATTACAATTTTAGATTCTTCTTTCTGGAGTGGATTTAGAACTAGAACCTTTAATGTTTCTTCTACTTCTAGTAGTTATGTTAATCAAAATTATATCTCTTTCTTTAACCATATGAGAATATATGTCCCTGTTTCTGAGGATATTTATATCGAGCCAGAAGATAAAGTAACAATGACCGCTTTAGGTCACGCTACATTAAGTGGAATGGCTTCTTCTTTATATGGAAAGAGCTCAATTCCTGTATTAATTACTTTACATGGTGACTCAAGAGAACACGTAAAAGTTGAAGTTGATGGCACTGATATTGGCGCTACTGAATATACATATAATAAATCTACAGGTGCATTAAGTATTACCACTACTGGTTCTGCTGGAGGATATTCCTATGGAACAGTGAGCGGTACTGTTAATAAAGATAGTGGCACTATAAGTAATTTGAGAGTTAATGGCTCTATATCTTCTTATATTTCCAATAATGGAAGTATTACATGTTCTGAATCGTGGCACGACCGTTGTAATTATTCAACCAATAGCGCCAGCCAATTAGTGTGGCAAAGATGGTATATGTCAGGTAGCTGGCAAGCTAATTCTGGATCAGGAGAATGGACAACCGCGAATAATGTCTATCGTATGGAAGAAGATTATTCAATGGGCCTTAGAATTGCTAATAGTTCATATAAGAAGACAAGATTCACATTAAAGTCTGACTTCAACAGTGGTTCTGGCTTTACACCTAAAGGTATTTCTGTCTGGTTATATAACCCTAATGGGGCAATATATTCATCATTTAGAATTTATGTTTATACTGCAAAATCATCTACAAGTGGAGACCATGCTGTTCCTAGTAGTTCATATACACAGGCCTATATCACAAGTGATATCGGATCTAACGAATGGAAGAATATCAAACTTGGTTTAAATTATGGAACCATTTATAACATATCTTTCTATTTTGAAACCAATAGTTCTGCAACCACTTACGTTTATTTAGGACACGTTTCTTTCTATTAATATGGATAAGGTAGTTAAATTAATCCCCATCACCAAAGCGTATCTATGGGGTGGAACATATTTAAAAAAATATCGTAAAACCGACGAGGACGTTATTTCTGAGTCATGGGAACTTTCTATTAGAAAAGATAATAATGTCGCTGTAGAAGGCTCAAATAAGCCGTTAAATGAACTTTTAAGCGATAAGGACTTAGGAAGAAACTGTAAACGTTT
Organism: uncultured Erysipelotrichaceae bacterium; assembly: GCA_902797795.1. Classification (GTDB taxonomy): domain Bacteria; phylum Bacillota_I; class Bacilli_A; order RFN20; family CAG-826; genus UBA2450. Next base: position 39,755 of record CADBUF010000078.1, read on the forward strand.
TCCATATTTCCCTTTATTAATAAAATTAATAGATGCGCGTGATAATTTATCAATACAAGTTCATCCAAGTGATGACTATGCTTTAAAAAATGAAAATTCATTTGGGAAAAGTGAGATGTGGCATATTATCGATGCCGAAAAAGATGCAGGTCTATATGTTGGACTAAATAAAGACTACTCAAAAGAGGAAATCGAAGAAAAACTTAAAGATAGCACGATTGAAGAATGCCTTAATTTTTATAAAGTTAAACCAGGTGATACCTTTATAATCAACCCAGGAACAATCCACGCAATTGGTAAAGGTGTAAGATTAATTGAAATTCAGCAAAATAGTGATCTCACATATCGTTTATATGATTATTTAAGAAAAGACAAAAATGGTAATTATCGTGAATTACATATCGATAAGGCCTTGAAAGTAATTGATTACCATAAATATGAAAATAGACCAATTAAAAGCGATATCTTAGCGGATAACCAATATTTCAAAGTCATTAGAAAATCATTTGATAAAGAATTGAAGATATCTGCAAACGAAGGTTCTTTCCTTTCCTTTACTTTTATTGAAGGTAATGGACTAGTGGATGATATCCCATTCCATGAATATGACACGTTCTTCCTTCCTAATGGAAAAGAGTGTCTAATTAAAGGACACGGAGTAGTCATTATTTCAGGAGTCAATAAATGATTGCTATTGGAGTAGATATTGGTGGTACCTCAATTAAAGGTGCTTCAATAAATGACAAGGGTGAAATACTTGACCGTTTTTCTTTAAAAATGGATAAAGAAATCGAACCAGAAATATCCATCGGAAAAATGTGTGATGAGATTAATAAATTCATCAAAAATAAAAAATATAAAAGTAAAATAATTGGTGTAGGTTTAGGAGTTCCAGGAATACTAGATAAAGAAGCTGGAATAGTTAAAAGCAGTCCTAATTTACCGAAGTGGATTAACTTCAAAATCGCTGATTTTGTGCAAAAAAGGGTCAATTTGCGTGTAAAAATAGTAAATGATGCCTCAAGTGCGGTTCTTGGAGAGGCGCGATTTGGAAGTGGCAAAAACTATCAAAACATTATCATGATTACCTTAGGAACTGGTGTCGGTGGAGGTATCATCATTAACGGCAAATTATATGATGGACTTGGTGGTACTGGCGCTCAGCTTGGTCATGAAGTAATTAGATATAATGGAAGGCAATGTAGTTGTGGAAGAAAAGGATGTTTAGAAGCTTATGCATCTGCCACTGCAATCATTAAAGAAGCTAAAAATAATTTAAAAAAATATCCTGATAGCAAACTTAACAAAGAAGATGTAATAGACGCTAAAGTTATTTTTGAATTAGAACGTCAAGGTGATAAATTGGCTAAAAAATTAGTTAAAGAATATGTCATCTATCTATCTGAAGGACTATTAGATTTCTGTAACATATTTAGACCAGAAATATTCCTTCTTAGCGGCGGAGTTGCTAATGAAGGAGATTATCTTATCAAAAAGATAGTAAAATATATGAAGAAGAAACATTATGGTTATATAAACGCTCCTGAAATACCAATTAAGTTAGCATCTTTAGGTTATGATTCAGGAAAAATAGGAGCAGCATCCTTATTATTTGAACAGTATGAGTGATTACATTAAAGACTTAAGAGAAAAAACAAATCACATGCCTCTACTTCTTCCTCATGCAGTAGTCGTCCTTTTTAATGAAAAGGGTGAAGTGCTTTTAGAAGAACGCGCGGATGATGGCTACTATGATTTTCCAGGTGGAGGAATAGATTTAAAAGAAGAGGCAAGTGAGGCCGCTAAAAGAGAATTAAAAGAAGAAACTAATCTAGAAGCCGTCAAACTTGAATTATTTAAAGTCTATTCTGGAGAAATCACCCATTATGTCTATTTTAATGGAGATGAGATATACGGTATTGATCTAGTCTATATATGCAAGAAATATAAAGGCGACATGATTCCTCAAGAATCAGAAGTGAAGACTTTAAAATTCTATAGTCTAGATAATATGCCTAGTAAAATGTCGATAAGAAACAAGCAGATAGTTATTGATTTAAAACATACTCTTAAATAGGAGGAGCAAATATGAACAAAATCATTCGTTTATTAACTTTCGCACCACTACTATTCTCATTGATTGGTTGTGGTGAACAAAATCAAGAAGGAGGTGGGTCAACCGTGGGTCCAGTTGTTGTTAATCCAGTAGATGTCATTATTATTTCAGGACAATCTAACGCTGTTGGTTGTACTCGTTGTGAATGCATTTCCGATTCCATGGGAGATCAAAAATACTTTGAATATTATCAAGGCTTTGAATCCATTCAAATTGCGTTTGATTGTTGGACCAAAGATTGGCCAATAACTGGAGGAGTAACATTCTATTCACAAAACATTTCTAGAGGAGACAGCTTTGTCAAAGTTTCTTTAGGCCAAGGTAATAGCACAAATACCTTTGGACCAGAAATTGGTATCGCTGAAGAATTACATGAAGAATATGCTAATAAGCTTTTCTTAATTAAATTTGCTTGTGGAGCAAGTAATTTAAAAGATGATTGGCTACAAAAAGATTCAGAAATGTATCCTCGCTTAATTGAATACGTTAAAAAGCAAATGAATAAATTGGTAAGAAAAGGTTATACTCCTACAATCAAAGCATTCTGTTGGATGCAAGGAGAAGGAGACTCTTATCAAGGATATTACCAATATTATCAAGATAACCTTAGACAATTTGTTGGTAATGTTAGAGAAGACTTAAAAGATTTAGCGGGCAATAAAGAAATTCCATTCATTGACGCAGGAATTAGTAATTCAAGTCAATGGCAATATTATAAACAAGTCAATGACGCGAAAATTGCTTTCTCTGAAGAAAGTGAAAATAACATCTATATCGATACAATTGGAGAAGGGTTACACACAAACCTTGAACCAAAAGGAAGTCCTGATACAGCCCACTACGATTCTGAATCACAAATACAATTAGGACATCTATTTGCACAGAACTTCAAACAGTTCTTATCCTAAAAAATGAGCGCACCGTTATAAAGGATGCGCTCTTTTAATTCACTTAGTTATTATTTTAATTTATCTTTTTGCTTCCATGGTTGCCATCGTATTTTATGCTATTAAATAATCAAATTTTCTGCGAGAATCTAAAATACGATATATAACAACAGCGTTGTCTTCAATTGCATATAGAGCTATATATCTTTTGTTGATAACAAATTTTCTAATAGTAAATGGAAAGGAATTTGGCATTTCAAAAATAGGATTTCGCTCAGGGAATGTTTTTAGTGATTCAATGGAAGAGAAAATATCATTAGCCAATGTGTAAGCAGATTCTTTAGAAACATTTAAAACAAAGCCAACACATTCCGATAAATCTGATTGAGCCTTTGAAGCAATAATGATTTTGAGTGTACCCATTTTTATTTGCCTTCGATAAGTTTGTTAATAAGACTTCTGGACTCATCCAATGAATAATCTTTTTCACCAGAAAGACGTGACGCAAGAGCTTCTAAAACGAGTTGTTGGGCATGCAATTCTTGTTCTCTTTTTTCAAAAGAAGCAATATCCATAACCACTAATTCGCCTTGACCATTTTTGGTTAAATAAACTGGTTGGCCGCTTTCTTTGCATTTTTCAACGACGTCATTGTATTTTAAGCGAATATCCGCTGATGCCATAATTGTCATACACCTTCCTCCATTACTAAATTTTGTCAAAATTATTATAATATTTTATTATCAAATGTTCAATAATCAGTCACTCTAAAACCGCTAATAGTATCATTTAAGTGGTTATGTATTTGTTACGTTGTATAATAAATTTATAAAGAGGACATATAAATATGAAATTAAAGTTTTGCACAACTTTGTTAGCGGCCTTAATGCTCGCATCATGTGGAGGAAGTGAAGGCGGTTCACCTACACCTACTCCTACCCCAACTCCAACCCCACAAGATACATGGGAATATTTAAACTTCTTAAGTGGAGAAAAAACAATTCGTTTTGATTTATTTAATATTGAAGAAGGCATCTTACTTAGCTATGGTAATAACTCATTAAGTCAATCTATCAATAACTTAACTCTTGACGCTAATTCTCGTGTCACAGTTAATAAGGACTCCACTAACGATAAGAGCTTCACTGCTATCTATATTCTTGAAGATGGTACTGGTTCATCAAGAAATCATGTACACGGTTCTATTGAAGGCGACCATATAAGTGAGTTCTTTAATGATCTCGCAAAAGATTACTTAGCAGATTCAAAATTTAAACGTGCTTATGTTGCTTTTTCAATGGATACATCTACTAAATGGACTAGAGGTTTGAATTCAAATCTTGATGCCTATTTAGACGCAATATTAAATAACTAAGCATCACCAAATTAAATGGGCTGTTCTATGAACAGTCCTTTTTTATATTAATAAGATTATATGTTCTACTGGAATAATAACCTTTCTTTTATCGCGCATATATAATATAGTAAAGTTATGAGGTAAAATATGATGAAATCTAAAAAAATTTTGTTTTTAACTACACTTTTAGGATTATCGACATCTATTGTCTCTTGTGGAGGAAGCACTGACCAAGGAGGTGGAGGAAATATGCCCGCCCCTTATGTACCACCTACCACAAAATATGAAAAAGTGAAAACCGCTCTTAGTGGGGTTGAAGCTAGTTTCCAATATGCTTCTTATCATCAATTGAACGCTCCTAAAGTAAGAAGAAGTGATGAACAAGGACTTGCTGATTTATTTGCTTTATTCACTAGTAGCGATATCCAAGGTACCTCAATTGAAGATTTATCTTATGATCAACCTCCAATGATCCAATTCCAATATTTAAAGAAAGTTATTGAGACCGTTGGAGAATCATATTCCTTTGGAGAAAAATATTACGACACGATTACTGGTAGTGTCTATGTTGACATGGAAACAGGATATGAGGCTGAAGGGGAAGAAAATAAATATAATTACACTTTTGTACTTGCCTTAGAAGTTGATATTAATAACAACGATTTAATTACAGCGGATGTTTCTTTTGATATTACCTTAGCAAAGAATGAAAATCGTTATACATCTAAATGGTATGTTTCCATGTTGCTTGATTATGATATGGAGAAACAACTTCCTAACTATTCCTTAAAGATGATTACTGATAATGATGAAAAGAATCTCTCATATCGTGATGAACATGTTTATGAATATGACTATGTTGAAATGAAAGACAGCAGCATTAAAGAATGGAGAAAATTCTGTTTATCTGCGAGTGAGAGACTTGAAAGAAATCAAGCACATCCTACATTTGAATCCTACGTAGATGAAATCGAATATAATGTCGATTGCTTTGCCTGGTATAAAAATGGTTATTTCTATAAAAACAATAATCTTAAAGATGAAAAGAGATTAGCCTTTGGTGAAGGTTTATTCTCTGGCTTATGCCTTAATAGTACGGATATTAATCCAGAAGCTTTCTTTAACAAAGAAGGTACAGTTAATTCCAAAATCAAAACCATCTATAACCAATTCAGTCAAATATATGGAAAAGACATCATCTATGATTTGGTGACTCGTGAAGAAGATGAAGGTGGAGGCGGTCAGCACGGGGAAATTGGCGACCTCGCTGATATTCACTGGACCACTAACGATGAATCAGTTTGGAATTCCCCTAACTCTGTAGTTTTGGATACCAATATAAGAACATTATTCAATGAGCCAACTAGCTGGGCAGAAAATCTTTATCCAAAATTTAAGTTTGTTGATGAAAACGGTGGAGAAATCATGACCACTAGTGATTTAACACTCTTCAACATGTACTTAATATTGGAATTTGGTTCTGGGAGCGGTGCTAAATATTACGAAATAGAAGAAGACACACGTGTTATCGACCTCTTTAAAGGTACAGCGCAAATGGATTTGTCTTTGTTCTTTGAATATAAAGAAGACACAAGTTTCACTCTTGAATTACCAATTAGTAATCGTATTACAGATACAAAATCATTCCCTGATTTCCCAAGCATCAAATTTGAAGCTTCTGGTTGGAGTGAATATTTCCCAGACATGCCTTATATTGATGAGAAATTCTTAATCGCACCTGGCTACACCAGTGGAGAAATGCAACTCTTAGACACCGCTAGCGAGAATGAAAGCGTAAGTATCGTAAAAGCATACGCCACCAATTATATGGAAATGAGCCGTGCTTATAGCGATCTTCTTCATAGTCGTGGTTTTGAAGAAGGCGAGGAAAATGGCACTGCTACATCATATAAATACGATGAAGAGTTAGACGGAACATTTAAGGTTTATTACTTCTTTGATGTCGGAATGCAATGTTCAGAAATTCGCTTCACATTTAAGCATGGAAAAGAAGGCGGAGGCACTCCAGGTCCAGGTCCAGATGTTCCAACAAGATTATTAAAAGACGCAATTGCAGAACTTACTCAATATAGATTCACATTACCTGCTGAACTTGATGTTGATTATGTATGTACCGTTGAAGCAATTGAAATCACTCCTTACGGAATTGATTCAAGTGTAACAAGATCAATCTTCACTAGTTTATTAGAATATGGTAGCCCTGCTCAATTAGTCTATAAAGAAAACGGTGATATATATGCTTTTGGCTATGAAGAAGGAATGTTTACATTCACCTTCCTATATTTCTCAGACGCAAATAATACTATTAGAGTCTACAATAATTTAGAACTTGGACGAGAAGATGTCTACTTTATATGTGGTGATATGACTACTTGGAATTTAGATAACCGTCAATATGGCTTCTATAGATTTACTAACGATGATGATGGAATTAGTTCTGAAATAACTCTTCCAATTGAACAAGGACAAGGATTTAAGGTTGTTCATAATTCCTGGGAAGAAAACGGAGGTTATGGATATAAATCATTAAGAGGCAATGATAAAGGTTATTTCTATAATGGAAATAATGAAAACATCACCGCAAATCAAAGTGGAACATACACCTTCAGAATCACTATTGACCTCACTAGTGAAAACGAGCTTATCTTCAGAAGCATTAAATTGATTAATGCTCAAGTTGAAGAATAATTATTTATTTATTTAATATAAATGAAGTCGTTCAAATGAGCGACTTCTTTTCAATAAATCTTAAAGTACAATTTAGCTTTTTTTGCACATTAAATTTTAATAATTCACTATAAAAGCGTTAAGGAAACACTTTTTCCTAAAGCTCTAAAAAGTTTGTTGATCTTCGCAATTGTTGGATTGCCAGTGCCTCTTTCTATTTTAGAAATATCACCTTGATCAATATGTGTCATTTTTGATAACTCAGTTTGTGTAATATTCATTTCTTCGCGAGTTTTTAGCAGCAAAGTTCCAATTTGTTGATTAATTGTGGTTTCTTCGTATCCCACCACTTCACCATCTTCATAAATACTACTAGTGTCGAAATCCAAATCTTCGTTCCAAATAATTCCATATCCGCCTGGATCTAAATGACCATGAATAAATAAAGCCCTATTTTTTCTTAATTCCTCTAATTGAGGGAATTTTAAAAACATAGTAGACATGTCATAACGAATAATTTTGCCATCTTGATAAGTGAGTTCTAATTTAACGTCATCAAGAAATTTTAATTTTGTCGCTGAAATGTGCATGTTAATCTAACCCTTTCAATTTCTTATATACTCCTGTTTCCCACATCTTCATTAATTCATCTTGGTATTTAAGAATAAATTCTTTAACCATTTTCATTGCTCTACTAGGAAAACTGCCTTCATATAATTCACCACTAGAAATATAAAAGGTTGCCGCTTCATTACCATAAAAAGCATGAATATGAGGCGGATTATGTTCTTTGTTTTTTAAATACATCATGATATAAATACCATAAAAGACACTAATTGTTGGCATGTAGATGCCTCACTTTCTTCACTACTATTATATGGTATTTACACCATATTTTCAAATAGTATTTATGGTATTTACACCATTATTAATATTGATAAGTGTGAAAAAAGTCACCCCATAAGAGCAACTTAATTTTTCATTGATTTATAAAACTATTTTATTAGTTTTCTCTTCTTAAGATAACTTCAAATGATTTACCACAATTATGACAAACTGTAAATGTATGACTTCCACCATAAGAAGCGTGTGCGCCACACACTTTGCTCATCATGTCGACATGCATGCAGTATGGACATCTTGGTCGATAATCGACACTAAATCCGTCATCTCTAACAATAATTGCGTTAACTCCATAAGCTTGTCCCATAAATAATCCTCACTTTGTATTTATTCTTAATGCTTTTAAATATGCTTTATGTTCATCGCTAACGCGATATGATTCCACTGCTTTTTGAATAGCTTTGTTATGTGTAAATGAATCAAATCTACGTTCTTCTATCACTTTAACAAAAGAATCATAATTCTTCGCTAATCCAGTAGCGAGAAACCACGCTACCATCATTTTAATATAATAATCATCTAGATGAACTTCTTCGACTTTCTTTAGATGTTCTTCTTTAAAGTCTATTTCAAGATAATAATTCATCAAACATTTAATTGCATACCTAACTCGATATATTTCTTTGCTCTTTAACCACTTATATATTTCTTTGATAAGCCTATCCTTATATCTATTTAAATACTTATTATTTATAGCGTCACTTACTACCCAATTAGAGACATATGGAAGGAAAGCGTCAGCTAGTTCAATAAATTCATCATAGTCTTTAATAGTCGAAAGAATAAACGCATGTAATACATTCTCTTCGTGATATTGATGAGGAAGCGACTTTAAGAATTCTTCTTTTTGCTTATCATCTAGTTCTTTTACATATTTTTTAATAACAGGAAGTCTAACTCCGATAAACGTTTTTTCATCAATATTAGGAATTAACGGCAAAGTAAAATCACGATATTTTTGATCGGCTTGAGATAATAAGAAAGATTGGATTTTGTTCATATAATTATTTAATATCTAATGCGCTTAATATCCACTTTTTAATGAATTCTTTTTCTTCTTTGGTGTGCATATAATGTTCTGCACCTTGTTTAATTGTCAATTTAGCCTTTGGGTGTTTGGCGAGGAAATCAGCAATGTTTTCTATATATATAACATTATCTCTTTCTCCATACAAAATTTCGGTTGGCACATTCCAATTATCTTGATGATTTTGTAAACTCTTATAAAATTCGTAAGAGATTGATGTTTTATCATCTATTTTAATCACTCTTTCTTCTTTTAATTTCTCTAAATAAATATTCTTAGACATCATTATTCCAAGTAATAATTGGTGCATGTCCGCAACTGGAGAAATAAAGAAAGCTTGTTTAATGTTGAAATCACTAAGATATTCATATGCATAAAAAGCTCCAATGGAATTTGCGATAACCACTACTTCTTTGTAGTTTTTAATTAGTCTTTCAAATTCTTTTCTAATCGTATCCTTTATTTCCCAAGGATTTCCATCTTGATAATCAAGCCCAACGACATCATATTCATCTTTTAAATAAGAATAGTCATTAGCCTCTTTAGCGGATCCATATAAGCCATGGATATACACCACTACTTTTTTATTCTTTCGTTCTTCCATCCTATAGGTATCTAATCGCTTATTGATATTTTCAACATCAAATAATTCGTTTGCATCTAACGCATACGTTCTTAATAAAAGAAGAATCTTCTCATAAGTCATATCGGCGTCACCTTTTTCAATATGAGAGATGACTGATTTACCAGAGTAGCCCAAAGAATCCGCAAGTTCCTCTTGTGTTATCTTTCTTTCTTTTCTAAATTGTTTGATTTTTGGTCCAATGATTTCTTGTTTCATATTGAAGTATCTCCTAAATATTATATAATAATGTTAGCCAGTCAAAGTTATATCATTAGATAACCTCTTGATCTGGACGCTTTGTAAAAGAGCGGCGAAGAGAAGACAGGGCCCATAAAAAGGTACATCTTCAAACGGTAGAGAATCCAAGGTGGCAATTGGAGCCCCGTTCGGTTCTCA